>JBOHUC010000094.1:0-13193 GCA_050733935.1 Candidatus Eiseniibacteriota bacterium | reverse complement strand
CATGGTGACCGCGCGAACTGCCACGGAGAGGGTGGCGTGCGCGCCGTCGGGCGGAGCGGGAGCTCCCGCCCGTCCCCTAAGAATGCGGAGGCGGCTCAAGTCACCTCCTGGAGCGCGCTCACTTCGAGCGCTCCCTTCCCGAGCGCCTCGATGCCCGACACGGCGGCGAGCGCTCCGGCGATCGTCGTGATCGTGGTCACGCCGTGGCGGAGCGCGGCCTGGCGAATCGCCCGCTCGTCGTACTTCGACACGCGGCCGAGCGGCGTGTTGATGATGAGCGTGACCTCGCCCGCCGCGATCCGGTCCACGATATCGGGCTTGCCCTCGTTCACCTTGAGCACGACCTCGCACTCGAGCCCGTTCAACTTGAGGAAGCGCGCGGTCCCGCGCGTCGCGAGCAGGCGGAACCCGAGGTCGGCGAGCCGCTTCGCCATGAACGTGACGGCGCGCTTGTCGTCGTCCTTGACCGACAGGAACACGGTGCCCCCGGTCGGAAGGCCTTCGCCGGATCCGAGCTGCGCCTTCGCGAACGCGCGGCCGAAGTCGCGGTCGCGTCCCATCACTTCGCCGGTCGACTTCATCTCGGGCCCGAGCAGCGCGTCCTCGCCCGGGAAGCGCGCGAACGGGAGCACGGGCTTCTTGATCGAGACAAGCGTGGGCTCGGGGGCGACCGTGACGCCGAGCTCCTCGAGCGTGCGGCCGCCAATCGCAAGCGCGGCGAGGCGCGCGAGCGGCCAGCCGATCGCCTTCGCGACGAACGGCACCGTGCGTGAGGCACGCGGGTTCGCTTCGAGGATGTAGATGCGCTCACCCTTGACCGCAAACTGGACGTTCAGAAGCCCCTTCACGTGGAGCGCCTGCGCGAGCTTCAGGGTCGCCTCGCGAATCCGCGAGACGTGCTCTTCTCCCAGCGCGTACGGGGGAATCACGCACGAGGAATCGCCGGAGTGGATGCCCGCCTCCTCGATGTGCTCCATCACGGCCGCGACCACGAAGCGCTCGCCGTCGCCGAGCGCGTCGACGTCGACTTCGATCGCGTCCTCGAGGAACTTGTCGAGCAGGAGCGGCGCGTCCTCGGTGATCGCGATCCCCTCGTCGAAGAACGACTCGAGCTCGGCCGGCGAGTAGACGACGCGCATGCCGCGCCCGCCGAGCACGTACGAAGGCCGGACGAGGACCGGATACCCGAGCCGCTCGGCGGCTTCGCGCGCTTCCGCCCGGCCGGGGGACGTCGAGCTCGCGGGCTGGAGGAGTCCGAGTGAATCGACCAGCTCGCTGAACCGGCGGCGGTTCTCCGCGCGGTCGATGTCGTCGAACGACGTTCCGAGGAGCGGCACGCCCGCCTCGTGCAGCGCGCGTGCGAGCTTGAGCGGCGTCTGCCCGCCGAGCTGGACGATCACGCCGAGCGGCTTTTCGGCTTCGATCACGTTCATCGTCTCCTCGAACGTGAGCGGCTCGAAGTAGAGCCGGGACGACGTGTCGTAATCGGTCGACACGGTCTCCGGGTTCGAGTTGACGAGGATCACCTCGAAGCCGTCGGCCTTGAGGGCCTCCGCGGCCTGCACGCAGCAGTAATCGAATTCGATGCCCTGTCCGATGCGATTCGGTCCCGAGCCCAGGATCACGATGCGGGGCTTCGTGCCGGGACGCGCCTCGTCCTCCTCCTCGTACGTCGAGTAGAAGTACGGCGTTTCGGCGTCGAACTCCGCGGCGCACGTGTCGACGGCCTTGAACACGGGCCGGATGCCGAAGCCAAGCCTTCGCGCACGCACTTCGGCTTCGGTCGCGCCCACGAGCGAGGCGAGTCGCGCGTCCGCGATGCCGAGCCGCTTCGCCCGCCAGATCGTCTCGCCCGGAACGTCGGCGAGTGTCGAGAGCTCACGGACCTCGTTCTCGGCGTCCGTGATGCGCTTCATCTGATGGAGGAACCAGGGATCGATCGCCGTCGCCTCCGCGAGCTCGTCCGGCGAATCGCCGACCGCGAGCGCGGCCAGGAGCTGCTGCAGGCGCATCCAGTGCGGTTTCCGGATCTGCTCGCGCAGCGACCCGAGCTCGTCCTCCGGCCGCCCCGGCCCGACGCCGGCTTCGGACTGCGCGGCCTTCCCGTCGAGCTCGAGCGAGCGCAGGCCTTTCAAGAGCGCCTCGGGGAACGTGCGCCCGATCGCCATCACCTCGCCCACCGACTTCATCCGCGTGCCGAGCACGGGGTCGGCGTCCTTGAACTTCTCGAACGCCCAGCGCGGGATCTTGACCACGCAGTAGTCGAGCGCCGGCTCGAAGCACGCCGGCGTCGCCTTCGTGATGTCGTTCGGGATCTCGTCGAGCGTGTAGCCCACCGCCAGGAGGGCCGCGATCTTCGCGATCGGAAATCCCGTCGCCTTGCTCGCGAGCGCCGACGAGCGCGAGACTCTCGGGTTCATCTCGATCACGACCATGCGCCCGTCGCGCGGATGGACCGCGAACTGGATGTTCGAGCCGCCGGCCTCGACCTTGATCTCGCGAATGATGCGCTGGGCGGCGTCGCGCATGCTCTGGTACGCGCGGTCGGACAGTGTCTGCGCCGGGGCCACCGTGATCGAGTCGCCCGTGTGAACGCCCATCGGATCGAAATTCTCGATCGAGCAGACGATCACCACGTTGTCTTTCCGGTCGCGCATGACCTCGAGCTCGAACTCGGACCAGCCGGTGAGACACTCCTCGACCAGAACGAGGCCGACCGGCGACGCCGCAAGGCCGATCGAGACCGTCTCCTCGAGCTCCTCGACATTGAACACGGTGCCCGAGCCGAGACCGCCGAGTGTGAACGACGCGCGCACGACGAGCGGGAACCCGAGCTCCTCGGCGAGCGCGCGCGCCTGCTGAACCGACCGCACCTCGCCGGAGCGCGGCACGTCGACACCCGCACGCCGGGCGGCCGCCTTGAAGAGCTCGCGATCCTCGGCCGTTTGGATGGCCTCGAGCGAGGCGCCGATGAGCTCGACCCCGTAGCGATCGAGAATGCCACGCTGCGCGAGCTCGACGGCGAGGTTCAAGCCGGTCTGCCCGCCCACGGTCGGCAGGAGCGCGTCCGGGCGCTCGCGATCGAGGATCTTCTCGAGGATCGGCACCGTGAGCGGCTCGACGTACGTGCGATCCGCGACGTCGGGATCGGTCATGATCGTCGCCGGGTTCGAATTGACGAGCACGACTTCGAGGCCCTCGCGCTTGAGCACGCGGCACGCCTGCGTGCCCGAGTAGTCGAACTCGCACGCCTGTCCGATCACGATCGGACCGGAGCCGATGAGCAGGACTTTCTTGAGGTCGGGACGCAGAGGCATCGTGCTTCTTGACTCCTCGGGTTCGGCGGGTGCTCGGACTAGCGGAGCGGTGCGCCGGTCGCGGCGGCCGTCGCGGCAGCGGCCGGAACGGCGGGAACAGCCGCTCGCGTCGGCCGCGTTTCGGTGAGCTCCGCGAAACGGTCGAACAGGTACTTGCTGTCGTGCGGACCGGGCGACGACTCGGGGTGGTACTGCACCGAGACGAGGGCCAGACGCTCGCACTCGAGTCCTTCCACCGCGCCGTCGTTGAGCGAGCGGTGGCTCACGCGACAGCCTTCGGGGAGCGTACTCTCGTCCACGACGAAGCCGTGGTTCTGGCTCGTCACGCTGATCCGTCCGGTGGCGAGCTCGAGCACCGGGTGGTTCGCGCCGTGATGCCCGAACTTGAGCTTCGACGTGCGCGCTCCGAGCGCGAGCGCCGTGATCTGATGCCCGAGGCAGATCCCGAGCACGGGCACCTGGCCCAGGATCCGGCCGACCGCCTCCGGGGCGCCTTGGACGGCGGCGGGGTCCCCGGGTCCGTTCGACAGGACGACCCCGACCGGTTTCTGGGCCAGGACGTCCGCGGCGTCGGTCCTGGAGGGGACCACGGCCACCTCGAAACCGCGCAAGGCCAACTCGCGCAGAATGTTGCGCTTCACTCCATAGTCATACACCACGACCCGGCCCCGTTCTCCCCGCGCGAACACGTAGGGGGCGGGGCAGGTGACCCGGGAGGCGAGGTCGGCGCCCAGGAGACCCTGGCTCGCCCGGGCGAGCGCGACCGCGCGTTCCGGATCGAGCTCCTCGGTCGAGATCACGGCCCGGAGCTCGCCGTGCGAGCGGATGTAGCGCGTGAGAGCGCGCGTGTCCACTTCGGCCATCGCGACCACGCCGCGCTCCTCGAGCCAGTCCGAGAGCCGGCCTTCCATGCGCCACGACGAAGGATGCTCGCAGTGCTCGCGCACGATCACGCCTTCGGCATGGAAGCGCACGGACTCGAAGTCCTGGTCGTTCACGCCGTAGTTCCCGATCAAGGGATACGTGAGACACACGATCTGTCCGGCATACGAGGGATCCGAATACACCTCCTGATAGCCGGTCATCGCGGTGTTGAACACGACCTCGCCTGCGCGCGTTCCGGGAGCGCCGAAGGAGCGCCCGTGGAACACACGTCCGTCCTCGAGCGCGAGAATCGCCGTCGAGTTCGCCCAGCGGTTCATCGCACCTCCCCCGTCGCTGCAGGCGCGGGCTCGGCCGCATACACCGCGCGCCCTCCGACCCAGGTCCCGAGCACGCGGCCGGAGAGCTCGTGCCCTTCGAACGGCGTGTTCCTACCCTTCGAGCGGAAGGCGGAGCGATCCACGATCCAGCGCGTCTCCGGATCGAACGCGACCAGGTCCGCCTCCTCTCCCGGCGCGAGCGGATCGGGAAGCCCGAGGAGCGTGCGCGGCGCGGTCGTGAAGCGGCGCAGAAGGGCGACGAGCGACAGGCGCCCGGGCCGGACCACTTGCGTGAGTGCGACCGCGAGGGCCGTCTCGAGACCGACGACGCCGAACGGTGCGGCCGCGAAATCGGACTCCTTCTCGCGCGGCGTGTGCGGCGCGTGATCGGTCGCAATGACATCGAGCGTGCCGTCCGCGAGTCCGGCGAGGACGGCGGCTCGATCGGCCTCCGAGCGGAGCGGCGGATTCATCTTGGCATTCGTGTCGTAGCCGCCCCCGCGTGCGACCGCTTCGTCGGTGAGTGCAAAGTAGTGCGGCGCGGTCTCGCCGGTCGCCCGCGTGCCGCGCACCTTCGCGCGGCGCAGCGCTTCGACCGAGCCTTCGGCACTCACGTGGGCGACATGGAGACGCGCCCCGGTGAGAGCCGCGAGCTCGAGGTCACGCTCGACGGCGATCACCTCGCACGCGGCCGGAATCCCGGGGAGCCCGAGCCGGGTCGCGGTCGGGCCTTCGTTCATGACCCCTTCGCCGCGCAGGAGGAGGTCTTCCGCGTGGGTCACGAGCGGCACGCCCAGGTCGCGCGCGTATTCGAGCGCGTGGCGCATGAGGCCCGCGTGCATGACCGGCCGGCCGTCGTCGGAGAACGCGACCGCTCCCGCTTCGACGAGGGCCGCGAGATCGGCGAGCCGCTCGCCCGCAAGCCCGAGCGTGATCGCCGCGACCGGATGGACGCGCGCGCGACCCGCGCGGCGGGCCTTCTCGGCGACGTAGTAGAGGCGCCCGGGCTCGTCGAGCGGCGGCGAGGTGTTCGGCATGCACGCGACACTCGTGAAGCCGCCCGCGACGGCGGCGGCCGTCCCGCTTGCGATCGTCTCCTTGTCCTCCTGGCCGGGCTCGCGCAGGTGAACGTGCGCGTCGACGAACCCGGGCGCGAGAACGGCGCCCGCGAGGTCCACCGTTTCAGCGCGTGCGGCGGAAGCCTGCGTGCGCGCACCGGCGCCGCGGGCGACCGTCCGTCCCTCGACCACGAGCAGATCCTCGAACGCAAGCGTGCCCGCTTCGGGATCGGCGAGCTGCGCATTCACGAACAGGAGGCTCGGTCCGGCCGGCGTGCGCGCGCTCACGAGGAGGCCTCGACCGGGTCGAGTCCCCGGCACCAGCACAGGACGGCCATGCGCACGGCCACACCGTTCGTCACCTGCGCGCGGATCACGGAGCGCGGCGAATCCGCGACGTGCGACGCGATCTCGACACTCCGGTTCATCGGACCGGGATGCATGACGAGCACGTCGGGCTTCGCGGCCGCGAGGCGCTTCTGGGTCAGGCGATAGCGGCGCACGAAGTCCGCGTTCGACGGGAGGACCGAGCGCTCCATACGCTCGGTCTGGAGACGGAGCGCCATCACCGCATCGGCGCCCTCGACCGCTTCGGCAAGCTCGGTGGTGGCGCTCACACGCGCTTCGGGTCCCCCGAACGCGCCTTCACCTGCGGCGGCCGGGAGAAGCGAAGCCGGCCCGCACAGGACCACGCTCGCCCCGAGCTTCGTGAATGCCCAGATTGCAGAGCGCGCCACACGACTGTGGGCGATGTCGCCCACGATCGCGATCCGCCGACCCTCGAGCGAGCCCCATGCATCGAGCAGCGTGCGCGCATCGAGCAGACCCTGGGTTGGATGCTCGTGCGCCCCGTCGCCCGCATTGATCACGCGTGCGGAGACATGGCGGGCGAGGAAGTGCGGGACACCGGCTGAGGCATGGCGGACGACGATGAGATCGAGCCCCATCGACTCGAGCGTCCACACCGTGTCGAGCAGTGTTTCGCCCTTCGACACGGACGAGCCCTGGGTGGAGAACGAAACGCTGTCCGCACCGACGCGCTTTTCGGCCCACTCGAAGGACACGCGCGTGCGGGTCGAGGCCTCGAAGAACACGTTCGCGACCGCGGTGCCGGCGAGCACGGGCCGCTTGCGCTCGGCCGAGTTCAGCACGCGCTGAAACGCCCGCGCACCCTCGAGGAGCCGCACCAGAGTCGGGACGGGAAGGGTCTCGAGATCGAGCAAATCGCGGCGCTCCGGACCCGGACGAGCTCCCGGACCGGCCGGAAGCACGCCCGGCGCGCCCGTGGAGCCCGGATCGCGCGACTCGACTGCGACGCCGGGGGGAGGCGTCACCGTCAGTCCTCCATCTCCTTGATGACGACGCAATCCTCCTGATCGATCTCCTTCACGCGCACGCCGATGATCTCGCGTTTCGACGTGGGGACGTTCTTGCCGACGTAGTCGGCGCGCACCGGAAGCTCGCGGTGCCCGCGGTCGACGATCACCGCGAGCTGGATCGCGCGCGGTCGGCCGAGGTCCATGATCGCGTCCATCGCGGCGCGCACCGTCCGGCCCGTGTAGAGCACGTCGTCGACCAGGACGACGACCTTGCCGGTCACGTCGACCGGCATCTCGGTGCCGCCAAGGACCGGGCGCGGTCCGACCTCGGAGAGGTCGTCGCGGTAGAGCGTGATGTCGAGGCAGCCCTGCGGCACCTTCGACTGCTCGAACTCGGCGATCTTGACCGCGATCCGCTCGGCGAGCGGCACGCCCCGGCGGCGCACGCCCACGAGCACGACGTCCGCGGTGCCCTTGTTGCGCTCCACGATCTCATGGGCGATGCGCGTGATGATGCGGCGCAGCCCCTCGGCATCGATGATCTCGGCCTTCTCGCGAACGGCCATGTTCACCTCCAGCTCGGCATACAGAAAAAGCCTGTCGCGTGGAGACGCGCGCAGGCTCGGGTCACGGTCGGCATGATCATTCGGTCCCCTTTCCGGCCTCTCGGGGCCGGATTAAAAGGTCGGTGCGTTGGTTCAGTCTTCGGGCGGGAGAATAGCAGCCATGGGGCCAATCGGCAAAGTGAAAATCGGGCGGCGGCAGCGGCCCCGGTGTCGCGCGCCCGGCGGTGGTCAGTGGTCCCGGGGCAGGAGCACGAAGCGGCGGCTCGCCTCGAAGCGGTCCGCCCGGAGCGACGCGAAGTAGACGCCGGGCGCGGCGGGGTCGCCGTGATCGGTGCGGCCGTCCCAGGCCACGACGTGACGCCCGCCGCCGCGCGAGCCCGTGTCGATCGTACGGACACGGCGACCGCGGGCGTCGTGGATTTCGAGGCGGGACGTTGCCCCCTCCGGGAGCTCGAACACGATCGAGATTTCTCCGCGCGCGGGATTCGGGAAGAGCCGCTCGAGCCGCGGCTCGACGCGTGTGCCCGGGTCGACACCGACGTTGAAGTTGCCCGTGTACCGGATGCGGCGGATCGTGTCCCACTGGAAATACCAGAGCGTGCCGTCGGGGCCGACCCGCATGCGGGTCACGAATTCGAGCCCGGTCGCCCAGGTCGTGTCGGAGGGCTGGCCGGGGGCGGGCGGCGCGAGGATGTAGTTCCCGTCGCCCAGAGGTGCGAGACGACGGAGCAGTCCGTCGTAGAAGTCGAGCACGAAGAGATTGCCGCTGTAGCTCGCCGGGTAGCCGGCCGGCGGTCCCGGCGGCCGGCGATAGATCCCGCCGAAGATGGCGGCTGCCTCGACCTGTTCGAATCTCCGGTACCAGTAGACCGGAAACTCGAGGTTCAGCGTGTCGTCGTACACGCAGGGAAACTCGAAGCGAAAGGGCCCTTCGTAGAGCGGCCATCCCAGGTTGAGCCCGCCCGAGGTCACGTGGTCGACCTCCTCGAACGTGCTGTTCCCGACGTCCGCAATGCCAAGAGCACCGGTGTTCCGGTCGAAGTCGAAGCTGAACGGATTGCGCAGTCCGTAGAGCCACACGAGCCGGGCGCGCGGATCGAAGTCTTTCACGAACGGATTGTCGGGCGGCGCGAGATCCTGATACGCGGGCGCGGGACCTGGACCGTCCGGAACGTTCGAGACGTCGAGGCGCAGGATCTTCCCTCGGAGCGAGTGAATGTCCTGCGCGGCGCAGGGAATCCCGTCCTCCCCGCTCGCAACGTACAGGTAGCCGTCCGGACCAAATTCGATCGTTCCGCCGTTGTGGAGCGGGTTGTCGTCCGGGATGTCCGCCAGGATTTCCCGCCTCGAGGCGAGATCGATCGAGAGCGCCCCGTCCGAGGAGAAGTCGAGATCGCCTGTGGCGGTGAAGCGAGTCAGGCGAATGTTCGGCGTCTGCGTGTACGTGTAGTAGACGTACACATAGGGCCGGTTGGGCCATCCGGGATCCACTGCCACGCCGAGCAGCCCCTGCTCGAGCGACATCGTCTCGACCTCCGGAACGACCGTCACCGGGTCGATCGGGGACAGCGCGTTCCCGACCACGAGTCGGATCTTCGCGCTCCCTCGCTCGACCACGAGGACCCGGCCGTCGGGAAGAAAGTCGAAGTTCACGACCTGCACGAGCCCGCTCACGATCGGTTCGTCGACGAAGTCGGTGGGCACCTGGGCCGCGCTCGCGGGGCGTGGCGACGCGACGTTCACCGTTCCGAGCGCGAGCGCGAGCGCGAGCCTGAGCGCCATCGTCGCAATTCCCCGCGTCGTGACCCGAAGTGAGGAAAAGTCGCGTGCGATCGAATCGGGGAACAGGGATTCCTCCGCGGGTCGACCATGACCAATGGGCAGTATCGAATGGGGTTCGCCGACGAGGGCCGTGCGGGAATCCGGCGTCCGAGCAGCGAGAAGCCTACCAGACCGGCCTGGGAGGCCGCAATTCGGCGGTGCCCAATCGTCTCCCTTCGCCTTTCGCAGCGCGACTCAGGGCCGCGCGATCAGCGAGTCCGCCGCGAGAATCGAGTCGAGCGACGCGGAAAGCCCGCCTCCTTCGAACCCTTCGAGCGTCCGCGCGCGTTCGGCCGTTCCGGCGACTTCCGCGACCGCGGCCTCGTACTCGCGACGCCCGAAGAACACGCGCCCCGGGCGGTACGTTCCCCGCCGGACGAGGGCGCGGTAGAGCTCGGCGAGGCTCGCGCTCCCACCGCTCCAGGCGGCGAGCGAGCGATCCGTCGCGTACGCCACGAGCGCGGCCTTCGCGCGCGCGAGATCCACGTCCGCCGACTCGGTCGCGGCTTCGGCGGCCCGCCACGACAGGTCCGCGAGCGCCACGTCCCGATCGCGTGCGCGGGCGAGGGCCGCCCGGCGCTGCTCGATGAACCCCGCATAGTCCGCGACCGACCAGGCACCGAGCCCGAGCAGAGCGCGCGCGGACGCGTAGTCGGCGTAGCCCTCGCTCATCGCGCGGAGCGCGTCGTCGCGGTAGGCGAGCACGCCGTTCGTCCCGCTCCACCAGTGGAAGAGCTCGTGCGCGACGAGGTGCCGGAAGCCGGGATCGCGCGTATCGAGCGCGAGCGAATCCCCTTCGATCACGACCGCGTTCGCGAGCGAGAGGATGCGGACCGTGCGATCGGCCGTCGTCGCCGGGTCGAGCACGACGAGACCGAGCGAGCCCGGTGAGGCGCCGAGCCGCTCTTCGTAGCGCGCGCACAGGCGCCCCGCGAGTGCTGCGAGCGATTCCGCGTCGGCCTCGCGATGACCGCGGTAGGCGACCACGAGGTTGAACGTTTGCGACCGTCGGGCCGCGAGCTCGTAGCGCCCGACGGCGAGCACCGCGTCGGCCAGGGCGTCGAGCGAGTCCGCGTCGAAGGCGAAGTCCGTGCGCTCGACGCCCCAGGACGAGGCGACCCTCCAGCCTGGCGGCGTTTGCACCGCGATCGAAACCGCAAGCGGCGCACCCCGCTCGCCCGTCCCTCTGCTCGCGCGCGCCTGCGCGTCGGAAGTCGGCTCGGGGAGCACAAACAGCTGGCCGCCATAGAGAAGACAACCCGCCGTGTCGAGCCGGCTCACCACGTGTGCGCCGGATTCGTTCGCAAGCGCCGCCACGTCGAGCGCGTAGCGGAACTTGAGGCGCCCGTCGCGCGGCACGAGGGCCGACCACGTGGCACCGCTCCTCTCGATGCTGACCGCACGGTCATCTCCGGTCGTCACGCTGAGGTCCGTGACATGGCGGGAGGCGGGCGCACCGCCAAAATCCATGGTGTTGAGGAACACGGCGAGCCGCCCGGGCCGGGTGCGGTATTCGGCTTCCACGAAAACGCGCCCCGAGTCGGGCTCGGGGCGCACGATGTAGCGGAGGGCGGGTGCGTGCTCGCGGCCGCATCCGGCAAGAAGGCCCGCCGCGGCGACGGCAAAGGCGATTGAGAGAGCGACGGGCGCGGCGGAAGCGGCGGAAGCGGCGACGGCGGCGCGCACGCTCAGGTCTCGACGACCACCCGCGAGAGATCCCACGCGCGATCGAACAGCGCGCGCGCGGTGGACAGCACGCCGAGGCGGCGGCGGCGCACGTCCGTCTCCGGAACGTTCACCATGACCTCTTCGAAGAACGTGTCGATCGGGCCCCTAAGCCTGAGCAAAACGCCGAGCACCGCGTCGTAGTCACGCTTCTCGAACAGCGGCTCGGCCTCGCGCGTCGCGGCCGCAATCGCGGATGCGAGGGCCGCCTCGTGCGGATCGGGAAGATCGCCCACCACCGCCGCCGGCACGTCGTTCGGATCCGCCGCGCGCAGGATGTTCGCGACCCGCTTGAAGCCGATGACGAGCGGCCGGAAGTCCTCGTTCGTGCGCCGGCGCTTGAGCGCACCCGCGCGCCGCTCCACGTCCATCGGATCGGTCCCGCCGTCCGTGCCACCGAGTGAGGCGGCAATCTCGTCGTATGCGTATCCGCGATCTTCGAGTGCGCTCTCGATCCGCCCTTCCCAGAACTCGTCGATGCGCGCCCGCACCTCGTGGAGTGCGGCACGCGCGGGCGATCCCGCGCCGGCGGCTCGCGCTTCGCCCGCCGCCTCGTAGCCGGCGAGCGCGTTCGACGTGAGGGCGCTCACGTCGAGATGCCGCTCCTGCTCGAGGAGGATGCGGACGACGCCGTTTCCGGCGCGCCGCACACCGTACGGATCCTCGCCCCCGCTCGGACCCTTGTCCGCCAGGTAGCATCCGACCACGCTGTCCGCGCGGTCGGCGAGCGCCAGGATCGCACCGGCCGCACTCGCGGGCAGAGCATCGCCCGCTCCGCGCGGCTTCACATGATCGCGAATTGCGCTCACGACGGCTTTGGGCTCGCCGTGACGCTCGGCGTAGTGGCTTCCCATGACGCCCTCGAGGCTCGCGTACTCCTTCCCGCTTCCGATCATCTCGGACAGGAGATCGGTCTTGGCGAGGAGCGCTGCCCGGTCGACGACCGGCATCAGGTCCGGATCCCACTGTCCCGCGATCCACGCACCGAGCCGGCGCACGCGCTCGACCTTGTCGCGCACGGTGCCGAGGCCCTCGAGCCACACGATGCCGCGCAGCTCCTCGACCCGGTCAGCGGGCGCTTTTCTCAAATCGGTATCCCAGTAGAAGCGCGCGTCGTCGAGCCGTGCGCGCAGGACCGCGGCATTCCCGTGCGCGATCGTGGCGAGGTTCCTGTCGTCGCCGTTTCGGAGGGCCACGAACGCGGGCACGAGCGCGCCATCCTCCTTCTCGACTGCGAAGTAGCGCTGGTGCTCGCGCAGGGCGGTCACGATCACCTCGCGCGGAAGATCGAGATACTTCGTCTCGAACCGCCCGAGGAGCGCCTGCGGGCGCTCGACCAGGAAATTGTTGATCTCGATCAGCTCGGGATCGTCCACCAGACGCCCGCCCGCTTCCTTCGCGAGTGCCGACGCCTGCTCGAGGATGACCTCGCGGCGGAGCCTGGGATCGGCGACCACGCCGGCGGCCGCGAGGGCTTCGACGTAACCGGTCGGGTGCGGGATCGAAACCGGGCCCGGGTGGAGGAACCGGTGGCCGCGCGACGCCCGCCCCGCGCGCAGTCCGGCGAGCTCGAAGTCGAGCGTCTCGTCCCCGAGCAGGGCCACGATCCAGCGAATGGGTCGCGCGAACCTGAAGTCGGAATCGAGCCAGCGCATGGACTTCGGAAACGCGAGCTGTCCCGTAACGCGCGTGATTGCAGCGGGCAGGAGCTCGCGCGCGCTCTTCCCTTCGCGCTTGATCGTGACCGCGACGTACTCGCCCTTGTCCTTCCTCACGCGCCGCACGTCCGCGACGTCCACACCGCGCCCCCGCACGAAGCCGAGGAGCGCCTTCGTCGGATTCCCGTCCGCGTCGAACGCCTGCGCGACGGCCGGTCCGTGCGCCTCCTCTTCGTAGTCGGCCTGGCGGGTCACGACTTCGGTGAAGAGCACGGCCAGGCGCCGCGGGGTCGCGAACGTCACGCACTCCGAGAAACCGAGACGCATCTCGCCGAGCGCCTCGCGCAGCTCGCGCTCGAGCTGCGTGAGCGCGGGAACGACGTAGGGCGTCGGAAGCTCCTCGACCCCGATCTCGAGCAGGAAGTCCGCGGTCGAAAGGCTCACGAGCGCTTCCCCGATCCGCTGGCCGGGACGGGCTCGCCCGCACCGGAAGCCTCGCGGGCCGCGGCCTGGCCCGCGCGCGAGGC
>JBOHUC010000093.1:0-74321 GCA_050733935.1 Candidatus Eiseniibacteriota bacterium | reverse complement strand
CGCGGCAACGGCCCAGATCGTGCGCAACTTCACGCCCCGCTTCTCGACCAACACGCGCGGCGACATCCTGCCCATCGGCAACACGCTCATGAGCTGCACGGGCGGCGGAAACTGCAACAACGCGCGGAACGGCAGCGGCGGGAACGTCAACAACAACGACTGGACGATGCAGTACGTAGACGCCGACACCGATGGCACGACGTTCTGCTCGAGCAGCGCGCAGCTCGCGATGCCCGGTGGCACGAACGTGCTGTGGGCGGGCCTCTACTGGGGCGGCGACTCGAACAACGCGCAGAGGAGCACGGTGCGCTTCCGCACGCCGACGGCCACGTACGCCTCGCTCACGGCCACGCAGATGGACGTGGATGGCACCGTGTACAGCTGCTTCCGCGACGTCACGGCGCTCGTCCAGGCCGGCGGCAACGGCACGTACTGGGCGGCGAACGTCCAGTCCACGGTCGCGGCGAACAGGTTCGCCGGCTGGTCGCTCGTCGTCGTCTACGGCGACGCGGCGGTGTCGAACCGAAACCTCGTCGTGTGCGACGGATTCGCGGAGGTGGCGCCGAGCACGTCGGTCATCCTCACGCTGAGCGGGTTCGTCACGCCGCCGGCGGGTCCGGTCCAGACGCGGATCGGCGTCGTCGCGTACGAGGGCGACCTCGGGTACTCGGGAGACGCGTTCCAGCTCAACGGCAATTACCTGCAGGACGCGGTCAATCCGCAGAACAACTTCTTCAACAGCTCGATCGGGCGCCTGGGCGCACACGTCACGACGAAGACGCCGAACTACCGGAACCAGCTCGGCTTCGACTGCGATCTCATGAACGCGAACGGGATCCTGTCGAACAGCTCGACGAGCGCCACGCTTCGGCTCTGGACCGAGGACGATCGCTACTTCCCGGCAGCCGTCACGTTCGCGACCGATCTGTATGCGCCCGTGATGGAAGGAAACTCGTTCACGAAGTCGGTCGTGGACGTGAACGGCGCCCCGGTCCGGCCGGGCGACGTGCTCGAGTACACGGTGCAGATGCGCAACACCGGCCAGGACAATGCCATCCAGACCGTCTTGCGCGACACGATCCCGGCCAATTCGAGCTATGTGGCCGGAAGCCTCTCGATCGTGAACGGTCCGAACTTCGGGGCAAAAACCGATGCGGCCGGCGACGACCAGGCGGAGTACGTGGCCGGAAGCCGCACGGTCGTGGCCCGGCTCGGCACGGGAGCAACGTCGGCCGCGGGCGGGACGATCGCTCCCGGAGTGCAGACGATGGTGCGCTTCCGCGTGCAGCTGGGGGTGCCGGCGCCGAACGGCTCGACGGTCTCGAACCAGGGAGCACTCGCGTTCAACGCGGCCCAGCTCGGCACGGCGTTCAACACGCGAAGCGACGCTGACACGATCACGGCCGGCTACCAGCCGTCGGTCGTGACCGTGAGCGCGCCCGCGATCTCGGGCACCGTGTTCGAGGACGTGCAGTACGGCGGCGGTGCGGGACGCTCGCTCGCGACGGCCGGCGGCGTCGGACGCCCGGGCACGCGGGTCGAGCTCTACGATTCGGGGGGTGCGTATGGCGCGGCCGACACGACCGACGCCTTCGGCGTGTACGCCTTCGACGGCTGGTCGCCCGGCACGTACACGGTGCGCGTCGTCTCGGGGACGGTTGCCTCGTCCCGGCCCGGCGGGGCCACGCCCGGACTCGTTCCCGCGCAAACGTTCCGCGCCACCGCCCCCGCGGGCACGGCGGTCGCAGACCTGCAGCGGGTGGGCGGCGAGGATCCGTCGCGCGTGGACGCGGCGGCGAATCTCACGTCCGCGACGCTCGCGTCGCTCTCCACGGCGACCACGGTCGCGCAGAGCGTTGCGAGCGTCGTGCTCTCGACCGCGAACGTAACCGGAATCGACTTCGGATTCAACTTCGACACGATCGTGAGCGCGCGCGACGCGGGCCAGGGCTCGCTGCGCCAGTTCCTCGTGAACGCGAACGCGCTCTCGAACACGGGCCTCGCTCAGGTCGGCGGAACGGCCGGCGTCGAGATGTCGATCTTCATGGTGCCGGACGGCGTAGCCCATCCGGGGCTTCGTGCGGGCCTCGTGAGCGAGCTCACCGGAGGCGTCGTCCGGATCGCGGTCGCAAGCGCGTTGCCCGCGATCACGGGCGGCTCGACGCGCGTCGACGGCGCGACCCAGACGACGAACGTGGGCGACACGAATGCGGGCGCGCTGGGCGCGGGCGGAAGCGTGGGCGTCGACGGACTCGCGCTTGCGCCGGTGCCCGCGCCCGAAGTCGAGATCGTGGACGGCGCGGGCCTGGCACTCGGTCTCGACCTCGCGGCGGCGAGCGTCACGCTCCACGGTCTTTCGATTCACGGTTTCGGAAACGCGACGGACAGTGACTCGCACGCGGACGTCCGCCTGTCTGCAGGTGCCTCGGGAGCACTCGTCCAGCGCTGCGTGCTCGGGTCGCGCCCGAACGCGTTCGCACTCCCGCCGGTCGCCGAGCGCTCGGGCGGCGATCTCGTGCGCGCCGCCGGTGCTTCGGGCGGGACTTTGCGCAACAGCCTCGTCGGATTCGCGGCCGGGCACGGCGTGGCCCTCCGCGCGGGAGCGACCGGCTGGCTCGTGACCGAGAACGAGCTCCGCGGGAACGGAACCGGGAACGTGCAGTGCAACGGGATCGAGCTCGACGGGGGCGCGAGCGGAACCGTGCGCGGCAACCTCCTGACCGACCAGCAGGGCGCGGGCGCCGACGTGCACGGCGGATCGAGTGCGGTCACGATCGAGAACAACACGATCACCCGGAGCGGCCTCGGCCCGTCGGCGAGTGCCGAGACGCCCGGCCTCCGCATGCTCGGAAGCGACAACCTGGTGGACCGAAACCGCGTGCACGCGAACGTGGGCGCGGGCGTCCTCGTGGGTTCCGGGGCCGCGCGCGTGCGCCTGACACGGAACTCGACGTACGACAACGGCACGATCGCAAGCGGCTCGGGCGAGCCCGCGACCGGTCAGGTCGGCATCGATCTGCTGCGCGCGAGCGACGACGACCGGCGCGGCACGCCGCCGTTCGTCACGATCAACGACGCGGGCGATGTCGACACGGGCGCGAACGGGCTTTTGAACTTCCCGGTGCTCGAGGCGGCGACGCTCTCGGGCGGAAATTTCACGCTCACGGGCTGGTCGCGACCGGGGACGACGATCGAGCTCTTCCTCACGGATGGGGATCCGGCGGGCTTCGGCGAGGGACGCACGTATCTCACGACCCTGGTCGAAGGATCGGCGT
This sequence comes from Candidatus Eiseniibacteriota bacterium, assembly GCA_050733935.1. Lineage (GTDB taxonomy): Bacteria > Eisenbacteria > RBG-16-71-46 > RBG-16-71-46 > DASYSL01 > JBOHUC01. The sequence goes on along the minus strand of JBOHUC010000093.1, from coordinate 71,046 downwards.
CTGATCTCGACCCGAGCACGTCGGCGTACGCCGGCACGGTCAACGGGCTCGCGCAGGGATCGGACAACACGAACCGCTTCCGCTTCACGATGCCGGTTCCTCCGGGCCTCCTGCCCGGCGCGTCGCTCACCGCGACCGCATTCCTCGCGGCGTTCGGGACGTCCGAGTTCTCAGGACGCCTGCCGGTCGGCGCGGGCGTGAGCGTGAGCGTGAGTGGCTTCGTGTACGACGATCTCGACCACGACGCGGCGCGCGACGCAGGCGAGGCCGCCACGGGCGCTTCGCTCTGGGTCAAGCTCGTGCGCGAGCCCTTGCCTGCGGTTGCGGCCCAGGTCGTCGTGCCCGATCCGGTCACGGGCGCGTTCACGTTCGGGTTCGTGACGACCGGGAGCTACACGCTCGTGCTCGACGACAACAGCGATCCTGTCGACGTGACGCCGGCCTATCCCTCGGCCTGGATCGGAACGGAAGCGCTGCCGGGTGTGCGCACGTCGGTCCCTGTGGTCGGCGCGGACGTGACCAACCAGAACTTCGGCCTCTGGCACGGGAGCCGCGTCGAAGGGCGCGTGTTCCGCGACGACGGCGCATCCGGCGCTCCGGGTGCCATCGCGAACGATGGTGTTGCGCAGGCGGCGGAAGCGGTTCTCGCCGGGGTGCGCGTTCGGCTCACGGCCCCCGCGTGTCCGGGGGGCGCGTGCGACAGCGCACTCACCGACGGCGCGGGAGCGTACGCGCTCTGGCTTCCGTTCGCGGCCGCGGGACCGGGCGTCTCGGTGGTCGAAGTGAATCCGGCGGGCTGGCTGTCGACGGGAGGAAGCGCGGGAACGACCGGAGGAACGTACGACCGAACGGCCGACGCCGTGAGCTTTGTCGCAGCTCCGGGCGTCGTGTCCACGGGCGCAAGCTTCGGCGACGTCCCGCCGAACGCACTCGCCGCCCCGGGCGCGACGGCCGTCGCTCCGGGCGCGCCCGCGTTCTATCCGCACACGTTCACAGCCGGAAGTGCCGGAAGCGTGAGCTTCGGCGTGTCGCAGACGCCGTCGCCCGTGCTTCCGGGCTGGAGCGTCGAGCTCAGGCGCGACACGAACTGTAATGGCGTGCTCGATGCCGGCGAGCCGGTTCTCGCGGCCCCGGTCGCGCTCACGGCCGGACAGAGCGTGTGTCTCATCCTCCGGCACTCGTCCCCGGCCGGCGGGCCGCCGGGTGCAATGGAGGATGCGACGCTCACGGCGAGCTTCCTCTACTCGAGCGCTTCCCCCGCGCTGGCGTCAACGAAAGCGCTCGGCGATCGCACGACGATCTCGGCGGCGGGCGGAGGCCTCGTGCTCACGAAGAGCGTGAGTGCGGTGACGGCAATTCCGGGCGAGGTGCTCACGTACACGATTGCGTACGCGAATCTCTCGGCCGGTCCGCTCACGACGATCGAGATCACGGACGTCACGCCCGCGTACACGGTGTTCGAGGGGGCCACGTGCGGCACGCTCGGCGGGGGACTGTCCGCATGCGCGGTGACGACGGAGCCGGCCGTGGGCGCGACCGGGACCGTCACGTGGACGCTTACCGGAACGCTCGCTCCGGGAGCTTCGGGCAGCGTCACGTTCCAGGTGAGTGTGCAGTAGAGGCCGGCCTGTCCCGGCCGGCCTCCGCCCGATCCGTCTCAGTGGGTCGCGGTCAGGATCCGCCCGACGTTCTCCTCCGAGAAGAACTCCGCCGGTGACGTCACGCCCGCGTTCACGCGCGCAAACCCGTCCATCGCCTCCTGATTCCCCGCCGAAGCGGCGAGCACCCGCCCCACCTCGGGCGGCGGGGGCTCGAGAGTCGCGAGCCCGGTCGTGAACTCGTACATGGGCAGGACGTGCGCGTCGCGCTTCTCCTGGTACGTTTTCATCGCCTGGTCGAACGGGCGGGCGCCGGTGAACGATTCGTGGAGGGCGGTGACGCACAGCTCGGCGTCCCGGAACGCGTCCGTGATTCCCTGCGCGGTGATGAAGTCCTTGTTGTAGCCGGCGTCCCCGACGAGCGCCCATCCCGGGCCGTACGGCTTCCGGAAGAAGTTCTCGACCGGAGTGCCGACGAAACGCTCTTCGCGCCGCGCCTCGTGGATGCGCTCACCGATCGCAGGCGCCATGGAGACGACCTTGAGATAGTTGCCCTTGATGTCCTTCTTCCCGCTCTCGAACTCGGCGTACGGCCAGCCCGCGACGAGGAGCGTGAGGCCGTCGTTCGTCGGCCACGCTGCCATCCCGCGATGCGGCAGGATGTACGTGTCGAAGCGGCCGTCCATCGGCAGATTGCTCCAGTACGTATAGTACGCGGCGAGGAGCGGCGGCTTTTCGCGGTACGCCTCGGCCCCCACGGCCTGGGCGACGAGCGAGTGCCGGCCGTCGGCTCCGACCACGATCCGGGCGCGCTCCGTGATCGAGGCTCCGGATTTCGCGTGCCCGCGAATCCCGGTGACCGTGCCGCCGTCGAACAGCACTTCGTCCACGACGAAGTCCTCGCGTACCTTGGCGCCCGCCCCGGACGCTGCGTCGACCAGGATCTTGTCGAGCACCGTGCGGCGCGGCGCGTAGCCGACGGGCTCCTCCTTCGTGCCCGGAGCGCCCGAGAGCGTGAACGCTCCGAAGTCGAACAAGTACGTGTCGATGGGAGGGCAATTCGTGGCGATCACGCGGTCGCGCAGGCCCCACCGCCGGAGGGCCCCCATCCCGGGCGGATGGATGAGGTGGGTGGAGATCGTGTCGCTCGGAAAAGTGGCCCGGTCGACGACGAGCGTCCGGTAGCCGTGACGGGCGAGCAACATCGCGGTCGGGGATCCCGCGCAGCGCGCCCCGACGACGATCACGTCGAATCCTGATTGGGTCATGACGGCCCTCTGCTTTCCTATTCCTTGACGACGTTCGGCGGCTCGAGCTTCGCGAGCTCCCCGAGGTTCCGGAGCGCGCGTCGCAGGAGGAGTCCGAACATGAGCGCGCACACCGCGATCCCGCCGATGTCGAACGCCGTCATCGTGAGCTTCCCGATGGTGAACGGCAGCGGAGAGACGAAGAGCGCGAGGATGTTGAGCACGATCAAAAGGATGCGCGCCTCCGTCGGCCCGAGCACGCCGTAGCCATAGCGGAACACGCCGAAGATGTAGGTCTCGAGGTACACGTTGATCGAGAGCACGAGATAGGCCGCCACACCCGCGAGCGCGACGGCAAGCAGCATGTACGGCGAGAAACCGAGCCCGAGCCCGAGCACGGTCGTCGAGTACGCGTCGGTCAGGTGATCGAGATAGAAGCCGTAGCGCGGCCGCTGAATCTTCCGGACGCGCGCGAGCGTGCCGTCCAGGCTGTCGCCGAACCAGTGGAGCACGAGCCCGAGGTTCGCCCCCCAGAGCCAGAGCGGATCGTCGTTCGACAGCATGTAGCAGATCATGATCCCGGTCGCTGCGACGATGCCGAGCCCGGTCAGATGATCCGGCAGCACCCACTTGGGCAGGCGGGCGGCAAGGCGCGGCAGCGCCCACTGCTCGAAGCGCGCGACGATGAACTTCGCCTGGCGCTCGGCGTCCGCCGGCTTCGTGCCGGGCGCGCCCGGCCGATCGCCCGGACCCTTCGACTCGACAGGCCGGGGATCAGCCATGGGCCACCACCTGCGGCACGAGCGGGTGCTCTTTGAGGAGCTGCGCGTAGTACAGAGTATTGCGCGCGAGGTTTTTCGCCATGTGCTTCGTCGCTTCGTTCGCGAGCCGCTTGTCGCGATCCTTCGCCGGTGGCTGCCCGACCTCGCCCACCCAGTACGCGGCGCACTCCGGCGGCAACGTGAAGCCCATGAACGTGAGCACCATCAGGATGGTGCCGAGGGTCGAGAGCGCACCATCCTCGCTTCCCGTGATGACCACGCCCGCGACCTTGTTGTAGAGGGCGCTCCGTCCGCTCACGACGTACTCCTCGTCGAGCGCGTCGAGCCGCTCGATGACACGTTGCATGAGGCTCGAGCGCCCACCCCACCAGATCGGTGTCGCGAACAGAATGATGTCCGCCGCCTTGATCCTGGTCACGATCGCGGGCCACTCGTCGTCGGGGCTCTCCTGGAACCCGAGCCCGACGGGAAGACGCAAATCGGACAGGCGCACGATCTCGGTCTGGAGCTTGGGATGGAGTGCGATCATGTTCGCGAGCACGAGCTCGGACAGCTCGCCCGTGTTCGAGAGGTTCGGCTCGTGTTTGAGCGAACCGTTCAGCACGAGAACGCGAAGCGCCAGGTCGGGGCTCGGCATTTCGCAGTCGCCGCACGGTTTCATCCTGTACATGGTTCCTCCGGACGATTGGAGCCGTGACGTTCAGGGGAGACGGACGAAACGCAAACCCTCGCTTTGGCGCCCCGACGCGAGCCGGGCGAAATAGACGCCGGGCGCGATGGATCGCGCGTCCCAGGTCACGATCCGCTCGCCCGCTTCCATGGAGCCATCGAACAATCGGGCGGCCTCGCGCCCGGTCGCATCGAGCACCGTGAGAAGTACGTGTCCCGCCTTCGGCAGCGTGAGGCGAAAGCGCGCTTCCGCGCGCACTGGATGCCCTCCGACAAGGTGAAGCGTCGCGCGCGCACCGGCGGGCCCGCCGTCAGGCGGCACTCCCACCGTGGCCACCGATTGCCGCCATAGTCCGTCGCTCCTCGCGGCGTAGAGCGTCGTGTCGTGCACCGCGAGCTCGTACACGTAGGCGGGAAGGTTCTCGAGAATGTTCCAGTGCGCGCCGTGATCGAATGTCACGGCCTGAAGCCCGCCTCCGAGCTTGTTGAACACCGCATGCACCTGCGAGCCGCGCGCGACCAGGCGACATTCGAGCGTGGCTCCGACGTTCGGCGGCACGGGAGTCCACGGGGCCGCGCCGGTCGGACTGCGAAAGCAATGGCCGCTGCCACAAACGACGACCTGGCTGCCGGTCCACGCGAGCCCCGACGGGATCATTCCCGGCAGGAGCCCGCCGTTCGGGAGCTCGACGATCCAGTCCGTCGCCGGCAAGTCGTTTCGAAAGACGAGTCCGTTCCCTCCGGCGCCGGCGACGAGTCGCGATCCAACACTCACGAGATCGAGCACGTCCCCCGCGGTGTTCGTCTCGAACGCGTTGCCGAACCTCGCCCATACCGCACCCGGCGCGCGGAGATCGATCCGAAAGACTCCCGCGCCATCGGTCGCCGCGTGGAGGCTGTCTCCCCGCGCCCCGAAGTCGTTGATGTAGAGATGACTGTTGAACGCTCCGCCCGCGAGCCCCTGGCTGCGCGCCGTCCACGAGCTCCCGAGATTGTCGGTCACGAACACGCCCTGGCCGAAGGTGCCCGCCCACAGCCGTCCGTTTCGGTAGAAGAGCGCATCGACGGATCCGACGGTCGGTCCCACGCGCGCGGAGCGCTGCCACGAGCCGCCCCCGTTCACGCTCACGTACACCGCGGTGTCGACGCCCGCGAACAGCGAATCTCCGCGCACGTGAATGGAGTACACGTCCGCCGGCGGGACGGCCATTACGCGCGTCCACTGCGCAGCCGACGTCGCGGGCCCGAGGGCGGGCCCGATCAGGGCGAAAAGGACGGTCCAAGCGCTCGGGTGAACTCTCGCATGCATGCTCGAAGGACCTCGCACGAGGGGTGGAGTGCGAGTCTAGCGTCCTCCGCGGAGCGGGTAAACCGTGCCTGCGAGGCTTGCGAAGCCCGGGTGTCGCCACCGGCCCTCATCTGATAGATTCCCCGGCGTCCGGCCGGTCCATCCGCCGGCGTCTCCTTCCTGGTTTGCAACTCTCACCCCACGCGAGCGAGGCGTCCGTGTCCGGCCCCGGTTTCGATCCCCTTCGGAGGATGCATGGCTGTTTTCAACGGAGTTGATTTCGTTCGCTACGACGACCTTCTGACGGACGAAGAAAAGACGATTCGTCAGGCGGTGCGGGACTGGGTCGAGGAAAGATTTCTTCCGCTGATCGAGCATCATTACGAGGTCGCAACCTTTCCGATGGAAGTCATTCCGCAGGTCGCGGAGCTCGGCCTTCTGGGCGCGAACTTGCCTCAGGAGTACGGATGCGCCGGAATCGGAGACGTCGCGTACGGCCTCGCGATGCAGGAGCTCGAGCGCGGCGACTCCGGATTGCGCTCGTTCGTCTCCGTGCAGGGCGCGCTCGTCATGTATCCGATATTCGCGTACGGCTCCGAGGAGCAGAAGAAGTTCTGGCTGCCGAAGCTCGCGGCCGGCGAAAAGATCGGCTGCTTCGGTCTCACCGAGCCCGACTTCGGATCGAACCCGGCCGGGATGAAGACGACCGCGAAGACCGTGGCCGACGGCTACGTGCTCAACGGGGCCAAGATGTGGATCACGAACGGCACGATCGCGGACGTTGCCGTCGTGTGGGCGCGGCTCGACGGCGGGACCATTCGCGGCTTCCTGGTCGAGAAGGGAACGAAGGGCTTCACGGCCCCCGAGCAGAAGCGGAAGTTCTCGCTCCGTGCATCGGTCACGAGCGAGCTCATCCTCCAGGACGTGCACGTGTCGAAGGACGCCATCCTGCCCAACGGGTCGGGCTTGAAGGCGCCCCTCGGGTGCCTCACGCAGGCGCGCTACGGCATCAGCTGGGGCGTGCTCGGCGCCGCGATGGCGTGCTATCACATCGCGCTCGAGTACGCGAAAGTGCGCGTCCAGTTCGACCGGCCCATCGCGGGCTTCCAGATGATCCAGGCCAAGTTCGCCGACATGGTGACCGAGATCACGAAGGGGCAGCTCCTCTCGCTCCAGGTCGGACGGCTCAAGGAGAAGAAGCAGCACACTCCCGAGATGGTCTCGATGGCGAAGCGCAACAACTGCGAGATCGCGCTCGACATCGCCCGGAACTGCCGCGACATCCTGGGCGCGAACGGAATCACGAGTGAATACCCGGTCATGCGCCACATGTGCAACCTCGAGTCGGTCAAGACCTACGAGGGCACGCACAACATCCACACCCTCGTGCTCGGCGAAGCCGTGACCGGCATCGCCGCGTACCGCTAAGCGCGTGATCCGACGCCCGCCGTCGCCCGCGTGGCCGCTGCGCACGCTCGTCGTGCTCGGAGTGCTCGGTGCGTTGCTGTGCGTCTCCGGCCGCACACCGGCCGGCGCGCAGGTCCCGGGAGAGCTCGTTCCTCTCGACGCGTTCGCGCGCGGCGTCGAAGCGAGTGCTGTGGCTCCGATCCGCCCCGGGCCCCGACTCGTCGTCGCGATGCTGTTCGATCAGTACCGCGACGATCTGCTCGACCGCTATCGCCCGGTGTTCGGCTCGGACGGATTGCGTCGCATCCTCGACGAAGGGTCGCGTTTCCGCGATTGCACGATTCCCTATGTGCCGACGCTCACGGGACCGGGCCACGCCACGTGGCTCACGGGCGCGCCGCCCTCGTCTCACGGAATCGTCGCGAACGAATGGTACGAGCCGCGTGAGAATCGTTACGTGGCGGCGGCCGAGGATCGCTCGGTCAAGCCGATCGGCATCGAGGGAACGGGAGAGCCTGCCTCGCCTCAGCGCCTGCGCGTGCAATCGGTCGCCGACGCGCTGCGCGGCGCGACGCACGGCGCGGGACGCGTGATCGCGGTCTCGGACAAGGCCCGCGGGGCCGTGCTCGCCGGCGGCCGAAGACCGAACGGCGTGTACTGGCTCGATGCGGCGAGCGGCCTCATGCAGACGAGCACGTACTATACGAGCGCGCTGCCGCCGTGGGCCGAGCAGGCGAACATCGCGCGCCGCGCGAAGGTGGAAGCCGCCCGGCGCGAGCCGTGGACCGCTCTCCTTCCGCCCGAGGCCTATCTCGGAACGATCTCCGCCGATCCCACGGATGCGTTTCCGCACTCGGTCGTCACCGGACCCGAGGACACGCGTCCGGGCACGCTCGGCCTTCAGCTCCATCCGTTCGCGCTCGACGGGCTGTTCGACTTCGCGGAAGCCGCGGTCGCGGGGGAGGGATTGGGTGCGGACGAGATTCCCGACCTCCTCATCGTCTCGGTGTCGATCACCGATCTCGTGGGCCACCAGTTCGGGCCCGACAGCCCCGAGGCGCTCGATCTGGCGGCGCGTCTCGATCGCCGGGTCGCGGCGTTCCTGCGCGTGCTCGATCAGCGCGTCGGCAGGGGCCGCTACACGATCTCGATCACGGCCGATCACGGAGTCTCCCCGGCACCGCGCGTGGCGCGCCTGTTCGAGACCGGGCCGGCCGATTCCGTCGGCGGCCTCGGCGGCACGTGGCTCAACGCGTGGATCGACAGCACGCTCATCAAAGCCGCAGGATCGAAGGCCACAGGCCTCAAGGCGTTCGCGCGGGCCGTCGGATCGGGTCTCGTGCACTTCGACGACGAAGTCCTCGGGAAAGCCGGGCTCACGCGCAGGCAGGCGGCGCGCATCCTCGCAGACTCCGCGCGCACGAATCCGTATCTCGCGAGCGGCTATCCCGCCGAGGACCTGGCCGGCGTGCGCGTGCTCGACGCGGTCGGGCAGAAAGTGCGCGCCGGGTTCGATCCGTACCGGAGCGGTGACCTCGTCCTCGTGACGAAGCCGTACGCATTCTTCGGTACGGGTCGCACCCTCCGGACGAGCCATGGCACACCGTATCGCTACGACGCGCACGTGCCGTTCGTGCTCTGGGGCTACGGCATCAAGAAGGGAACGATCTGGCAGCCCGTCTCGACGGTCGACATCGCGCCCACGATCTCCGCGATCCTGGGTGTGGACTCGCCCGCGCAGGCCGAGGGGCGCGTGCTGTTCGAGGCCTTCGGCCCGAAACTCCTCGATCGCTGATCCCAAGGTCGCCGTGACCCCGCCCTCTCCCGCCACCCATTGCGTCGTCTGCGGCATGGAAGCCGTGCTCGCACCGCGCGTTCATCTGCGCGAAGTGCGCCCGGGGGAGACGCCGCGCCTCGTCGCGCTCGGCCTGTGCGAAGTCCACGGTTCCAGGCTGCGCAAGGGCGAGCTGCGAGTCATCTTCGTGGTCGAGAGCTGGCTCACCGCCGAAGGTCGCGTCAATCCCGCAAACCCGCTCGATCGCCTTCGCCTGCTCCCACACTGCCTCGCGTGCGACGCGCCGCTCGAGGCGGAACGGATCGCAGGCTCCGACCGTCCGACCGAGCGCCTTCCGAGCGGCGAGCCGATCGTCGAGTGCTCTTCGTGTCCGGGACTCAACGTGATCGAGCAGGTGGGAGGGGAGGCCGTGGCGTCGTCCCTCTATCAACGCCCGCCGCGCTCGCACCGCGCCTAGACGTCCTTCGCCGGGCGCGGAAGCGCCGGCGGGCGCCGGATGCTATACTCGGCCCGAGTCTCGATTCGATTTCTCGTTTCGATCGCACAACCCGGGCCGACCGCGCATGACCGCACCTTCGAACCGTCCCCGCACCCTCGGCGAGCTCAAGGCCGCGGGCTGGCAGCCGCGCACCGTCAAGGACGAGCTGCGCACCAATCTCATCGCGAAGATCGCCAAGGGCGAAGAGCTGTTCCCGGGCATCGTCGGCTACGACAAGACGGTCGCACCGCAGCTCGAGAACGCGCTCCTCTCGCGGCACGATTTCATCCTGCTCGGGCTCCGCGGCCAGGCGAAGACCCGGATCCTTCGCCAGCTCAGGGCCTTCCTCGACGAGTGGCTTCCCGTCCTCGAAGGCAGCGAGGTGAACGACAGCCCGTTTGCGCCGATCAGTGCGTACGGCCGAAGGCTTCTGGCCGAGAAGGGCGACGCGACGCCGATCGCGTGGGTTCCCCGCGACCAGCGCTACAACGAGAAGCTCGCCACCCCGGACGTCTCGATCGCCGACCTGATCGGGGACATCGATCCGATCAAGGCCGCGACGCGGAAGCTCGCGTTCGCGGACGAGGAGGTCATCCACTACGGTCTCATCCCGCGCACGAACCGCGGCATCTTTGCGATCAACGAGCTGCCCGATCTCCAGCCCCGCATCCAGGTCGGCCTGCTCAACATCCTCGAGGAGAAGGACGTTCAGGTGCGGGGCTTCCCCGTGCGCATCCCGCTCGACATGCTGCTCGTGTTCTCCGCCAATCCGGAGGACTACACGAACCGCGGCAACATCATCACGCCGCTGCGCGACCGCATCGCCTCGCAGATCATGACCCACTACCCGCTCACGGTGGACGACGGGATCGCGATCACGGATCAGGAGGCGTGGATCCGTCGCGAGTCGGGCATCAAGGTCGAGATCCCGCACTACATGAAGGAGCTGATCGAGGAGGTCGCGGTCCAGGCGCGCAAGTCCGAGTACGTGGACCAGAGCTCGGGCGTTTCGGCGCGCATGACGATCTCGCTCATGGAGAACATCGTCTCGAACGCCGAGAGGCGCGGTCTGCGCACCGGCGAGCGCTCCGTGCTCCCGCGGCTCGCGGACGTGCACGGGGCGGTCTCCGCGATCTCGGGCAAGGTCGAGCTCGTCTACGAGGGCGAGCAGGAGGGGCCGACGAACGTCGCGCGCCACCTGATCGGGAAGGCCGTGAAATCGCTGTTCGCGCGCTACTTCCCGGATGCGTACAAGACCCGCGGCAAGGATCCGTCCACGAACCAGGTCTACAAGCCGGTCGTCGAGTGGTTCGCGAGCGGCCGCACGGTCGAGGTCACGGACGAATCCACGAGCGAGGTCCTGTACGACGAGCTCAAGAAGATCGCGGGCCTCGAGGGGATCGCGGGAAAATATCTGAAGGCACAATCGCCTGCCGAGATGGGCCCCGCGATGGAGTTCGTGCTCGAGGGCCTGCACCAGCATTCGATCCTGTCGCGCGAACGCGTGGACGGCGGCGGAGTCGCCTACAAGGACATGCTGAAATCGATGTTCTCGGGGTTCCAGACCGGGACCGAGGACGACTAGGACCGGCCGCGCCATGCGATTCCGCTACGGGAAATGGAAGGGCGGTCCGTTCGACGATCCCGAGTTCCTGAAGGCGCTGCTCAACCTCTATCACCAGCTCCTGCTCCAGATGAACGGGAACGTCGATCGCGCGCTCGAAGCGCTCGAGGAGATCGGCGAGCAGTACGGCTTCTTCAACGACAAGTTCAGCATCGACGACTTCAAGAAGTGGCTCGAGCAGAACGAGGCCATCCGCGAGGTCGAGCCCGGCCGCCACGTGCTCACGAGCCGCGGCGAGCGCGCGATCCGGCGGGATTCGCTCATGGAGATCTTCGGATCGCTCCGGAAGTCGGCGACCGGCGATCACCGCGTGCCGCAGGCGGGCTCGGGCGTGGACCGCCTCTCCGAGACGCGCCCCTTCGAGTTCGGAGACTCGACGACGGACCTCGACGCCATCGCAACCATCGGGAACGCCATCCGCCGGCGCGGCGCGGACGAGATCGAGATCGGCGAAGAGGATCTCGAGGTCTACGAGACCGAGCACCTGACGGCCTGCGCGACCGTGCTCCTGCTCGACGTCTCGCATTCGATGATCCTCTACGGCGAGGACCGCATCACGCCCGCCAAGCGCGTCGCGCTCGCGCTCACCGAGCTCATCACGCACCGTTATCCCAAAGACGAGCTGTACGTCGTCCTGTTCGGCGACGACGCGCGCGAAGTGCCTCTCCACAAGCTCCCGTACGTCGGCGTGGGCCCGTACCACACGAACACGAAGGCCGGGCTCCGCCTGGCGCAGCAGATCCTGTCGCGCCGCAAGGTCGCGAACCGTCAGATCGTCATGATCACGGACGGGAAGCCATCCTGTATCTGGGATGGGGGCCGGCTCTACAAGAATCCGTTCGGGCTCGATCCCAAGATCGTGAACCGGACGCTCGACGAGGCCACGTCCTGCCGACGGAAGGACATCACGATCACGACGTTCATGGTGACCGACGATCCCCAGCTCCAGCAGTTCGTCGAGAAGTTCACGCAGCTCAATCGCGGGCGGGCGTACTTCGCGGATCTCGAGAACCTGGGGAGCTACGTCCTCAAGGATTTCGTTCGCAACCGGCGCAAGCGGGTGCGCTGATGCGCGCCGCGTGGCGCGCGGGGCGCGCGGGGCTGCTCCTCGCGGCCGTCTACGCGGTGCCCGCGCCCCTCCGCGACGCCGTGTGGGACGACGGCCAGGCCGAGATCAGCACCTACCGCGGCACCATCGTCGCCGAAGGCCACGAGCGCGCGCTCACCGTCCGGATGATTGCGGTCAAGGAAGAGTTCGACCTGCGACAGCAGGTCAAGGCGGAGACGGGCTCCGCGGCGGACTCGGCCCTCACGACCACGGCGATCAAGCTCAACGTGATCCGTGATTTCACGACGGGCGCGTATTCGTTCCATCAGATGTCCTCGGTCTTCTACGACCGCGCGACGCTTCATCCGCTCAAGCTCGCGATGTCGTCGACCGACGGCTGCGGCATCACCTATGTCGAGGTGCTGCCGGAAGGGAAGGGGTTCCGGCACCGCTCTCATTCGTATTTCCAGGACGAGGCCGATCGCGAGCTTTCGATCGAGGCGCGGCCGGACACGCTGGCCGTCGTCCTGTGGGACGGGCTGCCACTCTGGCTCCGCACGCTCGATCTCGCGACGCCGCAGCACTTCGAGATTCGCCTGCTTCCGTCCCAGGTGAGCCCGCGCGTCCAGGCGGCCGCGTTCGTTCCGGCCGGGCTCCAGGTGTTCGGCGCCGACACGCGCGGCCTGCGTGTACGCGTCTCGTACCGGAATGCCGCGGGCCGGCTGTCCGGGGACACGTTCTGGTTCCGCAAGGACCCGCCGCACGTTCTCAAGCGGCTCGAGCGCGGGGACGGCACGGTGCTCGAGCTCGTGGACACGCAGCGGCTCGCGTACTGGACGAAGACCGCCCCGGAAGACACGGCCCTCGTCAGTCGAAATCCACGATGACCGCGTCGTGGTCCGAAGGAAAGACGCCGTCCCGCGTACCCGAGCGGACACGTGCCACCGCAGGCGCAAACGATCGGTCCGCGAGGACGAAGTCGATCCGCAGGGGCGGCATGAAGCTGAGTCCCGACCGCCAGTAGAACGTCTCGCCCGCGCCCTCACGGGTTCGGGCCGTTTCCCACGCGTCCGCCAGGCGGGCCGTGAGCCGGCGGTGGAGCTCGCTTTCCGGCAACGCGTTGAAGTCCCCGAGAACGATCGTGTCCGCTCCGCGCGCGTGCTCGTCGAGCGCACGCAGCACGAGGGCTGCGGTGGGCGCGTGGTGCCAGGGTGCGTGTCCGCCGTGCAGATTGAGTACGAACAAATCGCGCCCGCCTGCGTTTCGCGCGAAGCGCACCCAGTGCGCGACCCTCGGCGAGCTCATGAGCGGAAACGACGTCCCACTCTCCTCCGGCTCCCGGGAGAGCCAGAACGATCCGCTCTCGAGCGGTCGGAACTTCTCCGGGCGATAGAGGATCGGACAGTACTCGCCGATCGAGGAGAGCGGACCGCGGTACCAGTCGAGGAACGCAAGGCCCGCGGGCAACACGATGCTCGCGACGAGGAACGCCCCATGCACGAGTACCGAAGCGATGCGTGCGGGCCGCGAGTGCCGTGGCGAGCTGCGCCCGCGTCGGGAGCGGAGCCGGCACTCGAGGACGATGAACACGATCCACGCCGCGAGCGCGAACGGCCAGAGTTTCGCGATCCGCTCGAGTCCGCGGCTCCTCCCGCTCGACTCGCCCGCGATCGAACGGTAGGCGGGCAGATCGGCCGCAATCTCCGGCAGCTGGGGCTCGAGCACCTCCTGAAGGGCCGCGACGTCCGGAGCCTCGTCGCGGATCAAGCCCATGACGAGCGGGCGCCGGGCCGTCCACGGCGCGGGCCGCGGAACGCTCGAGTAGAGACAGTTGTACGTCATGACCCGAAGAGGCTCGGCTTCGGCCATGCGGGGGCCGGGCGCCGGCGCGAACAGAGAGAGGGCGAGAAAAGGCAGGAAGGAACGGACTCTCAGTCCTCTTTCTTCCTTTCGCCGGGCTTGATGATCCAGTTGAAGATGGTCGACAGGATGGACATGAGGAGCGCCCCGACGAACGCCGGCACGAAGCCGTCGACGTCGAATCCGGGCACGAAGTAAGCCGCGATTCCGAAGCTCAGCGCGTTGATCACGAGAATGAACAGACCGAGCGTGACGAGCGTGAGCGGAAGCGTGAAGAAGATCAGGATCGGCCGGACGATCGCGTTCACCAGGCCGAGCACGAGCGCGGCGATGAAGAGCGTGGTCGTGTCCCTGAGGTGAATCCCGGGAACGAGCTTCGCCGTGATGATGAGCGCGAGCGCGGTCAGCAGCCAGCGGGTGATGAGGCCGAGCATGGGACCCCTCCTCGGGTGACGAGCGGGCGCCATCCTAACAGCCGGGCCCGGGCGTGAGAAGCTTCCGGTCCTAACCGCCTAACGGCTGTCTTCAGAATCGTTTGCGCCTCGCGGCCGAGCGGCGGGAGGGCCTCCCCGACCTGCCGTTCAGTTGAGAATCAGTCTCAATTTGGGATAGTCTGCGAGCGGAGGCCCCGGACCGCCGGGGCTTTGCCGTTCCCGCCGAAACCGAGGAGGACCCGAACCGGATGCTCGAAGCCCTCGTCATTGTGCTGCGCGAAGGAGTCGAGGCGGCGCTGGTCGTCGCCATCGTCCTCGCTTACCTCCGGAAGACCGGGCGCTCCTCGCTCGCCCCGTACGTGTACGCGGGCGTCGGGCTCGCGCTCATCGGCTCGGCCGCCGGTGCCTGGGCACTTCAGGCGTTGCAATGGAATCCGGAGACATTCGAGGGAGTCCTCCTGCTCGTCGGCGCCGCGTGCGTGATCACGCTCGTCCTGTGGATGAACCGCGCCGCGAAAGGGCTCAAGCGCGAGATCGAAACCCAGGTCGAGTCCACGACGAGCCGCTCGGCCGGAACGGGCCTTGGCCTCCTCGTGTTCTGCGCGCTCATGATCCTCCGTGAAGGCGTCGAGACGGTTCTCTTCCTGACCGCGCTCTCGTTCAACACCGACGGTCTCTCGCAGCTCATCGGAGCCGGGCTCGGACTCGCGCTCGCGATCCTGTTCGCCGTGTTCCTGATCCGTGGATCCCTGCAGGTGGACATCGGGAAGTTCTTCCGCGTGACGACCGTCCTCCTCCTCGTTCTCGCGTTCCAGCTCATCGTCGGCGGCCTGCACGAGCTCTCGGAAAGCGGGGTTCTGCCTTCGAGCCGCACCGAGATGGCGATCGTGGGGCCGATCGTGCGAAACGACGCGCTCATCTTCCAGGGAGCGATCGTGCTCGCGATCGCGCTCGTTGGTTTCGGGGCGCCGAAGCGTCCGGCCGGGGCCGCCGCGCCGGGGACGCCGAGCACGCCGAGCTCGCCGGACGCTCCGGGCGCTGCACCCGCGGCGCGCCTGGCGCTCGCGGATGAGCGCCGCCGTCGCGCCGTTCGGATCGGCGCGCTTGTCACCGGGCTGCTCGTCGTCGGAACGCTGACGGCGGGCTTTCTCCTGCAACCGGGCCCGCCCCCGAAGGCGGAGGCGACACCGGTCACCGCAGAGGCCGGCGGAATCGTGATTCCGCTCGCCAGCGTGAACGACGGCCACATTCATTTCTATGACGTCACCGATCCCGACGCTCCCGGCGCCCGCCTTCGATTCTTCGCGATTCGGAAGCCCGACGGGGCGATCCAGGCGTGCATGGACGCGTGCGAGATCTGCGGCGATCAGGGGTACTACGAGGAGGCGGGCGCCGTGACCTGCCGCAACTGCTCCGCTCCGATCGTGCTCACGACCCTCGGTCAGGCCGGCGGCTGCAATCCGATTCCCGTGGCCTCGCGCGTCGAAGGCGACCGGCTCGTCGTCGATCCCGCCTCGATCTACGCCCAGCGCATTCTCCAGAAGGGCAAGCGGTAGCTCCCATGTTCCTGCGCGCTCTCACACGCTCGCTCGCGCGAAGGCCCAAGCGCTTCGCGATCGCGGTCCTCGCGGTCACGATGGGCGTCGGCATGGCGGTGGCGCTCGCCAGCGTCTCGCTCGTGCTCGGCGACCGCCTGGGACGCACGGTGCGCGCGTACGGGGCCAACATCGTGCTCCTGCCCCGCGGCGCGGACATGCCGCTCGAAGTCGCCGGCACGGATCTCTCGGGCCTGCTCGACGCGGGCGCCATCCCTGAGTCGTCGCTCGCCGTTCTGCAATCGTTCCGCTGGCGGAACAACATCCTGGGATCGGCGCCCCAGACCTCGGCCATCGGGCTCGTGACCGCTGCGCAGGGCGGCACTCGCTCGCCCCTTCGCGCCGCCGTCGTCGGAACGACGTTCGAGCCCGGCATGAACGACATCGCGCCGTGGTGGACGGTGAACGGCCGTCTCCCGCACACGGCCGAGGCGCTCGTGGGCCGCGCGCTCGCCGCGCGACTCGGCGCGTCCCCCGGGGACGAGATCACACTCGCGCTCGAGCGCCCCGCGAGCGCGGCGCCGGCCGGACGCGAGCCGGAGACCGGGCCCGACCACGAGCGCGTACGCGTCGCCGGCGTGCTCGACGCGGGCGGCTTCGAGGACGATCAGATCTACGTCCCGCTCGCCTGGCTTCAGGAACGCACCGCGACGAAGGGCCAGGTGGAGCGCGTTCTCGTCTCCGTGCAGGTCATTCCGGGCGAGGCGCCTCCCATGCCCGATCCGGCGAAGGATCTCGAGGCGTTCGAGCGCTGGACCTGCCGTCCGTACGCGCTCACCGTGAGCCGCGAGATCGAAGACGCGATGCCCGGCGTATCGGCGCGTCCCATCGCGCAGCTCGTGCGCGGGGAGTCCCGCCTGGTCGGACGGCTCAATCTCCTCATGCTCCTGCTCACAGCGGCGGCTCTCACGGCCGCGATTCTCGGTGTGATGAGCACGATGGTCGCCTCGGTCGTCGACCGCACGCAGGAGATCGCACTCCTGCGCGCGATCGGCGCGACGACGCCCGCGGTCGCCCGCCTCTTCCTCGCCGAGGCGCTCGTGGTCGCGATCGGCGGCGGACTGCTCGGCGTGGCCCTCGGGTTCGGGCTCGCGCAGCTCATCGGTCGCGGCGCTTTCGACACCGCGGTCGAGGCACATCCGCTTCTCCTTCCGGTCGGGCTCGCGCTTGCCGCCCTCGTGTGTCTCGCGGGATCGTGGCTTCCGCTCCGTCGAATCGGTGCGATCGATCCCGCACGCGCTCTGAGGCCGGGCGCATGACCGCCCGCGGGCGCATGGCGCTCACGCTGCTCCGCGGTTCGATGGACGTGTACCGCAGTCGCGTTCTGCTCGCGGTGGCCGCGATCGCGATCGGAATCTCGGTCGCCGCCGCGCTCCTCCTCGTCTCGACCGACGTCGGGAACAAGGTCGCGCACGAGCTTCGCGTGTACGGTCCGAATCTCGTGCTCGCCCCGGCCGCGGGGGAATTGCCCGTCGGCGCGCGTGACTTGAAGCTCGGTGCGGTCGCGGGCGAACCCGGATTCGGCGCACCCGAGCGCGACTGGCTCGAGCAGGAGCGCCGCGCGGGGCGCCTCGAGGGCTACGCGACGCTCCGCTATGCGGTCGCGCGTGCGCCCGCGTCACCCGTCTCGGTCGTGATTGCGGGCACGGATCTCGCGGCTCTCGCCGGCATCCATCCCGCGTGGCGCTTCGCGGCCGGCCGGCCGCCGCCGAGCTGGAACGGGGTCGACGCGCTCGTGGGCGCGAGTGCGGCGCGCGACCTCGGCGCGACGGACGGCTCAACGGTCCCGCTTGCGCGGGTCACGGGGACGACGACCGAGCCGCTCTCGCTTGCGAACGTTGCGGTGATCGAAACCGGCGGTCCCGAGGATCGAGTGGTCTTCGTGCGGGCCGATCGGCTGTCGGGCGACGGGCGCTTCCATCTCGCGCTCGCGCGCGCCACCGGGACGCGTGACCAGGTGCTCGCGTATGCCGGGAGCGCGCGCCCTTCGGGCGCGGCGGGATCCGCGGTCGCCGGCGCCGCCGCCACCGCCACCGCTTCTCTGCGCGCCATCAAGCAGCTCTCTTCGGCCGACGGTGAAGTCCTGCGCCGCCTTCGTATCCTGCTTGTCACGGTGACCCTCGTCGCGCTCGTGGCGGCGCTCGTGTGCGCGATGAGCACGCTCGCCGACATCGTGCTCGAGCGCACGAACGAGTTCGCGCTCCTGCGCGCGCTCGGCGCCGGTCGCCGCCAGGTCGTGCGCGTGATCCTGACCGAGGCCGCCGCGATCGGACTCCTGGGAGGGCTCGCGGGAACGGCGATCGGAATCGTTGCCGCGCAGGCGATCGGCCTCGGGGTGTTTCACTCGGCGATCCGTGTCGCACCGGGAGTGCCTCCGCTCATGCTTCTCCTCGGCATCGTCACGGCCCTCGTCGCGGCCCTCGTTCCGCTTCGCCACGCGCTCACGATCGAGCCGGCGCGCGCGCTCCGGGGGGAGTGATCGTGTCCGCGCGCGGTCCCGGACTCGCCGTCTCGCTCGCGGGCGTGAGCCGCATCTACGGCCCGCAGCGCGCACTCGAGAGCGTGGACCTCAGGATCGAACCCGGCGAGTGGCTCGCCGTGATGGGCCCGTCGGGATCCGGAAAGACGACGCTCCTCAACCTCCTGGGTGGGCTCGACCGCCCGGACGAGGGCACCATTCTCGTGGGCGGCGAGGACGTCGGCGCACTCGACGATTCGGCGCGGGCGCGCTACCGGCGCGAGCGGATCGGTCTCGTCTTCCAGCAGTTCCACCTGCTGCCGTATCTCACCGCGCTCGAGAACGTGATGCTCGCCCAGCACTATCACTCGATGGCCGACGAGGCCGAGGCGCGCCAAGCGCTCGTGCGCGTCGGTCTCGAAGCGAAGCTCCACGCAAGGCCCGGCCGGATGTCGGGGGGCGAGCAGCAGCGGGTCTGCATCGCGCGCGCGCTCATCAATCAACCGGGGCTCATCCTGGCGGACGAGCCGACCGGCAACCTCGACGAGGAGAACGCGCGCACCGTGCTCGAGATCTTTGCGCGGCTCCATCGCGCGGGCCACACGATCGTGCTCGTGACGCACGATCCGGAGGTCGGCGCTCTCGCGGACCGGCGCGTGGAGCTCCACCATGGACGCCTGAGCACGGTCTCTCCGACCACGACCGAGCGCGACGAACGCTGCGACCATTTTCTCGAGGAGATGTGGTATCTCTGGGAGGAAGGCCGGCCGCTCGTGCTGTCCGCGGTGCGGGCCCAGAAGGTGCCCGACCACGAGCGCACCGCCCAGGAAGTCACCGAGCGGGGACTCGTGCTCCGGGCGGGCGACGGGCTCGCGTTCACGGAGCGCGGCGTCGTTCGGGCGCGCGATCTGGTCCGGCGCCATCGGCTGGCGGAATGTCTGTTCGCGACGGCGATCCACCTCGAGGACCCGAACCTCGATGCAACCGCCTGTCGCATGGAGCACATCTTGGATCCGGAAGTGACCGAAGGCATCTGCACGTTCCTCAAGCATCCGGCCGCCTGTCCGCACGGGAAGCCGGTTCCCGCGGGACCCTGCTGCCCGGCCGGCGGGGCGCGCGCCGCCGTTCCCGCGGCGGTCTCCGTATTGCCCCAGGCGCTCCTGCCGTGAGCGCGCGCCACGATTCGACGACGCGCCGGCACGACCGCGTCCGGCAGATTCACGTCGGGGCGGCGGTCATGCTGCGCCCCACGGTCGCGGGTCCCGAGCTCCTGCTCGCCCAGCGTCCGCCGGGCGAAGCGCTCGCCGGATTCTGGGAGTTTCCGGGAGGCAAGCTCGAAGCAGGAGAGACCGCGCTCCATGCCGTCGTGCGCGAGGTGCGCGAGGAGCTCGGCGTCGACGTCGAAGCGGTCGAGCTCATGACGCAGGAGACCCACCTCTATCCGCACGGTCTCCAGGTCGTGCTGTCGTTCGTGCGCTGCACGGCCCCGACCGGGACGCTCCAGCCGCTCGACGGTCAGGCCTTCCGCTGGGTCCGGCTCGCGGACGTGAATCCCGACGAGATGCTCGAAGCCGATCGCCCGTTCATCCGGCGGCTGATCGCCACGGAGGGCGCCGGAAAGTAGCGCAGCGTGACCCCTTGACGCGCCCGGCCGCGTTCTAGGAAATTGACAGTGAGCCGGGCTGGTTGGAGCACTCCCCGCCGGAAGCCGAAAGGGCCGAATTCGAATGGCATACGTCATTACCGACGCCTGCATCAGCGTCAAAGATCAGTCCTGCGTTCAGGAGTGTCCCGTCGATTGCATCAAGACCGATGAGGCGGCGGAGCAGTACTTCATCGATCCTGACATCTGCATCGATTGCGGCGCCTGCCAGCCGGTGTGTCCTGTGAATGCGATCTATCCTGCGGACGAGGTTCCACCCGACCAGCAGCACCAGATCCAGAAGAACCAGGACTACTTCAAGAACCAGAAAGCGTAGGCATCCCCGGTCGTGGTCACGCGCGTCGTCGTACTTGCGCTGGTCGCCGGTGCGATCGTCGCCGCGGCGTTCGCGTTTTCGCGCAGCTACCGGAAGCCGGACAGCGGACGCGAGGCGAACGTGGCCGACGCGCCGGCCGGGGGCCGCACCCAGGCGCAGGAGTCGCCTGCCGATTCGGGCGCAGGCGCAATCGCGGTCGAGGAGATCCGTGACCCGCTCGTGGCCGGAATTCCGGAAGCCCCGGACATTCCGCCGAGCGACGCGCACAAGGGCCTCAAGAAGATGGGCGTTCGCATCCGTGAAGCCGTGCTCGCGGACGGAACGGTGGGGGACGACGAGGCGCCGGGCATCGCGTTCACGGGCCTCACACAGGCGCAGCGCCGCTGGTTCCTCGACCGCGCGGTCGACATCACGTGTGGCTGCGGCTGCAATCAGGACCTGCTCGAATGCCGGCGCGACGACGTGATGTGCCCGCGGTCGCCGGTGATCCGGGACTCGTTGCTCGCCGAGGCCCGCAAGCGCTAAGCGGCCGGCGGCAAGCGGCTCGCGGCTAGCGCAGCCGAACGATCCGCTCGGTTCGGTTCAACGCTCCTTCCGGCCAGCGCAGGAAGTAGATCCCCGAAGGCAACCCGTCCGCCTGCTCGAGCTTCGCTTCGCGCCACTGGCCTCCGGTCGGCGTGAGGACCGTGCGCGAGACACGTCTCCCCGTCGCCGTGAACATTTCGACCGATTCACTTGTCGCTCCCGACAGTCGGTAGCGGAAGCGCGAACGGTCGAGTCCCGCGACGGGGCTCTCCCACTCACGCTCGAACGGACGATCGGGATCCCCCTCGTTCGAAGCGAGTTCAGCCGTGCGACCAGAGTCGTCCCACGGACCTCCTTCGTCTTCGATCAATCGCCATCCGAGGAATCGTTCGCCATTTCGCGTCCCGCCGGTAATGGTCACGGCTCGGCGCCCGTGCGACCACCAGCCAGGGGCGCCCTCGAGATCGAGCTCGAGGTCCGGCAAGCGATCGTGATTCACATCCCGCCAGCGCTCTCGAACGGACGAAAGCTCGGAAATCGGAACACCACAGATGCGAACGGTGGAGAGATCGCCCGATCGAGGATCGAACTCGTGGGAAGCCAGGACGACGAGCTCAAGACGCGTCGTCGCCGTTCCTGGATGGCCGGATGACTTCAACCTGATTTCCGGTTGATGCTCCGGCGCGCCCCCTTCGAACATCCATACGTCCTCGATCCGATACGGAACGTAGAGGATCCGGTCCCGCCGAGCGTCGTACTCCGCGATCGAATGGTAATTCGAAGAAACTGCAGGAATGTTTCCGTCGACTCTCAACGAACTCCACGACGGAGCGCCGGATGCGGCCTCGAGCTCGTGGAGCTCCGTGCCCTGCTGTCCTGAGCCCATGAGCCACAAACGGTCTCGAGTGTGATCGCACAGGAGAAGCTCGGCGGGGGACCTCAATCGGGGGACGGCGATGGCCGGGATCGAGTCCCAAACTGCACCGGGCGTGAGGGGGAGTGACCAGAGATCTCTGCGTGGGGATCCGTATCCGGCGTACGTCCTCACACCCAGGCCTCCGAAGAGGAGCAGCTTCTCGCCCACCAGATCGACAGCCAGCGCGTGCGAGGTTCGCGGCGCGGGAGCTCGCCCGGATGCTTCGATGCGCCGCCAGCGCAGCGCGGGCGAGAGCTCGAGCGCCCATGCCTCGTTCGTTTCGCGCCACTCCCCGTCGACCGCGTCCCTGCGGTCGCCCCCCTGAAGGATCATCCGGTCGCCGATCGCGTCGTAGACCATCGAGAACCCGACCCCGCGCACCGGTATGTCATTTTCGGGCTCGAGCCGGGTCCAGCGCGGCAGCGGACGCAGCCGAAGCTCCCAAACGTCATCGAGAATGCGGGTTCCCTCCGGTTCCTCGACGTAGCCTCCCACGACGATGAAGCGATCGCGGCGTGGGTCATAGCGGAGCGTCGTCCGTTCCCGGCGGGAAATCTCAGTGCCCGGAGTCGTCACGAGACGCCAGGCAGCCGTTCCATCGACGGAGAGTTTCCAAAGGTCCATGCTCCCCGGGCGTTGCCAGGCGCCGAGTCCCCCGGTCAGGACGACCAGGCTCCCGTCGACCGGGTCCAGGGCACTGCTTCGCGTCGACAGGTGCGACGGAATCGGAAGGCCGTCGAAAGACCAGACGGGCGGATTCGCGAGCCGCAGGCGCCAGTTTGCGAAATAGGACTGCACGACCAACATTTCGGTTCCGCCCGGCAGAAGCGCGACGATCGAGGCCTCGCGGGGAACCAGGCCCATGGTCACGCTCCGCGTCCACGCCGGCTCCCCCCGCAACGACATTCGGAGGAGGGCGCCCGAGCCCGACCACGCTCGTTCGGGAACCAGCAACTGGTCATTCTCTGCGTCCAGGACCCCCGGCGAGCTCATTCCGAGAGCCGCAGGCCCCTCGCCGGACGGCTCGATCCTCTCCCAGACCATTCGACGCGTGAGGCGGAGGGACCACATGTCGGTGACGTGCCTCTCCTGGCTGCCCCCATCCGGAAACCTCTGGAGCTCGAATCCTCCCAGCAACAGCATGCGATTTCGTGCCGCATCGATGATCAGTTGCCCGTAGAAGCGCACGTGGGGAGGTGGATTGTCCGTCTCGAGCTTTGTCCATACCGCGGGGGAGACGGAGAAGTCGAGGCGCCAGAGATCCGAGCCCGGGGTCTCGTGGCCCCCATAGAGGTAGAGGTGGCTGTGCGCATCATCGATGACTGAGGAGAAGTAGTTCCGTGGGGACGGAGCTGGTCCATCGCGCGCGATTCGCACCCAGCGATCGGGTCGGTCCACGTCGAGCGCCCAGGCTCCGATGATCGGCCTTGTCCTCGAGTAATAGTCAGTCGCGAGTACGATCAGTTGTCGGCGCACGGGATCGATGTGAGCGGCTTGCACCGAACCCGGCGGAAGCTCACCCGCCGGGACGACGCGACGAGGCGCCGACTCTCGTGTGGGATCCAGGAACCAGATCTCCCCGTGCTCCGATCCGCGAACACCTGTGAAGGCCACGATTCGTTGCGACACTGGATCGAAGGTCGTGAGTCCGGCGCGGATGGGAGGGAAAAGGCGGGTCCAGCGTCCCGCGGATTCGCCGACCGGAGGCGGTTCGAATCCCGGCAGTCCCGTGCCGGGCTCGGTTTCCGGTTCGGGTAGATCGAGAACGGGGGGCTCGGTTGCGCGCGCGGCGCCACAACTCGAAAGCACGAGAACGAGGACCAGGAGGGCTCTCATGGCACATTCCTCACGGAAGAGCACGGGCCCGGTCCCGTCCCAAAACAGAAAGCCGACCTGGCAGGTGCCCGGTCGGCCGCAAAAGACGCTAGGCCTCCCTCAGTGCGCTGTCAACCTTCGACTGTTGCGGGGTCGCGCGGGTCGGCCGGCGCGAGCTTTTCCATCACCTTGTCGATTGCGGCGTGGTCGCCGGTCAGAACGATCGTGTCGCCCACGCGGAGCTCGATCTGCGGATCGAAATCCACCATCGCATGCCCGCCGCGCACGATGGCGACCACTTTGACACCTTCCTCGTCGAGCAGGCCCGTTTCCCACAGCACCTGACCCACGACCGGCGATTGATGGAGCAGCACCACCGCCTCGGTCGTCCCCTCGATCAGGATCGACTGGAGCTGCTGGATCACCGTGCGCGGAAGCTTCCGGCCGCGCAGGAGCGAGTATCGCTCCGTTCGCAGCACCTTGATCTGTGCCTCGACGATGTTCGGTGGGATGTGATACTCGCGCAGCACCGCGGTGAAGATCTCGATCGAGGTCTCGAATTCCTCGGGAATCACGATGCTCGCTCCCGCCTCGTGGAGCGCGTCGATTTCTCCGACCGCGCGCGTGCGCACGATGATGAAGAGGTGTGGATTGAGATCGCGCGCGATCCGTGTCGCGTGCCGCGACGCAAACGGATCGGAGAGCGCGAGCACGAGCACGCGGGCCCGCGGCGCGCCCGCCTGCTTCAGGATCTCGGGCTGCGTGATGTTGCCGATCAACGTGGGACTGCCCTCGCCGACACACTGGGTGATCGCCTCTGGCGCAAGATCGAGCACGATGTGCGGGATGTGGACGGCGCGGAGCACGCGCGCGACGTTCCGCCCGTTCAGGCCGTAGCCTCCGATCACGACGTGATCCTGTCGGAGCGTCGACGTGGCCGCCGCCTCGGCGGGCTCGAGCGGCAGGAGCGGAGCGGGTCGCAGCGCGCGCAGACCGAGTTCGATTCGAAGGGACCACTCGGGCGCATGCGTGACGAGCCACGGCGTGATCATGATCGAGAACACGGCCCCCGCGTAGAAGCTCTGGTTCCATGGCGCGGGCAGCAATCCTCCCGGCTGCCCCGCCTGCGCGAGCACGAACGAGAATTCTCCGATGTGCGCGAGGCCGAGTCCGGCCGCGATCGCGGTGCGCCACGGATAGCCCGCGATCCGGCCCGTGATCGAAGCCGCGACGAACTTCCAGAGGACCATGCCGACCGTTGCGGCGACGACCAGATCGGGCCGTTTGAGGACTTCGGACGGCACGAGCAGCATCCCGATCGAGATGAAAAAGATGCTCATGAGCGTGTCGCGGAACGGCAGGATGTCCGCGATGATCTGCGACCGGAGATCCGATTCGGCCAGGATGAGGCCGGCCAGGAACGCCCCGAGCGCGAGCGAGAGCCCCGCCTGCTGACTCAACCACGCGGAACCGAGCACGATCGCGACCACCGCGGAAAGGAACGTCTCGCGCGACTTGCCGTGCGCCGCCCGCGCGATGAGCCACGGAATGAGCTGCCGCGCCGTCATGAACGCGACGACGACGAGCCCGACGAGGGCGAGCGCCTGAAAGATCGGCGAGAGGCCCGGGCCGCGGAACACGACGTTCGCCGGCGCCTTGCTCCACGAGACGAGCGCGGGCACGAGCAACACCATCGGAACGACCGCGAGGTCCTGCACGAGGAGCACGCCCGTCAGGAGGCGCCCGTGCGGCGCCTGGAGCTCGCCGCGATCCGTGATGAGCCGGAACACGAGCGCCGTACTCGAGGGTGCAATCAGGAGCCCGAAGAAGATCGCGTGCGCCGGCGGCTGTCCGAACGCGACGAGCAGCATCGTGACCCCGGCGGCCGTGCCCAGGACCTGCAGAACTCCGGCCACCGCGGCCTTGCGGCCGAGCATGCGCAGATCCGCGAGCGAGAACTCGAGTCCGACCGCGAACAGGAGGAGCACGACGCCGATCTCGGCGAGCGTGTTGACCGTGTCGGGATCCTCGACGAGCGCGAACCCGCCCGGGCCGATCAGAACACCGGTGAACAGGAATCCGACGACGGTGGGAAGGCGGATGCGGCGGAACAGCAGGTTGACGGCGACCGAGACTCCGGCCAGGAGGGCGAGTTCCCTGAGAACTGTGAGCTCGTGACCCATGACGCGCGCCTCCGGACGCGCGTCACCTTACTCCACGAAGTGAAGTCGAAGCACGCGCGAAGCGCGCTCAGCGCCGCGATTCGGCCGGAACGACGGGGATCGCGAGCTTTTCGGCGCGGCGGATGACCGTGAGCGGAATCGTTGCCCCGACCAGATCGTCCGTGAGATTGCGATGCAAGTCGTCGATGCTCGCGACCGGGCGATCCCCGAACCCGACAATCACGTCCCGCTCGCGCACGCCCGCGGTGTCCGCGGGGCTCTCCGGCTCGACCGAGACGACGAGCACGCCGCTCTCGACCGCGAGGTCGTGGAAGCGCACCACCTGGCGGCGGATCGGCATGTTCTGCCCGCCGACGCCGAGCACGCTCCGTTTCACACGGCCGTCGCGAATCAAGCGCGATGCGACGAACTTCGCGGTGTCGATCGCGATCGCAAAGCAGATGCCCTGCGCGCCCCGGATGATGGCGGTGTTCACGCCGATGACGCGGCCGCGTGAATCGACGAGCGGCCCGCCGGAGTTGCCGGGATTGAGCGCCGCGTCGGTCTGGAGCACGTTGTCGATGATGCGTCCCGAGTTCGCACGCAAGGAACGGCCGAGGGCGCTCACCACGCCGGAGGTGACCGTATACTCGAAGCCGTACGGATTCCCGATCGCGACCACGAGCTGGCCGACGCGAATGCTCTTCGACTCGCCGAGCGGGGCGGCGACGAGGCCGGGATCGCTCGTGTTGAGGCGCACGACCGCGAGATCGGAATCGGGATCGTTCCCCACCATGGAGGCGCCGAAGCGCCGCCCGTCGGGGAGCGTCGCCTCGATGCGCGTCGCTCCGCTCACGACGTGGCTGTTCGTGAGCACGAATCCGTCGGGCGTGAAGATGAAGCCCGAGCCCGAGCCTCGCACCTCGTCGGGGCCGGGCACGCGCCCGCGCCGCGGCCCTCGGCGGCCGGTGTCCGCGCGCTGGGTGACCTCGAGGTTTACGACCGCGCCGCTCACCGCGTCGGCGGCCTGGATCACGGCCTCCGAGTAAGCATCGAGCAACGCATCGTCCGGAGTCGGTCCGGTCTCGGGAAGGGGAAGGATTTCGCTCGCCATGGGCGTTAGATGAGCGAGGCCCGGAAAGCGTTCCCGTCCCTGCCCGCCGGCCGCGCCGCGGGGTATCGCTGCGAAGGCTGGAGCCCCGAGCTGCTGCGCGAGGTTGCCCTGCGGCAAGTGGCTTAAGAAAAACTCTTTGTCAGGAATAATTTCTATCTGCTAAATGTTCTCCTCGTGAGCCGGAAACCCGCATTCCCGCAGGCCCGAATGAAGGCCGCCCCCTCGACCCGGCCCGGGGTCCGCCCGGACGAAGCGGCCGACCGGGACGAGGCGGTTGAGCACTTCACCCGGGCCTGTCACGAGCGCGGGTTGCCGGTCACCCATCAGCGGCTTGCTGTCTATCGCACGCTCCTCGAGAGCCACGAGCACCCGGACGCCGAAGGAATTCACCGCACGCTCCACGGGGCGTATCCCTCGCTCTCGCTCGGCACGGTCTACAAGACGCTCGAGCTGCTCGAGGGGCTGGGCCTCGTGCGCGAGGTCGGAGCACCCGGCGCACGCCGGCGCTTTGACGCGAACCATCACCGGCATCACCATCTGTGGTGTGTCCGCTGTCACCGGCTCGACGACGTCGAGCACGCCGCCCTCGACACGCTCTCGCTTCCCCCGAGCGTGGGCTTCGAGGTCACCGACTACACGATCCAGTTCAACGGTGTCTGCGCCTCCTGCCGCGCGCGGGAAGCGCAGTCGAAGTCCTGACACCCGGGCCGCCGGGCAGGGATCCGATTCATCCGGTCATCGTTCAAGGAGGAGTTCCGTCATGAGTCGTGCGCTCAAGGGCAGTGAGACCGAGAAAAACCTGAAGGAGGCGTTCGCGGGCGAGTCGCAGGCGAACCGCCGCTATCTCTACTTTGCGCGCAAGGCCGACATCGAGGGCTATCCGGACATCGCAGGGCTCTTCCGCGACGTCGCGGAAGGGGAGACCGGCCACGCGTTCGGCCACTTCGAGCACCTCGAAGAGATCGGCGATCCCGTGACCGGTGTGCCCGTCGGCGAGACGCGTCTCAACTTGAAGTCCGCGATCGAGGGCGAGACCTACGAGTACACGCAGATGTACCCGGGCTTCGCGAAGGTCGCCCGCGAGGAGGGATTCGAGAAGATCGCCGCCTGGTTCGAGACGCTGGCACGCGCCGAGAAGTCGCACGCGGGCCGCTTCGCGAAGGGCCTCGACTCGGTCGGCAGCTGAGCCTGTTCGATCTTCGGGCATCCCGGCGACTCGCATGACCTACGACATCCGGTCCCCCGAGTACGCCGATCCGAAGAAGCTCACGCAGGAGCTCGAGCGGGTCTTCGATGTGTGTCACGGCTGCCGGCTGTGTCACGACCTCTGTCCTTCGTTCGGCACCGTGCTCCGCCGCATTGACGAGGAGGACGGCGAGGTCGCGCGGCTCGAGCCCGGGGACTGGAACCGGGTCACGGACGAGTGTTACCAGTGCAAGCTGTGCTTTCCAAAGTGTCCGTACACGCCGCCGCATGAGTGGGCGATCGACATTCCGCGTCTCCTCCTGCGTCACAAGGCCGCACGGGTCCGGCGCGAGGGCATCCCGCTCCAGGACCAGGCGCTCGGCCGGACCGACCTGATCGGAACCGTCGCCTGCGCCACGGCGCCCGTCTCGAACTGGGCGCTGCGAAACCCGCTGAACCGAACGCTCATGGAAGCGACGGTCGGCATCCATCGCCTGCGCAAGCTCCCCACGTACGCGCGCGAGACGTTCGCGCAGTGGTGGGCGAAGCGCGGGAACGAGCGTCCCGGGCCACAGCCAGCTTCACAACTCGCTCTGCAGCCAGATTCGCAACTCGCGCCCGGGAGTGCTTCCTCGCCATCGCCGGCTGCGCCGGGCGCTGCGGGCGCTCCGGCGCCGGCCGTGCCGGATACGGTCGCGCTCTTCTACACCTGCCCGGTGAACTACAACCAGCCCGAGGTCGGCCGCGCCGCAGTCCAGGTCCTCGAGCGCAACGGTGTGGCGGTCGAGTGCCCGCCGCAACGCTGCTGCGGCATGCCGTACTTGGACGGCGGCGATCTGGAGAACGCGAAGAAGAACGCGCAGGCGAACGTCGACTCCCTGCTGCCGGCCGTCCGCCGGGGCGCGCGCGTCGTCGTGCCGGGACCCACCTGCTCGTACATGATGAAGCAGGAATACGGCGGGCTGCTCGGCACGCCCGAAGCGCGCGAAGTGGCGTCGAACACGATGGATTTGTTCGAGTACCTGGCCCTCCGGCATCGCGCGGGAAAGCTCGACACGAACGTCGCGCAAAAGCCCGGCAAGGTCGCCTACCACGTGCCGTGTCATTTGAAAGCCCAGAACATCGGCTTCAAGTCGCGCGACGTGCTGCGCATCGTGGGGGCCGAGGTCGCGACGGTCGACAAGTGCTGCGGGGTGGACGGCACGTGGGGGCTCAAGAAGCAGTACTACGAGGAGTCGTTCAAGATCGCCGAGCCCGCGCTCACCGCGTTCCGGAACGCGCAGCCCGCGACGGTCGTGACCGACTGCCCGCTCGCCGCGATCCAGATCGAGCAGGGAACCGGGCTCAAGCCGCGCCACCCGATCCAGGTCCTGGCCGAGTGCTACGAACCGCGCAAGGAGACTGCCTCATGACGACCACGACGCGCGTCCAGCGCGGGGACATCCTCGATCTCAACACCTACGACCGCGGCCGCGAGGAGGCGATCCGGAAGGCGATCGACCTCAAGAACCGGCGCCGCGTTCAGCTCGGCGACCGCGTGTCGCTCGCGTTCGAGAACCGGGAGACCGTGCTGTTCCAGGTCCACGAGATGCTGCGCGCCGAACGGATCTTCGAGGAGGAGCGGATCCGCGAGGAGCTCGAGGTCTACAACGAGCTCATGCCCGGGAACGGCGAGCTCTCCGCGACTCTGTTCATCGAGATCACGGCGCAGGACCGGATCGAGACCGATCTGAATTCGCTCATGGGCATCGAGGAGTGCCTGTGGATGGAGATTGGCGACCAGCATCGCCTTAAGGCGTGGTTCGAGCCCGGACACTCGAAGGAGGCCAAGATCTCGGCTGTGCACTACGTGCGGTTCCGGCTCTCGCCCCAGGAACGCGACGCGTTCCGGGCGGGGCGTCCGGTCGTTCTCACGCTCGATCATCCCCACTATCACGCACGCGTGGAGCTGCCGGCGGAGCAGGTCCGGGAGCTCGCTCCCGACCTCGACTGAGCTCCGCGCGGGCGAGATACGTGCCCGCGACCTCCCAGAAGGTCTTGGGCTCGAGGTGCGGAGTCCCGTGGCGCCGCTCGATCGTATCGAGGGCGGCGCGCCGGGCTACATTTGAAGTCGCCGAGAGATTGATCCCTTCCCCGAAGATGCGCACCGTGATCACGATTTCGGGCACGCGCACGAACGCGCCGGCCCCTTCGGTCGCGGCCACGCGCAGGAGCCAGTCCCAGTCGTCGGAGACGCCGAGTGACGTGTCGTAGGGCCCGACGCGATCGTAGAGCGCGCGCCGGTGGACCATGCCGCCGGGGACGATGAAGTCGTCGCGCTTCAGATCGTCGAGGTCGAACGGCACGGCGAGCGTGCGGCGATCGGCGACGCGCCACGCAACGCCCGGCTCGCGCACGAGGCGCAGGACCTCCGCGTCCCCGTACGCGAGCGCGCACGCGGGTTCCGCCTCGAGCGCGCCGGCGAGCCGCTCGAGATGCCCCGGTCGCCACAAGTCGTCGTCGTCCAGGTAGGCGATGAAATCACCCCGCGCGAGCGCGAGGCCGCGGTTTCGCGTCGCCGCCACCCCTTCGTTCGAAGGCCGGTAGTCGTAGCGCACGGGAATCGGCGCGATCCGCCCGGCGAACGCCTCGACGAGCGGCGCGGAATCGGCCCCGTGATCGTTCACCACGATCACTTCGAAATCGCGGCGGGTCTGGACGGCGATCGACTCGAGGGCCTGGGCGAGGAGCGCCGGCCGGTCGTAGTGGCTCACGACGACCGAGATGCGCGGCACCGGAAGGGCTACGAGCGGCCGTACGCGGGCACGATCGCGCCCGAGACGATGCGCGCATCGTCGGAGAGCAGGAGGCGAATCACGCGCGCGACCGCGTCCGGCGTCGGCCAGCGCGACGGATCGCCCTTCGGCATGTCACGCCGGTTCTCGGGCGTGTCCATGATGCCGGGAGCGACTGCGTTGACACGGATCCCGGCCTCCTTCCACTCCTCGGCGAGGCTTCGCACGAGGCTCACGACACCGGCCTTCATCGCGGTCGTGAGCGCGACGCCCGGTCCGGAGCCGAGGAGCGCCGGACGGTTCACGGTCAGAACGGCGGCCGCGCCTCCCGGATTGGCGGCCAGTACCCCATGCGCCGATCGCATCGTGAGGAGCGCGCTCCGGAGGTTGATGCCTTCCTGCGCCTCGAGGCTCGCTTCGTCGGTCTCGGCGAACGGCCCGGCCATGAATCCGCCGACCGTGTGCACGAGTGCGGCGAGCGGCGGACCGATCGCTGTGAACAGGGCGCGCACGTCGGCGTCGTCCCCGAGATCGGCCCCGTGCGCGACGAGGCCTCGTCCGCCCGGGCTCTGTGCGAACGCGTCGGCACCGGCGCGATCGCGCAGGGTGACGTGCACCTCGTAGCCCGAATCCACGAGGAGGCGTGCGACCGCGCTTCCGAGCCGGCCGTTTCCGCCCGTCACGAGCGCCCGCGGGATCACCGGAACCCCGCCAGCGCGTAGAAACCCATCGCGGAGAACAGCACGAAGAGAGCGATGGAGACGCGCGCGGCCCGGGCCTGCGCGTTCGGTCCGATCCACAGCCCCCACGTGATGCCGAACGTGAAGAGCCCGTTCGCGAGGTGGAAGCACGCGCCCAGGATCCCGGCGACGTAGACGAGGATCGTGAGCAGGTGGCGGAGGCCCTCCGCCTCGTGCGCGAACGACATTCTCTCGCCGGCAAAGAAGACATGGGGAAAGCGCGCCTTCACGAGGTGTGCCGGAATGAAGAGCAGGAGCCCGATCCCCGACGCGCGCTGGAGCACGTACATCCAGTTCCGAAACCGACCGTACGCGAGGAAGTTCGGCGCCGCCTCGCGGGTGATGAAGATTCCGTAGATCGAGTGATACGCGAGCGGCAAATAGACGGTGAGCCACGCGAAGACGTGCTTGAACGGCGAGGCGTAGAGCTCGGCGAGCTTCCCGTCGTAGACCGCGGGGCCCAGGTGGGACTGGGCGTGGAACCAGAAGTGATAGACGAGAAATGTGCCGAGCGGCAGCACGCCGACCAGCGAGTGGATGCGGCGCAGCGTGAAGTGACGCGTCGAAGAGGCGGAGCTTTCCGAGATCGCGGACATATTCCGTCCGCATGATGCAGGAGGCTTCATTCCCGCGGCAAGCGGGCATTCGGGGTCTTGACTTTCGGGGCAACTCGTTGTGTTCTCTGTCGGTTGTCGGATTTCCCCCGCGCTGGTCCTTCTCCCGCCGGGCCCGCGCAATCCGAACGTTTCCATTGGAGGCTCGTATGCAGATCACGATCCGCGGTGCATCCGCGGAAGGCGTTCGTGCCGATGCGCTCGCCGTCGGTCTCTTCGAAGGCGCGAAGCGTCCGGCCACGGCGGCGGGTGTGTTGGACGAAGCAGCCAGCCAGGCGATCGCCGAGGTCTTGAAGACCGGCGATTTCACGGGCAAGAACGGTCAGGTCGCGGTGCTCTATCCGACGGGCGGCCACCCGTCGCGACTCCTGCTCATCGGGCTCGGTCCCGATCGCGAGCTCTCGGCCGAGCGCGTGCGCCAGGCGGCGGGACACGCGATCACGCGCGCGCGCAGCATGGGCTTCACGACGCTCGCGACCCTCGTGCACGGGCTCGGACATCGCAAATTGAAGCCCGCAGAAGCGGCGGCGGCGCTCGTCGAAGGCTCGATCCTCGGCAACTACGTGTTCAGCGCGTATCTCACGCAGGACAAGGAGCGGAAGCGCCAGGTCGAATCGCTCGTGATCGTGGGTGTCGACGCGAAGTCGAAGCCGGCGGTCACGAAGGGCGCGGGCCGTGGACGCATCGTCGCGGAGGGCGTGTGCCTGACGCGTGATCTCGCGAGCCGTCCCGGGCAGGACATGACGCCCGCGGACCTCGCCACCTCCGCGCGCGAGGTCGCCGGCCGTTCGCCTGCCGTGCGGGCGACGATATTCGGTCCGGACGAGCTCAAGCGCATGAAGATGGGGGCTCTGCTCGGCGTCGGACGCGGCTCCGCGAACCCGCCGCGCCTCATCATGCTCGACTACAAGCCGAAGGGCGCCGTGCGGAAGACGGTCTGCCTGATCGGCAAGGGGATCACGTTCGACACCGGAGGCATCTCGCTCAAGCCGGCCGAGGGCATGGAGAAGATGAAGTACGACATGTCCGGCGGCGCGGCCGTGATCGGCGCGCTCGACGTGCTCGGAAGGCTCAAGCCGGCCGGGATCCGCGTCATCGGCCTCGTGTGCGCGGCGGAGAACATGCCGGGCGGACGCGCAGTCAAGCCGGGCGACGTGCTGCGTGCCTCGAACGGCATGACGATCGAGGTCAACAACACGGACGCCGAGGGGCGCCTGGTTCTCTCGGACGGACTTTCGTACGCGCACCGCTTCAAGCCCGACGCCGTGCTCGACATCGCCACCCTCACCGGGGCCGTCGTGATCGCGCTCGGCGGACACTGCTCGGGGATCATGGGCAACGACCAGAAGCTCGTGGATTTCGTGATGGAGTCCGGCGAGCGGACGGGCGAGCGGTTGTGGCAGCTCCCGACGTGGCCCGAGTACAACGATCTTCTGAAGAGCGACGTGGCCGACATGAAGAACTCGGCGGGTCGCGAAGCGGGCACGATCGCAGGCGGAATGTTCCTGCAGAAGTTCGCGAACGGCTACAAGTGGTGCCACCTCGACATCGCGGGGACGGCGTGGAACGACCGCGACAAGCCGTACGCGCCGCGGGGATCGGCGGGCGTCGGCGTGCGGCTGTTCGTCGATTTCGTGGAGCGGATGGCCGTGACGAAGTAGAACTCGTCTCAGCGCGAGGAGGTCGAAGGCTTCGGCGCACCGGATTTCCGGGCCGGAGCCTTCTTCGTTCCGGGATCGGGCCTGCGCTGGACCACCAGGTCCTGGCCCTGCGCCGCGAGCTTCCACAGCCTTCCCTTGTCGTCGATCCAGGCCGTGAACGGCGTGAGGTTGTCCGTCATCTCGACGCGCGTCGTGGGCACGCGGCGCCCGCTCACGACGAGCGTGTCGCGTCCCGTGCGCGTGAGATAGAGATCGACCACGGTGACCGCAGACGGAATGAGCACCGCCTGCTTCCGCTTGTCCTGCGAGCCGGCGACGAAGTCCGCGAGCAGGAGCTGCACCGGGAGGTAGACGCCGGGTTCGAACAAATAGAGCTTCCCGGGCGGGAGGCCGACCGTCTCGACGCGTCCGTGACCTTCGATCTCCCGGAACACGGTCGCGACGGTGTCGCCGAAGATGCAATTGAGATCGGTCCCCTCTCGCGTCGAATCGCGCGGCGTCGTGCCCACCTGGAACACGAGCGGAAACGAATCCAGATTGCGCCTGAGATAGGTCAGCCGCTTCTCGAGCGGCAGCGCGCTCTCGGGACCTGCAGCGTCGAGCCGCACGGTCGAAGCGGTGATGAGCGTGTCGCCGGACTGATAGATGCGAAGGGATTCGGTCCCGAGCAGGCGATTGCCGCGCAGGATGTCGAACTGCGACACCTCGATCGTGGTCCAGTTCGGGCGCGGAGGCGCTGCGAAGGAGGAACGGGGCCGCGCAACGTCGAGCGCGCTCATCACGGCGAGCGCGGCGAGCACGGCGGAAACGGCGAGCGCCGGGAGGAACAGGCGGCCAGACACACGGGTGCGCACTCGAACTCCTCGGCGGTCGCGGGGCGCCCGGAAGAGGGGTGCCGTGTGCACCGCTTCCGTGGCATGCTCGAAACAGAAACCGGCCCGCCGGTGCGGGCCGCAAGGGGAGTCTAGCACGATGAGTCGCTGTGTTTTCACCGCGTGTTTCGGCGCGCTCGTCTGGTTCGCTGCGGGCTGCGTCCCGTCTCCGCCGCCCGGCTCGGGCTCCGCGCCGGCCGCCGGGAATCCTTCCGGGTACGTGCAACGCATCAGCGCCGACCAGCTCGACGGCTGGCGGGGCGTCCACTACGAAGGACTCGTGCTCGACGTGCGCGGCCCGGAGGAGTGGAACGGCGTGCACGGGCATCTCGACGGCGCGGTGCTCATTCCAATGGGCGAGCTCCAGCAGAGGATTCCGGAGATCGCGCGCTTCCGGGGCAAGCCCGTGCTCGTGTACTGCAAGGACGGAACGCGATCGCTGAGCGCGGCCCAGACGCTCGTCAGCAACGGTTTCCGCGACGTCACGTCGCTCGATGGCGGAATCGCGGCCTACCGTCAGCTCTACCCCCTCACGCCTTGAGCGGAGTCGATCGCATGTCCGACGGCGCTCCGCCCGTTTCGCACTACGTGCACGGCACGGCTCCCGAGGAGCAGCGCCGGCTCACACGGCTCAACGATCTTCTCAATCGCCGTTCTCTGGCCGCCCTCGCGCTCGCGGGGAACGAGCGCATTCTCGACGTCGGAGCCGGTCTCGGGCAGCTCGCCCGCGCCATGGCGCGTACGGGCGCGACCGTCGTCGGGATCGAGAGGAGCGCCGAGCAAATCGACGAGGCGCTCCGGCAGATGCGCGAGGCTCCGGACGACGGCCCGGGCGGTTCGGGCGGTTCGGGCGACTCGGGTCGCCGTATCGAGCTCCGCCGCGGAGACGCGACCGATCTGCCGCTCGCCTCCGGCGAATGGGGAACGTTCGACGTGGCGCACGCGCGCTTCCTGCTCGAGCACGTTCCCGATCCGCTCGCGGTCGTCCGCGGCATGGTGCGCGCCGTGCGCCCGGGCGGTCGCATCGTGCTCGAGGACGACGATCACGATCTCCTCCGTCTATGGCCCGAGCCGCCCGGGCTCGACACGTTGTGGCGCGCGTACGTGCGCACGTACGACCGGCTCGGGAACGATGCGTTCGTCGGCCGCCGCCTGGTCTCGCTCCTCCACGAGGCGGGCGCGAAGCCGGTGGGGAACACCTGGCTCTTCTTCGGCGCCTGCGCCGGCGATCCGGACTTCGATGGGTTCGCGCTCAACCTGATCGGAGTGATCGAAGGGGCCGGGGAGGCGACGCGCGAGACAGGCGGCATCGATCCCGAGTCCTTCGCCGCGGCGATCGCCGCCCTTCATGCGTGGCGACGCCGGCCGGACGCTGCGATCTGGTACGCGGTGGCGTGGGCGGAGGGCCGCCGTGATCGCTGAGCGGGCCCCGGCGCTCGCCGCGTTCGCGGCGGCGCTCACGCTGGTTTCGTTCCTCGGGTGCGCGACACTCGCGCACAACTTCCGCGATCTCTCGGGACCCAAATACTCGGGGTCATTCGCTGCCACCGGGGGCCCGGGCGCGATCACGGACACGAACCGCGTGCGGGTCGTCACGTTCAACATCCAGCACTCGATGCGCGTTCCCGGGGCGCTCGAAGCGCTTAAGGCGCACGCGCCGCTCCGAAACCCGGATCTCCTTCTCCTCCAGGAGATGGACTCGGCCGCGGTGGACACGATCGCGCGCGTGCTTCGTCTCAACTACGTGTACTACCCGGCGTCCATCCATCCGCATACGCAGAAGCTGTTCGGGAACGCGGTGATGTCCCCCTGGCCGATCGAAGCTTCACGCAAAGTGCTGCTGCCCCATCCGAGCCGGGTCATCGAGCAGCAACGTGTCGCGGTCGCCGTGCGCGTCCGAATCGCGGGTCGCCACGTGCGCGCTTACAGCGTCCATCTCGGCT
Source organism: Candidatus Eiseniibacteriota bacterium (assembly GCA_050733935.1). Lineage (GTDB taxonomy): Bacteria > Eisenbacteria > RBG-16-71-46 > RBG-16-71-46 > DASYSL01 > JBOHUC01. The sequence goes on along the minus strand of JBOHUC010000093.1, from coordinate 34,463 downwards.
CGCCGAGCGGCATCGGGCCCGCCGCCCGCAAGGATCAGGCGCGCGCGGTGCTCGCCGACGCGATCCGAAGCCCCGATCCGGTCATCATCGGCGGCGACATGAACAGCTATGGAGTGGGCTGGACGTACGTCGAAGGCGGATTCACGTGGGCCACCGCGGAGATCGGGAGAACGAGCAGTCGGTTCTCGATCGACCATGTGTTCGCGCGCGGGTTCAGCCCGTACGCAGGCCGCCAGGCGGGCGTGGTCCGCGACGTGCATGACGTGAGCGATCACCTTCCCGTCTGGGCCGAATTCGTCTTCGCGCCCGCCGCTGCGCCGGCCGCGGCAAGCGCACCGGCGGGCAGCTAGCGGTCCTCGGTCGGCGTCGCTGCCGCACCCGCAGGCTCGAGCCGGGCGACGCACTCGATGTGGGGCGTGTGCGGAAACATGTCGAACGGCCGCACGCGCCGCGTCGCGTAACCGAGACGCGCGAAGAGCCCGAGATCGCGCGCGAGCGTCCCGGGATTGCACGACACGTAGACGACCCGGCGCGGGGCCAGGGCGGCCACGCGGTCGATCACGCGCTCGTGGAGTCCCGCGCGCGGCGGATCGACGAGCACGACGTCCGGCAGGAACGGCTCGTACGCCTCCGGATCGAGCGGCGCTTTCGCGTCGTGGGCGCGCGCCCCGGCGGGCGAGAGCACGCGACCCTCGCGTACCCGCGCCCACTGGCGGAGCACCGCCCGCGCCTCTCCGCACACGAAGCGCGCGTTCCTGATCCCGTTGCGCGCCGCATTCCGTCGCGCGTCTGCGATCGCGCCCTCCACGCTCTCGACGCCGACGGCCGAGGCCGCATGGCGGGCCAGGGCGAGCGTGATCGTTCCCGCGCCGCAGTAGAGGTCGAGCACGCGCTCTTCTCCGGTGAGCGCCGCCTCCTCGACCGCTGCCTCGTACAGCGCCTCGGCCTGGGCGCTGTTCGTCTGCAGGAACGAATTGGCACTCACCTCGAACGTGAGACCGAGGAGCCGCTCCTCGATCGTCGGCGTTCCCGCGAGCACGCGCTCGCGTGCGCCGAACGCGACGTTCGCGCGCGAATCGCTCACGGTGAGCACGACGCTCCGGACCGCAGGGTCGAGGTCTGCGATCCGCTCCGCCCAGCGCTCGACGTCCGGCACGGCGTCGCGCGCCGCGATCAGGTTCACGGCGGAATGGGCCGTGGCCGGCAAATGCCGCACGGCGAGAAACCGGACGAGCCCCGTGTGCAGGCGCGCGTGATAGGGCGCCCAGCCGGCTGTCCGCGCGAATGCGCGTGTCTCGTGGACGATCGCGTTCGTGAGCTCGGAGGCGATCCAGCACTCGCGGAGATCGAACACGTCGTCGAAGCGATCGCGCCGGTGAAGGCCGAGGAGGAGCGCACCGTCGGGCCCCGGATGAAACGCGAACTCCATCTTGTTCCGGTAGCGCCAGACCGCGGGCGAAGGGACGCAATCGAAGACTTCGGCTCCCGCAAGGCCGGGTCCGCCGAGGCGTGCGAGCGTCTCTTTCACCTGGAGCGTCTTGGCCTCGACCTGTGCGCGGTCGTCGAGGTCCTGGGAGCGGCACCCGCCGCACTCCCCCGCCTTGAAGTGCACGCACGGCGGTTCCCGGCGCGCGGGGGAGGCGGCCATCACCTCCTCGAGCCGGGCCTCGGCGTACGAGGGTTTTCGCCGGGTCACGCGTGCGCGCACGCGCTCCCCGGGATAGGCGCCGGGGACGAACACGACCAGGTCGTCCACCCGCCCGACCCCGTTTCCGCCAAGGGCGAGACTTTGGATCTCGAGCTCGACCGTGGCATCCTTCCTCAAGTCCATGGCGGAAACGTAGGGGGGCGCCGCATCCGGGTCAACGGGCCTAAGCCTCGAGGGGATTCCGTTCCAACCCGGGCGCGTTTTCCGCCATCCAAGTCGCGAGAGTGCCCGAACGGGGAGTGCTGCGGAGGGAGACGGCCGGACGCTCGTTGCGGACCGGACGTCCAGCGGATGCAAAGGAGAGTGATTCCATGATCACGAAGAACTTCATGACGCGGGCGCGGATGGTGGCCCTCGCGGCGGTGGTCGCGGCCGCCGCTGTGGCGGTCCTGGCCGGCGGTGTCCCCGGATCGCTTCGGTCCGCGGACGCGCAGCCCGAGCCTCCCGCTTCCGCGCCGTCCAATCGAAACGGCTTTCTCGGAGTGATGCTTCAGGATCTCGATCGCGGACTTCGGGACAGCTACGACTACACGGGAACCGGTGCCGTCGTGACGGCGGTAATCGACGGCAGCCCGGCCGAGAAGATCGGCCTCCGGGAAGGCGACATCATCACGCGCTTCGAGGAGCGCCAGGTGAACGACGCGGACCAGCTCACTGACATGGTGCGTGCCGCGAGCCCCGGCTCGCTCGCCGGCATCTGGGTGTGGCGTAACGGCAAGGAGACGATGCTCGGCCGTGCGGAAATCGCCGATCGCCGGAACCGCGAGTTCGCCGACGTCGCACCCGCGCCGGCCCCGCGCGCTCCCCGGGCGCCGCGCGCTCCGCGCGCACCCGCCCCGCGCGTGTACCGGATGGACCGGGACCACGTGCGCGACATGGTGCGAGTGGCGGGTCGCGGGCGCCTGGGCGTCGAGACGCACGACCTCGAAGGGGATCTTGGTTCGTACTTCGACGCGCCCGGCGGCAGGGGCGTCCTGGTGCTGCGCGTGGTCGACGAGTCTCCTGCGTCGAAGGCCGGCATGAAGGCGGGCGACGTGATCATCAGCATCGCCGGAAAGAAGGTCGAGGATACGGAGGAGCTCCGGCGCGAGCTGCGCGAGCGAGAGAAGGGTCCGGTCGACATCCAGGTCGTGCGCAAGGGCACGACGCGGACTCTCAAGCCCGAGCTCGAGGAGCGCCCGCGCGCGATGCGCTTCGACTTCGACGATCGCGACGACTGGCTGGGCTTGCTCGACCTCGACGATGACCACGGCGACCATCTCTGGCACTGGCGGGGTCACAACGGCTGGCGCGGGAACGTGTACGACATCGACGACCTGAGCGACGAAGACCGCGAGGAGCTCGAGCGGGATCTCGACAAGCTGCGCGACGACATGCGCGATCTGCGGAAGGAGCTCGAGGGGATGCGCCGCGATCGCTGATCGCTGATCGCCGATCGCTGGAAGCGTTCCGTTTCACGAGCGAGGCCCGGGCTCCGCAAGGAGTCCGGGCCGTTCTTTATGCTACTTTTTGCGACATGCCACCCCGTCGGATCGCCCGCTACTGCCCCTACTGCGCGACCCCGCTTGCCCCGGCCGACGATCACGGGGTGATGAGGCCGACCTGCGCGGCCTGCGGCTTCATCGCCTACCAGAACCCGACTCCCGCGGTCGGGGTGATCCTCGAAAAGAAGGGTCAAATCGTCCTCGTTCGGCGCCGATATCAGCCCGGGGCCGGATTGTGGAGTCTGCCCGCGGGCTTCATGGAGTACGGCGAGTCGCCGGAGCAAACCGCGATTCGCGAGACGCTCGAGGAAACAGGCCTCCGCATCGAGACCGATCGACTTCAGGGCGCCTACCGGGGCGGCAGCGAAGGCAAGAACCGCGTCATCCTGCTCGTCTATCGCGCCCGCATCCTGGGCGGTCGTGCCCGGCCCGGCGACGACGCCGACGATCTCGGTTGGTTCGAGATTCCCGGCGCGCCGAAGCTCGCGTTTCGCTCCCATCGTCAGGCACTGCGCGAGTACTGGCGGGAGCGGAGAAGAGAAGGACCGGGACCGGGAACGCCGTCCGCGGGCTGACGCCCGACGATACGAGCGGAACGGCCCCGCCGAGGGAGGGCCGCTGTGTCGACCAGGATCCAAGAAAAGCTCACGCAAGCTGCCGCGCTCGTCGTTTTGCTCGCGGTCGCGCTCGCGGCCGCACTCGGCGCTGCGCTCCTCGATTCACGTCCCGCCGCGGCGCAGGCGTACGACGCCCGAAGCCTCGCGATGGGCGGAATCGTGGTCTCGGACGTGACGGGATCGAGTGCGCTCAACGTCGCGTATCGGGCCGTCCCGCGCTACTCGGGAGCGCTCGGCTACAACGTGATTCCGCTCCCGCTCGGCGTCATCCAGACGCTCGCCAATCCGCCCGAGTTCGACAGCTCGAACCCGAACTTCAACGTGTTCGAGATCGCGAACATGGTTGCGATCTCGCCGACCACGATCCAGCTCATCGAGCCCGAACCCATCTCGGACGACGTGATCGTGGACATCGGCCAGGACGCGCTCGCGATCGACCTGGGCTCGCTCCAGTCGCTCTTTCCGAACGACGACATCAAGTACGGGCTCGTGATGAACGGGCCGAACCTCGAGTTCGGAACCTCGAACGTGTTCTTCGGCGTCCATCCCCAGGTCGAGGCGAAGAACTCGCTCGCGCTCGACGAGGCACTGCAGGGAGCGCTCGGCGAAGGCGAGCCGTTCGTTCCGAATACGTCGTACGGCGCGGCCGACGACGCGCGCGCTCAGGCGGCGTTCGCGATCACGGCCGGCGGCGCCCTGCCCGTGATGCCGCCCCGCGACGCGCCGGACGGCGATCCGCGCCGCGGCGGGAAGGCCGTCTACGTCGGGGCGCGCGTCAAGTACCTGCGCGGGATCGCGCTCTGGCAGGCCACGTCGGCGGGTCAGTTCACGACCGGCGACACGATCCTCGGCCCGAGTACACCGCTTCGTTTCGACTACGTGAGCGAGGTGCGCCAGACCCAGGACCCGGGCTTCGACGCCGGGCAGGGCTTCGGCGTGGACGCGGGCGTGGCGTTCTTCGTGAACAAGTTCGAGATCGGTCTCGGCGTGCGCGACATCGGCACCCAGATCCGGTGGAGCAACACGAAGCTCGACCGCTACACGTACGACCCGAACACGAACTCGAACGTGCAGACGCGCCTCGAGACCGGAACCGACTACGTCGTGAAGTTCCCCGTCACCGGCGCGTTCAATCTCACGTGGCGGAACGAGGGCTTGACGGTCGGCGGCACGCTCGAGCGCACGACCAACGAACGCTGGATCCCCCGTGCGGGTGCGGAGGCGTGGTTCGGCCCGGCTCCGGTGCGCGGCGGTCTCGTGCTCGACACGTATCGACTGCTCCAGGTGAGCGCCGGCACGGGGCTCCGCCTGGGACGCATCGGATTGGACGTGGCCCTCGCGACGCACAGCCGGGGCCTCACGCGGGCGCGCGGCCTCGAGATGGGCGCGTCGATCGCCCTGTACTAGGAGGCGCCATGCGACCCTTCGGACGTTCGAATCTTCGCGCCGCGGTGACGCCGGCGCTCGTGCCGGTCCTGGCGCTCGGCCTTGCGCTGGCCGTCGCAACGACGGGCTGCGGTGACCGGAAGCTCGTTGCGCGCGTCGACCTGCAGTCGTTCCTCGACTCGACCGAGACCGAGGCGCACTACGGTCCGGTTCCGCCGGTGGCACTCACGGATTCGGTGACGGTGGCCGACAGCCGCGCCGTAAACCTCGTACCGGGGCTCCAGGACCTGACCCTGGTCGAGAGCGTCACCCTCGACGTGGCCGGCGAGTTCCGGAACCTGACCGGAAGCGGATCGGGGACCGTGAAGCTCTTCCTCTCGGATCCGGGCACCGACCCGTTCACGACCTCGCCGTTCGTGCTCCCGGTCTCGTTCGCAGGCAGCGACACGTTCCGGGTGGCGACGACGATCCGCGACAATCCGTCGCTCATCTCGCTCTTCAACGGCGACGAGATGATGCTCGGGATCCGTCTCCTCGTCTCGAACCCGCCGGGGGCGGTCGACGCGATCGAAGGCGACTTCGCGCTCACCGTCCTGCGTGCCGAGGTGACCTCGCGGCAGGACGTCACACACTAGACTTCACGCACCAGACGTCACGCACCAGACGTCACGAAATGGGCGTCACGGGCTTCGTCGGCGGGTTGCGTTCCGCACGGATCCCATCTGACCCCCGCGCAGGATGCAATTCGCCAGCTGTCGCACGCGCGCGCGCGGACGCCCTGCGAGTTCCGGGCGGGCCGCACCGTGGCGACGCAACTTCGCCGATTCACGAAAGATGTCCCTCGCCGCCACACCTGGGCCGGTGGGACGACCGGGCCCTGAGCCTCATGGCACGGCTCGTGCGAAAGGGTTCGACCGCCAGAGTCTCCTCGAGGGGGACGGGCAGGACCGGGTGATCACGCAGGGAGGGCGGCCCAAACTCGAAGCTGCGCCAGGGAGGGTGCGGTCAGCCAGGGAAGGCGGTTCGACACGGACGTCGAAGGGCAACATCCGGCATGTGACGCGGGCGCGGGAGAGATCCTGCGCCCGTCGCGTTACCCGCCAATTCCGCCCAACCCTCATTCCCGCAGGCGGTTCGCGGATCCATCCTCGATTTTCCGAGCACAACGGATAGGATAGCGCCGATGAGAACCGTCCGAATCGCACTCGCGCAGATCAACACGACCGTCGGGGACTTCCCCGGGAATCTCGCCCGCATCCGCGCCGCCATCACCCGCGCCGAAGCACTTGGGGCCGAGATCGTCGCGTTTCCCGAGCAGACGATTCCCGGCTATCCGGCCGAGGACTTCCTCCTCAAGTCCGAGTTCATCGAAGCGAACCGGAAGGCCCTCGACGAGCTCGCGGGCGACGTGCGCCGCTCGGTCGTCGTGGTGGGCTTCGCGGACCGGCGCGACGACATCTTCAACGCCGCGGCTGTGATCGCGGGCGGGCGGGTGCAGGGCGTCTACCACAAGCACCACCTGCCGAACTACTCGGTTTTCGACGAAAAGCGCTACTTCCAGGCCGGGCGCGAGCCGCTCGTGTTCGGCTACGGGCCGATCACGTTCGGCGTGAACGTGTGCGAGGACATGTGGTACCCGGACGGCCCCGCGGTTGTTCAGACGGCCGAAGGCGGCGCCGAGCTCCTCGTGTGCATCTCCTCTTCGCCGTTCTTCCGCGGCAAGACCCGCAATCGCGAGCGCATGCTCGCGACCCGCGCGGCGGACAACGTCGCGGTGGTGGCGTTCGTGAACCAGGTGGGCGGCCAGGACGAGCTCGTATTCGACGGCGGATCGGTCGTGCTCGACGAGCGGGGCGACGTGCTCGCCCGCGCGCGCGCGTTCGAAGAGGACCTGATCGTCGCCGACCTCGACCTCGAATCCGTGTTCGTCGCCCGTCTGCACGACCCGAGACGCCGCGACGGTCTCACGCCCCACAGCGAAAACGGCGGCTTCCTGCCCGTGCGCCGGATCGAGCTTCCGTACGAGAAGCGACCGGCCGCGCGCCGGCGTCCGCCGATCACGCCCGGCATCGCTCCGCACCTCGAAGGCCCGGCCGAGCTCTACGAAGCTCTCACGCTCGGGCTCGCCGACTACGTGAAGAAGAACGGCTTCAAGACCGTGGTGCTCGGTCTCAGCGGCGGCATCGACTCGGCGCTCACGGCGACGCTCGCGGTCGATGCGCTCGGGAAGGAGCGCGTCATGGGAGTGTCCATGCCGTCGCGCTTCACGGCCGAGCGAAGCCAGGACGATGCGAAGGAGCTCGCGCACCGCCTCGGGATCCGCCTGCTCACGATCCCGATCGGAGGCGTGCTCGAGGCCTACGAGAAAGCGCTCGCGGGCGCGTTCAAGGGCGCGCGGCCCGATACGACCGAGGAGAACATCCAGGCGCGCATCCGCGGCAACTACCTGATGGCGCTGTCGAACAAGTTCGGGTGGCTCGTGCTCACGACCGGCAACAAGAGCGAGGTGTCGGTTGGCTACAACACGCTCTACGGTGACACCGCGGGCGGCTTCGCGGTGCTCAAGGACGTTCCCAAGCTACGGGTCTACGGGCTCTCGCGCTTCCGGAACGAGCGCGCGCAGAAGGCCGGCGAGATCCCGCCGATTCCCGAGTCGACGCTCACGCGTCCGCCGACCGCCGAGCTCCGTCCCGGACAGCGCGACGACGAAGCGCTCCCACCATACGCGGTGCTCGATCCGATCCTCGAGGCGTACGTCGAAGAGGATCGTTCCCCCGAGGATCTGGTCGCCGGAGGCCTCCTTCCCGACCTCGTCGAACGGGTCGTCGGGATGGTGGACGGGAACGAATACAAGCGCCGGCAGTCCCCGCCCGGGATCAAGGTCACGCCGCGGGCGTTCGGGCGGGACCGAAGGCTTCCGATCAGCCACGGTTTCCGTCGCACGGAAAAGCCAAAAACCAAGAAAACAACCACTTCGGCCCGCGGATCCCGCGCCCGCCGGGCGTGATCCGCACCCGAACCGCCCCCGAAAGCTCCCGAACCGCCCCAAGGCCATTTTTGGACCGGCGCTTTTCGCAGGTCTTGCGCTTCGCCCTGCCGAATGATTGCAAGTCGCAGGGGGCTCTGCTATCGTGCCTCCACCTTCAAGGAAGACGTGAACGACCGGGCCATCCATGGCGCGGACCCCTGCGTGAAGGCTCTGCGGAGAGAGCGGGGGGACTGGAGCCAAAACCCGCCAGGTCCGGGTCGTCTCGTCCCGCCTTATCCTCTCCCACAGCAAAAGTTTTGCGCTTTTTCCCCCCGCGGCTGGGGAATCTGCCCCGATCGCGCGCGCATCCTGCACCGTCTTCTCGCTTCGCGCGGCGTCTTGCACGGCACTGAGCACCCCGGCCAAGTTCTTCCCGTCCATCTATTTGGACGGGACGATGACGGATGCAGGGGCTCCGGACCCGCACCGGGCATACCCCTTGCAGAGTTGGAGGGAGCCTGACGCTCGCTCGGTCGCTGGACCGTGCGTGGGTCGCAGGGGGCTGCGATCCGGCTTTTCGTGTCAGAGGTGCCCCGTGTCCGTTGCTCAAGCCTCAAGGGTCACCCGAGACCACCGGCGGCGTTCCGGATGCGTCTGCGGGAAACCGCAAAAGGAGTCCGAAACCATGCAGGCTCTCAAGAACTTCATCGTCCGTGAGGAAGGCCAGGACCTCGTCGAGTACGCGCTCCTCGCCGCCCTGCTTTCGATCGTCTCGATCCTCGCTCTGACGGCCCTCGGCAACAAGATCAAGGCCGTGTGGGGCACGATCGACGCGGCGCTGTAAATCCGCGTAGAACGATCGTCCGCTTCGACCACGGACGTTCGTGAAGAGACCCCGGGGGGCCGGGCCCGTGAGGCCTGGCCCCGACCGGGGGGTCGCCTGGCGGGGACGCGAACGGAGTCGACTCACGCCGAGGAAAGGGGTCAAAGCTGCTCGACACGCTTGTGAGGACGCCCCTCGGTGAATCGACATGGGGCTGGTGGATCGCCTTCGCCGCGGTAGCCGTGGCCTCGGCGATCGACCTGAAGAGCCGGCGGATCCCAAACGCCCTGACCTTCCCCCTGGCGGGCCTGGCCCTGGTGGCCAACGGCATCGTCGGCGGGTGGACGGGCCTCGGGGCCTCCGGGCTCGGGCTGGCGGTCGGTCTCGGCCTCTTCCTCATCGCCATGATGGTCGGCGCGATGGGAGCCGGCGACGTCAAGCTGATGGCGGGGCTCGGAGCCCTGCTGGGCGTGGTCCACGTGTTCTGGATCGGCCTTTTCACCTGCGTCATGGGCGGCGTTCTGGCCGTCATTCACAGCGGGGGGAAGGGCACGCTGCCCCGGATGCTGCGGCGCACGTGGGAGCTTATGAAGTGCATCGTGTTGACGCGCCGCCTGCCAAAGGCGGATGAACTCAATGCCACGGGCGAGGACTACATGCCGTATGCCCTGGCAATCGCTCTGGGTGTGACGGCCCAGTATCTGTACCGAGGTGGCTCATGAACCGAAGCGCCCGACATCTCGCCCGCGACTCACGGGGACAGTCGCTGGTTGAGTTTGCCCTCGTCCTGCCGATGTTACTGGTGGTCATGCTCATGATCACCGAGTTTGGCCGGGCGCTGTGGACCTACAACGTTCTCGCCCAGGCCACCCGCGAGGGGGCCCGGATCGCGGTCGTTTCCCCCGGCGCGTCGGCCGTAGCGGACGGCGAAGCCGCCATGACGACCTTCCTGACCGCGGCCAACATGGTTTCGGCCCCGGTCCCGACGGTCAACTGCGCGGTGGACGTGGTGGACGGCAACACGGTCGTCCGCGCGACCGCCTCGCGGCCGTTCGTGTGGGTGTTCGCGGGCCCGATGCCTGCGAACGCCGACGGAAGTGCGACGGTGGGCCCGCGCGGGCTCACGATCAACGCGCAGACGGTCATGCGGGCCGAGACGTTCTAGGGGACGTCCGAGGTTCGCAGGCTCTGCCGTTTTCAGCGGCTCAGGATGTTCTTGCAGGGATGTCAGTCGTGATGTTCGAGTAGGGCCGAGGTCCCCCGGACACGAGGTCCGGTCAACGAGGAGGTTGTCGTGGCACAGAATCGGGGAGGACCGTTTCTCATCCTGGCCGTCGTCCTGGGCCTGGCTGCAGCGGCGGTGGTGTTCCTCTACCTGAACCAGCAGAGCGCCGCCAACGTCACCGCGCGGCAGACGCGGCCGGTGGTCGTTGCGGCAAACGACCTCACGTTCGGCACGAAGCTCGAGCGGAACATGCTCAAGGTCGTGAATTATCCGAAGGACAGCGTTCCGCCGAACGCCTACTCGAGCCTCGACTCGGTCGAAGGCCAGACCACCAAGATCTTCCTTGCTGCGAAGGAGCCGGTGCTCTCGAGCAAGCTCTCGACCATCGGCGGCGGCCTCTCCATGATGGTCCGGCCGGCCATGCGCGCCTCGTCCGTGACCGTGAACCTGGTCTCCTCGGTGAGCGGGTTCGTGGTTCCCGGCGACCGCGTCGACGTGCTGGTCACGATCGACCGCACGAGCACCGGCGGCGCGACCGACCAGGCGTTCACGCAGACGATCCTGCAGAACATCGAAGTGCTGGCTGCCGGTGTGAAGACCGAGCAGAAGGATCAGGAGAACAAGCCGAACACCGATCTGCAGACGGTCACGCTGCTCGTGGATCCGCCGGCCGCGCAGAAGATGGCCCTCGCGATGCACGAAGGGCGCATCCACCTGACGCTCAGGAACCCCGAGGACGCCGACACGCTGAGCGCGCTCGCGGCGGCGAACACGAACGAGCTGATCGGCAAGCGCCCCCCCGTCGCGGGACCGCCGCGCGCCCGGGCGTCTGCCCCGAGAGTTGTCTATCGCGATGTCCCGGCGCCGCCGGCGGAGCCGGCGAAGCCGCCGAAGGTCACCGTCATCCGGGCCGGCAAACAGGAGGAGAAGATTCCCGCAAACGCCGACAAGTAAACGCGCGAGCCCCCGCGAGGGGGCTCTCGTCTCGTCTCGGCCTTGCGCCGATGACTCTGGTCCCAAGCCATCGGGTCAAAAAAAGCCAAGGAGGCGCCTCATGTGGCCGTTGCCTGAGGGGTTGAGAAGGAAGCTCGCGGTGAGTCTGGGCCTTGCGTCCTTGCTGACCGTGCTCGCGTACACGGGCACGGCGCTGGCGCAGGAACCGCAAAAGGTTCGCATCTTGCTCGGACGCTCGGCCGTTCTCTCGGTGCCCGATTCGATCGGCACCGTGTCGATCGCCGATGACCGGGTTGCCGACGTGGTCGTGGCCACCTCTCGCCAGCTTCTCCTCAACGCCAAGAAGATCGGCACGACTTCGCTGGTCGTCTGGAGCAAGGGCAACCGCTACCAGACGTACGAGGTGGTGGTCCACAGCGGCACCGGCTTCAACCAGGTCGTGTTGAACGTCAAGGTCGCCGAGGTGAACCGGCAGCGGCTGAAGGAGCTCGGGTTCGACTTCTTCGTGAGCATGCTGAACAGCCGCCGGATCGAGGGCTCGGCCACAGTCGGGTTCTTCGGCGGCAACGTGGTGCAGGCCCGGATTCCGATCCTGCGCGACCCGCTCGGTGAGCGGGTGACGGCGGCCTTCAAGTACACGTCCCTCTCCGGGGACCGCGAGATCGGCGCCGTGGTGCGCGCGCTCGAGGCGGACGGGACGCTCAAGACGCTCGCGAGCCCGAACCTGGTCGCGGTGAACGGCGAGAAGGCTCGCTTCCTCGCCGGCGGTGAGATCCCGATTCCGATCGTGCAGTCGGCCGGAACGGGAAACACGTCGATCAACGTCGAGTTCAAGGAGTTCGGCGTCAAGCTGGACTTCGAGCCGACGGTGATCGACTCGGGGATCATCAACCTCCGGGTCGTGCCGGAGGTGAGCCAGCCCGACTTCAGCAATGCGGTCGTGATCTCGGGCTTCCTGATCCCGGCGTTCCGCACGCGCCGCGTGGACACGGTGGTGGAGCTCAAGGACGGCCAGAGTTTGGTGATCGGAGGCCTCACGAACACGGAGGTCCAGAAGAACGACACCGGGATTCCGCTCCTGAAGAACATCCCGTTGATCGGGTACTTGTTCAAGAACACGCGCGAACAGATCACGGAACAAGAACTGGTCGTTCTGGTCTCACCGCGCATCATTCGGCCGCTCGAAGCGAACGAGGTCCCGGCGCTGCCGAACCCGATGAAGGTGAAGGAGAACGAGAACTAGCGGACCTTCCGCAGAAAGCAAGGCGACGTATGCGCCAATCCTGGAAGCACGACAAGGGGAACGTCCTCATCATGGTGGCGTTGTCGTTCGCCGTCCTCGCGGCGTTCGGCATGCTGACGATCGACGTCGGCCGCATCCTGGTGACCCGGACGCAGCTCCAGAATGCGGCTGACGCGGCGGCGCTTGCCGGCGCGTCGGTGTACTGCGAGAACGCGGCGGCTCCGGCCGAGGACGTGCGCACGCGCGCCCGTCAGGTCGGCGGCGCGAACAACGCGCTGCAGGCCGCGGCCGTGCCCGTCGACATGGGCCGTGCGATCATCACGCTCTCGGGCGGCGACCCGGACGCGGGCATGAACGACAACACGGTCACGGTCACGACGTTCAGCAACACCTCGCAGTACTTCTACAACATGGTGGACCTGCTCGGACCGCGCATTCGCGATGCGCTGGTGACGGCGACCGGGACGGCGCGCTGCGGCGCGACCTGCAACGTGACGTGTGTCAAGCCGTGGTCGATCCCGGATCGCTGGGACGACAACGCGACGATCGCCGGCTACCCGGCGTGGCGCAACAACGGCTACTACGACTTCGAGGACTACACCGACGTAAACGGCAACATGAATTACGACATCGGCGAGCCGTACACCGACGGCAACGGCAACGGCACGTTCGACTCGGAGCCGTATCATCCGCTGCTCACGGGCTACGTCCCGGATCCGGTCGCGGGCAACACGCTCGCCGGCCCGGATGGCGACATCGGCCTCCTGCTCACGCTCAAGGCGAACAACGACAGCAAGCCGCAGCCGGGCCAGTACTGGGCCGTCGACCTGCCGCCGATCAACCGCGGCGATCCGATCCCGGGCGCCAACCAGTACCGCTGGAACATCGCGAACTGTAACGAGTCGCCGATCGCTCCGGGGGACATCCTCGCGACCGAGCCGGGCAACATGGTCGGCCCGACCCGTCAGGGCATGCTGGACCTCATCGCGAAGGACCCGAACGCGGAGTGGGATCCGACGACGCTGTCCGTCATCAACTCGGACTATGCGATCAGCCCGCGCATCGTGCTCATTCCGATCCACGATCCGCGCTTCCCGATCCACAGCGGCCGGCCGAGCACGCTCAAGGTCGCGAAGGTGGCGGCGTTCTTCATGGAGCGCATGAACGGCAACGAGGTCGTCGGGCGGTTCCTCAAGGTCCGGGGCAAGGGCGATCCGTGCCCGCCGGGCCAGAACGTGGGGAACTTCACGTTCGATCTGTCGCTCATCCCGAACCCGTGAGGCGCCGATAACGGGAATCGTGGAGTCATAGGGATTCGCCGATCCGGCCTCCCTTGATGGGGGGCCGGATTCGCAGACTGGCCAGGAGGGCGCGGCGTGACGCAACAGTTCACTGCGGTCATCATCGACTCGGAGGATTCGTCCCGGCAGTCGCTGATCACGCAGCTTCGCTCCCTCCCCGGGATCAAGGTCGAGGCCGACGCCGACAACCTGGCCCTCGGGATGAAGCTGGCTCGCCAGGTCCGCCCCACCCTGCTCTTCGTCGAGGCGAAGCCGCTCGACGAGGCGCTGGCCGCCGCGGAGCGGTTTCACCTGGAGCACCCATCGACGGCGATCTTCATCACGTCGGCGGATACGGCACCCAACACGATCCTGCGCGCGATGCGCGCAGGCGCGAAAGAGTTCCTGGCCCGCCCGGTGGCGAACGCCGAGCTCGCCTCGGCCGTCGACAAGCTCCTCCGCATCGCGGATCGGAGCGGCGGCGGACGCGGCAAGGTCATCGCGACGTTCAGCAACAAGGGCGGCGTCGGAACGACGTCCGTCGCCGTGAACCTGGCCGTCGCACTGGCCCGGGTCACGCAGAAGGAAGTCGCGCTCGCGGACCTCGACATTCAGGCCGGGGACGTGAGCATCTTCCTCAATGCGCGCCCCGCGAAGACGATCGCCGACGTCTGCTCGGCCGGCGGCCGGATCGACTCGGCGCAGATCACGGGCGCTCTGGTCAAGCACGGGACCGGCGTGTACGTGCTCGCCGGCCCCGAGCGGCCGGAGCAGACCGAAGTCGTGAAGCCGGCCCGCGTGAACGAGATTCTCTCCACGATGCGGGATTCGTTCCCGTTCGTGGTGGTCGACAACGGACACGGCTTCTCCGACGTGAACCTGGAGGTGTTCGACGCGGCCGACCAGATCCTCGTGGTCGTGCTCTTGAACCTCCCGTCGATCCGCGGCGCCCAGCGTTGCCTCGACGTGTTTCGACAGCTGGGCTACTTGCGTGACCAGGAAAAGGTCCGACTCGTGGTCAATCGGTACCTGCCGCAAAAGGACATCGGGATCGAGCAGCTCGAAGAAGCGCTCCACTACCCGGTGTTCTGGCGGATCCCGAACGACTACGCGAACATGAGCGACGCCATCAACGCCGGGATGCCGGTGGCTGAAATCGACACGGAAGCCGATGTCACCCGGAGCTACGACCAGCTCGCCTCCGCCCTGGCGGGTCTCGAAGCCCCGATTCTGGAAGACGAGAAGGCGGGGAAGGGCTTCTTCGAGAAGATCCTCCGCCGCGGCCGCTAGCGGCCGGGTACCGGGGAGAGACCGATGGGACTGAGGGAACGAATCACCAGGCGTCCTGAGACGAGCGGCGCCACGCTGGGCCAGGCTTCTCCGCTCCAGGCGGAAGTCCGGGCGCAGGACACGTATCACGAGCTCAAGCAGACGATTCATCGCCAGCTCATCGACCGCCTCGATCTGGCGAGCCTCGAGAACGTCGAGAACGAATTCCTCCAGCAGCAGGTGGACCGCGTCGTCCGCGCGCTGCTCAAGGAGCAGGACCTCCGCCTCTCGCCCACGGACGAGGAGCGCCTGGTCAAGGAGATCCGGGACGAAACGTTCGGTCTCGGGCCGATCGAGCCCTTGCTCCACGACCCCGAGATCTCGGACATCCTGGTCAACACGTACCGGCAGGTGTTCGTCGAGCGGCGCGGCAAGCTCGAGCTCACGAACGTCACGTTCCGCGACGACCAGCACCTGCGCGTGATCATCGACCGCATCGTCTCGCGCGTCGGCCGGCGCGTGGACGAAGCGTCTCCGTACGTGGACGCGCGCCTGCCCGACGGCTCGCGCGTGAACGCGATCATTCCGCCGCTCGCGCTCGACGGCCCGATCCTCTCGATCCGCCGTTTTGCCGTGAAGGCGCTCACGATGCAGGACTTCATCAATTACGGCACGGTCAGCGAGCCGATGGCCCTGGTGCTCCAGGGCATCGTGCGCGCCCGGCTCAACGTCCTCATCTCGGGCGGTACCGGCTCCGGCAAGACGACCACGCTCAACATCCTCTCGGGCTACATCCCGCCCGACGAGCGCATCGTGACGATCGAGGACTCGGCCGAGCTCCAGCTCCAGCAGCCTCACGTCGTCCGTCTCGAGACCCGGCCGCCGAACATCGAAGGCAAGGGTCAAGTGACGGCCCGCGACCTCGTCCGCAACTCCCTCCGTATGCGCCCCGACCGGATCGTGGTCGGCGAGGTGCGTAGCGAAGAGGTGCTGGACATGCTCCAGGCCATGAACACCGGCCACGACGGCTCGCTCACCACGCTGCACGCGAACTCGAGCCGGGATGCCCTCACGC
Organism: Candidatus Eiseniibacteriota bacterium; assembly: GCA_050733935.1. Taxonomy (GTDB): domain Bacteria; phylum Eisenbacteria; class RBG-16-71-46; order RBG-16-71-46; family DASYSL01; genus JBOHUC01. The sequence goes on along the minus strand of JBOHUC010000093.1, from coordinate 18,431 downwards.
GCCTCGAGACGCTCATGCAGATGTCGGGGATCTCGCTCCCGGACAAGGCCATGCGCGAGCAGGTCAGCTCGGCGATCAACGTCATCGTCCAGGTGTCCCGTCTTTCGGACGGCCGCCGGAAGATCATGTCGGTCTCCGAGATCACCGGCATGGAAGGCAACGTCGTGACCATGCAGGATGTGTTCGTCTTCAAGCGCACGGGCATCGGCGAGAACGGCCAGGTCCTGGGCCAGTTCACCTCGACCGGCATCCGGCCGCGCTTTCTCGACAAGCTGCGTTTGAGCGGCGTGGACCTGCCGCCCAGCACGTTCGACTGAGCCGGGCGGATAGGGGAGGATCGATCCCATGCTTGCTCTGAGTGCCGCACTCCTCGTGTTCCTGGCCTGCGTCGTGGCGTTCTACGCCTGGCGGGCGGGGACGATGACGGAGGGGCAGAAACGCGTCCAGGATCAGCTGCGCCGCATTTCGATGATCGGCCGGGACAGCACGGTCGACCCCACGATCCTGCGCGACAAGCGGCTGTCCGACATCACGTTCATCGACCGGTTCCTGTCGCAGTTCCCGCTCTCCAAGGATCTCGAGCTCCTGCTCTACCAGGCGGGGCTCAACTGGCGCGTGGGCACGCTCGTGCTGCTCATGCTGCTCACGGGCGCGGTGTTCTTCCTCCTGTGCGTCACGATCCTGGGTCGCCCGCTCGTCGGGCTCCTGATCGGGGTCGTGACCGCGTTCATTCCCTACGCGTGGGTGCGCGGACAGAAGACGAAGCGCATGAACCAGTTCTCCGAACAGCTCCCCGATGCGCTCGATCTCATGACGAGTGCGCTTAGGGCCGGTCTCTCCTTCCCGGCGGCGCTCCAGCTCGTGGCCCAGGAATCGCCCGAGCCGCTCGCGCAGGAGTTCGCGGTCACGTTCGACGAGCAAAACCTGGGTCTCGAGATGAAGGAGGCGCTCGTCAATCTGACGGAGCGCGTCGAGTCGCTCGACCTCAAGTTCTTCGTCACGGCCGTGATCATCCAGCGCGAGACGGGCGGCAACCTGGCCGAGATCATGGAGTCGATCGCGCACATCATCCGGGAGCGCTTCCGCATCCTGGGCGACGTCAAGTCGCGCACCGCGCACGGACGCCTCACGGGAATGATCCTTTCGGTGCTGCCGATCGCGCTCGCGCTCATCTTCTCCGTGATCGCGCCGCAGTACATGGTCACGTTCTTCCGCGATCCCGCGGGACAGGTGCTGCTCATCGTCTGCCTCGTCATGCAGATCGTGGGCTACATCTGGATCCGCCGCGTGATCGCGATCAAGGTTTAAGGAGGCGGTCATGATCCTCGCCATTGTCGCCGTGGTCCTGGTCTTCGCGACGGTCGCGATGCTGATCTACGCCATCATCGGGCAGCGCCAGGCCGGCGCCGACCCGGTGGCGGCCCGCCTGGCCGAGATCAAGACCTCGAGCGAGAGCGGCTCCTGGTGGCAGACGCGACGTGCCGCGCGCCGCCCCATCTGGGAGCGCCTTCTCGCCCGGCTCGCGGGCTTCCTTCCGAATGCGGACGGACAGGAATCGCTGCGCGATGGTCTGATCGAGGCCGGGTATCGGAGCCAGAACGCGGTCACCACGTTCCTCGGGGCCAAAGTCCTGTTCGCCGTGGCCCTGCCGTTCGGCTTCCTGTTCCTGATGGCGGCGCTCCGGCAGCCGATCGCGAACACGATCGTCTGGACCGTCGTGCTCGCCGTCGTCGGCTTCTATCTCCCGACGCTCTGGCTGTGGCAGAAGTCGAACGAGCGGAAGCTCGAGATCACGCACGCGCTCCCCGACGCGCTCGACCTCATGGTCGTGTGCGTCGAGGCCGGACTCGGCTTGAACGCCGCGATCGTCAAGGTGTCGCAGGAGATCACGCTCGCGAGCCCCGTCCTCGCGCAGGAGCTCCGGCAGGTCAACAACGAGATGAAGGCCGGCATCAACCGCATCGACGCCCTGCGGGGACTCGCCGACCGCACCGGCGTGGCCGACGTGAAGAGCCTGGTCGCCGTGCTCGTTCAGACCGACCGGCTCGGCACGAGCGTCGCGCAGTCGCTCCGCGCGCAGTCGGATTCACTGCGCGTGAAGCGGCGCCAGCGGGCCGAGGAAGCGGCGCACAAAGTGGCCGTCAAGCTCGTGTTTCCGCTCGTGCTCTGCATCTTCCCCGAGCTTTTGCTCATCCTGCTCGGGCCGGGCATGCTACAGATCTACCGCGCGCTCTCGAACGTCGGCCGGCAGTAGGCCGGCGGCGTCGCCCGAGCGAAGCCACAGGAACGGCCTCACGCGGCCGGGAACCAGGGAAAGGTGGTGAAGACGGATGAACACGCTCAACATCGTCCTCATCCTTGCTGCCGTCGTTCTCTTCGTCGCTTACATGGCCCGCCGCAACGCGCGCAAGAACAAGGACCGCAAGACGGGCCGCTGAAGTTTCTGCGAGCCCATTGCTAGAGCGGTCCAGCGGTTCGAGTCCACAAGCCCTGCCTACGGTAGGGCTTGTGTTGTCTGTACTGGCCACTACTGAGACTTCCTTCATCGTTCCTCGGTGATTGCCCTTGTGCGCACTGACAGGGGAGAGGACAATCTCGGTAGGTCAATCTTCGCTCACGGGCTGTCAAACTTCCTGCTGTGGCTAATGTGACGGCTTGGCCACGGGTCAGTGATCACATGTCGGGCGGATCTCGCCTTAGCCGAGTCCAGGACGTGGGGGATGACAAGACCATAGCGAGCTGCCAAGTTGGAGGACCCCATGCGCGTCTTCAAGGATGCTGCGCGGGAAAGGGCCAGTGACCGACCTGCTGCATCAGGACTCGGTGCTGGACTTGTTGGTCCACGGAGCCTCCTAGCTCTGCTTGCATTGTGCAGTGGCCTCCTTGCTCGGCCAGCGGACTGTGGGATAAACGGAGGGGGATCAGTCGGGCTTTCTTGGAGCGTGAGCACATACGCATCCAACCTGGCACAGGTTTCTGGGGCGCCCCGCAGGCTCTACGTCAGGTGTAGTGGCTTGGTATCAGTAGGAGGAATAGAAGTTCAGATCCTGTGGACACCCGCGGGCAATCAATCTCCGTGGTATTCAATGACAAGTTGGAGTGCTCCCACTTCTGCATCTGGCTGTACTTGGCTACTCAAGGGAACGCTAGTAACTATTCCAGAGCAAACGGATTCAACATTTCGAGTTGCCATCTCCAGCTCACAAGCAAGTGCTTGCTCCACTGGCACTGCCTTTTACATCACTTTCGCCGACTCTGGGGGAGCGTGCCCTCCCGGACGATTCGTTGTCGGTTATGCGAAAGTGCTCGCACCAAACGGTGATGTTGACTTTCTGAGTCTTGGACCTCCAGCCACCATTCTGGGCGGAACAGAAGAACCGGCGCCGATGGTGGTAAACAGATTCCCTGTGGACGGATGGGCTGGCTGCACATTTCCATACCAGCTGGCCGGCTACCACTTTCTTCAGGGCACCGAGGTTCACCTTGAACGGCCAGGAGCAACACCTATCGATGCAGTGACCACAGTCTTGGACTCTTACAACCTTGTCGCTGAAGTTGCCTTCGCCGAGACAGACACGGGATTGTGGTCGGTTGTAGTGACAAATCCGAATGGTGGGTCGTCAGTAATGGCAACACCTTTGAGGGCAGTAGGTGCGGCACCTGCGGGAAACTCATTATCCGGTTCACCGTGGGCCGCCATTGTCGAGGTCGAGGCCGGCACGCTTCCACTTACTGGGCGCACAGCCGTATCTCCCTCGACCATTTCCGGTGGTGAAGCAACGCTTGTCGATTTGTTGCGTACCCTGGAGTGCTATTCGATTCGCTGTGTCTGGCCTGAAGTCAGACCTCAGCGGACAATGGTCACACGGCCCGATGGAACGCAGAGGCATCTGTACGATTTTGGAAACATGTTCCAAGTCCTATTCGCATCTCGTGAGGTTCGTGATCAAGCGATCGAAGCTTTGCGATCCCATCGTCTCGTAAAACTGGCATATCCCTCAGCGCGAGGAATCTCCCTTACCCCGAATGCAGCATGCCTCCCGGATAACGCGCAGTGTGGCTCGTTGCTTTCTCCGAACGACCCAAACATTGAGCTGACCGTCACCAATCTGGGCCAATGGTATTTGAACCAGAGCTATGGATACCAAAACGAATACCCAATCTTCCAAGGCTACGGAAGGTTCAGCGAAGACACCAACACTCTTTGCGCTTGGTATGCCTCGGCTCGGGCGCGAGGTAATAGCGGCGTAATAGTCGGGATTGTTGACTCCGGAATTGACGCGACGCATTTAGATCTCGCCCACACGTATAGTGATGACGAGATGGGGCAACGTATTCTTCCAGGCAAGAACTTTGTCGATGACCATGAGGAAGACGATGTGTGGGATGATTACGGTCACGGCACCCAAATGGCTGGTATTGCAGCCGCTATCACAGATAATGGGCCTAGCTATTTCGCGGATACTGTTCCGCTCGGTGTCGCCGGCATAGTGGGGGGATGGTCGGTTGATGAGTATGGATTGCCAACGCCGGATTCGGTCGGGTGCAGGATCTTGCCAGTTAGAGTGTCCAATGATCTTGGAATCTGGGCTATCGAAGACCTAGCTGCAGGTATTGAGTGGGCGGCCGAGAATGGGGCCAGAGTCATTAACATCAGCCTTGGGATTCGGGGGTATGAGCCAAACGAGCTGCTGATTCGTCCGATCCGGTTGGCCTTAGAGAACGCCATGGCGTACGGGGCCACATGTGTCGCGGGAATGGGAAACGTTGATAGTTTGGTTGCCTACTACCCGGCGCGATTTGCCGAGTGGGGGCTTTGCATCGCGGTTGGAGCGACAGATCTTTGTGGCTACACCCTGCCCGGACTAGCAGGCGGATTGACGGAAGGCCAGGGTTCGACGCACGGTCCTTGGATTGACATAGTTGCTCCCGGTCACGTTGTCAGGAGCACCTTCCCTACGATGGGGAACGCGGTAATTACCCGCGGCGCGTCTCACTACGTGGACGAGCTGTTCGGAACTTCACTATCTACCGCCATGGTTAGCGGCGTCGCGGCCAGTTTGGTCTCTGTAAATCCGATTCTGGATGACGTTGACATCAAGTATCTCTTGAGGGGCACGGCGCAGGATATTTCTCATGAGGCCCCAGACTATCAGGGGATGGGTCGCGTGAACCATAGTGGGGCGGTTGACTTGATCGACCCAGGACGACGCGGAGCCGTAACGGGAGACGTTGCGACGAATGCCAGCATCTTCGACGTCGAGTACAATACGAGCATTACGATCAGGTCGGCGGATGGACTTATTCCTGACGGAGAATACACGGCTGACAGGTATGAGCTGCACTTCCCGGTCACCTTTGAGGTGGACTTCGTTTCCACGCCGAAAGTATGGATTCGGACACCCCTCACAAGGGGCTGGTCGAACGCAAACCCCCACTACTTCGACTACGGGCAAGGTCATGTTGATGCAATCACTACGAAAGGTGCGCTGCTCCGCACGTACGTCTATCAGGTTGAGGTGGGAGAGGAGCTGCGGTGGATTCCCTGTTCTCCCGACGATGCAATGGTTGATTATCGCGCGGCCGGGGTCATTGGAGGCGTCACGGCAGTTGAGTTTGAGGAGTCGGATAGGGTGGCAAGACTTCGAGTGCGGACAGCTGGGATGCCAGCAAGGCAGGGCAGAGCAGTACGTTTCGAACTACTCGGGCGGCCGACCAGCGACGCGAAGTTGAGTGTCTGGGGGGTTGCGGGTAGGCTCGTTGAGGAAATTCAAGGTCGCACAGATTCTGGCGGTTTGCTATCGCTTGCATGGAATGGGCGTGACAGGACAGGCGCGATTGTCCCACCCGGCGTCTACTTTTGCCGAGCTACACTTGGAGAGGATGAAGCTCGTGTTCGTGTCGTCATTGTTCGGTAGACATTTGACACTGGACACCGTGTTGAGAGTCGGATGTGCCGTCTATTTGCTCATCATGGTACCCTGTGTTGCCCCTCATGATCCCTTGGGCGACGAGCGAATCATCACGTCGCAATTCCCTGGCGTCGGGAGAATTCGAGCTTCTGCCGTGTGGAGCCCCGAGGAGGGTGCACTGAAGCTATATGGTGGGCGTTTGTACATTGGGAGTGCGATCACAACTACGGCAGAACTCTGGACTCTCGATACAGGCACGTGGTCCTGGCGTTTGGAGTCGTCGGACGACAACCTAGTCGGAGCTAGGTTTGGGCATGCCGGTGCTTGGGATCCGAGCAGAAAGGCGCCCTTGCTGTTTGGCGGGATATCTGCATCAGGCGCTTGCCAGGGCGACTTTTGGTCATACAACCACCTGTACCGTTCTTGGCTACAAGTGAGGGACGATGCGGACCACACGGTCCGCCTCGCAGACGCCGCAATAGCAGTTGATCGTACTTCAGGTTCGACATGGATCATGGGAGGTTCATGCGGGACCGGTCCGGCGACGTTGTCCTTCTACGAGCTGCCGTACGATGCGCAGAGTCTCGTGCGACATTCTCTGGGTGTAGACGATCCTTGGGAGCGAATCGCGGCAGTTGCACAGTATGACCCCCTCACACACCGGATCTTGCTTTGGGGAGGGCACGCCCCGCTCGTAGGTGTCGGTCCAGGTCAGGACGCACATTGGCGCAAGGTTTGGGCATTTGATCCGCAGACGCGCTCTTGGGAAGCCTTGACGGACGGGACTCAAGGGCCACCACAGCTTAGCAACTCAGTTGGCGGGTTCGATCCCGTTAGTGGCCTTCTCCTAGTCGCCGGTGGTCGGATTCCGTCGTCCCAGGCGATTAGCGACGAGATTTGGGGATTCCGACCAGAAGATCGTACTTGGCACCTGCTGGCTAGGGATCCGCGTCTACGTCGTACCGAGGCGGGGGGAGCGTACTGTGTTTGTAGCGGTGAACTCGTTGTTGTCGGTGGAAGGGATACGATTGCTACCGTTCCAAGCGGATTTAGAGAGGATGTCGTACGGTTTCGTGTCGAGACGCCCGCAACCTTCTCATGGAAGACGATTCGCCCACAGAATCGCATGCAGTCTCGAGCTTGGGGTGTCCTTGAGCTGGAGGAAGACGTTGCGGGAATTGATCCCACCAGCGTGCGACTGATCAATTGCAAATCGTCGGAAGTGTATGACTGTGAAACCGACGTAAAGGCTATCGGCGGAGGCCGATGGAAGGTCACCTTCTCGGACTTGTCATTGGCCGTGCGTGATGCGAGCACCTCGGGTGAGTTGAAGTTGACCGGCACGACAGCCAGTACTGCGACGAGTTTTCTTGCGTCCGTCGGTCCCGTCCCTCGACGTCTCGACGTGCCAGCCGTACAGGTTATGAGTGATGTGCACAGCTATCCAGGAACATTAATGAAGATCGCCCGGACGGCCGAGGGCTGGCGGATCGACGTGTCTGCACAGCTCTCGGGTCGTGAAGTTCAGATCTTTGACATGCGGGGCCGCAGGATCTGTGTAGTTAGTCGCCCCCAGGACGCTGTTGACAATGGGTGGACTCGCTACTTCTGGGATGGCAGGTCACAAACGGGAGAGCGAGTGTCTGCCGGCGCTTACGTTGCAAGACTTGAGAGTGACAAAGGCAGGGTTTCCGCCAAACTCATCGTCTACTAGGCAAGGGGATGCAATCACTACTTGCCTTGTGCGAACAGCCACTAGGAGTTGCCATCGAGACCCGGCGACTCAACGAAAGCAACCACTGGATGTTCTTGAGTTCCTCGGAAGAGGTGCAGACCGCAAGCTGACCGCCGAAGTACGTGAGCGCGATGGTGGTGTTAGAGTATGGCCGTTCCTGCCACTCAACTTCAGGTGAGGCGCCCCTACAGGTGCTGCGCGCGCGTAACGTCACCCGAAACGTCGTGATTGCCGAGCGGGTCGTCCTCGCCGAGACGAGCGAGGAACGAACGCAGGGACTTCTGGGCCGTAGCGGGCTCGGGCCCGGCGAAGGCCTCTGGCTCGTCCCCTGCGAGTGGGTCCACATGTTCGGGATGAAGTTCCCGATCGACACCGTGGTCTTGAATCGCAAGAACGAGGTGGTCGGCGTCCAGGAGAACCTGAAGCCCGGCTGGATCGGGAAGCTCTTCTGGGGCGCGCATTCGACGCTCGAGCTGCCCGTCGGGACGCTGCGCGCAACCGGCACCGTGCGGGGCGACCGGATCGAGTGGGAGGAGATCGATGGCGAAGGATCGCGACGGGAAGGGAGCTAGCGGCCCCGAGGCGTTTCGCGATGCGTTGAGCGAAGGCTATCGCTTTGCGGGTCCGTCGGTCGCGCTCGGCGCGGCGCTGCGTGACGGCGCCGTCCACGCGGATCTTCCCATCTCGGCCTCGCTGTCACTCCTGAACCGCCACGGCCTCGTGGCGGGGACGACCGGCACCGGAAAGACGAAGACCCTCCAGGGAATGGCCGAGAAGCTCTCGGCCGCGGGCGTGCCCGTGTTCCTCGCCGATTTGAAGGGGGATCTCTCGGGGCTCCTCACGCCCGGCGAGGCTTCGCCGAAAGTGCTCGAGCGCGCGCAATCGCTCGGCGTTCCGTTCGAGCCCGCGGGCTTCCCCGTCGAATTCCTGAGCCTGACCGGCGGCCAGGGCGCGCCCGTGCGCGCGACGGTCGCCGATTTCGGCCCGCTCCTCCTCGCGCGCGCGCTCGACTTGAACGACACGCAGAGCTCGGTGCTGGCACTCGTCTTCAAGTTCGCGGACGACCAGGGGCTTCCGCTCCTCGATCTCACCGACCTGCGCGCGGTCATCGCGTGGCTTGCGGGCGACGATCCCCCCGATCTTTCGCAATACGGCGGGCTCTCGAAGTCGACGGCGGACGTGCTCGCCCGCAAGTTGACCGAGCTCGAAGCGCAGGGCGCCGGTGGATTCTTCGGCGAGCCGGCGTTCGACGTGCGGGAGCTCCTGCGCACGGCCCCCGACGGACGCGGGATGATCTCGATCCTCGAGCTCGCCGACGTCCAGGACCGGCCGCGGCTCTTCTCGACATTCCTCATGTGGCTTCTGGCCGAGCTGTACGAAGAGCTGCCCGAGCGTGGGGATGCCGAGAAGCCGCTGCTCGTCTTCTTCTTCGACGAGGCGCACTACCTGTTCGACGACGCGTCGAAGGCGCTCACCGAGAAGATCACGCAGGTCGTCCGGCTCATCCGCTCGAAGGGGATCGGGATCTTCTTCGTGACGCAGACACCGAAGGACGTGCCGGCCGACGTCCTGGGCCAGCTCGGAAACCGCGTGCAGCACGCCCTGCGCGCGTACACGCCGGACGACGCGAAGAGGCTCAAGGCGACGGTGAGCACGTTCCCGACGACGCCGTTCTACGATCTCGAGGAGACGCTCACGACCCTCGGGACCGGCGAGGCGGTCATCTCCGTGCTTGCCGAGAGCGGGGCCCCCGCGCCCGTGGCCGCCTGCCGGATGCTCCCGCCGCGCTCCCGGATGGCGCCGCTGGCGCCCGAGGAGCTCGCTCGGGCACTCGACGCGTCGACGCTCCGGGCGCGGCTGGCTCAGGCGGTGGACCGCGAGAGCGCACGTGAGATGCTTGCGGCGAGGCTGGCGGGTGCGCCGGCCCCTGCGCCCGAGCCCTCAGGCCGGGAAGTGGGTGGCCCCGTGCCCGCCTCTCCTGCGGGGTCCCGCCGGCCGGGATCCGCGCGGCCCGAATCGTCGCAGACCGGGCCCGCCCGCCCGAGAGGTCCGAGCGGCGGGGCCCAGGTCGCGACTGCGGCGGCAGCGGTCCTCGGAGGACTCTTCAAGTTCGCGACGAGCCGCGCCGGGCAGGCGGTGATCCGCGGCGTGCTCGGAACCCGCCGCCGGCGCTAGCTCCCGACTTCCTCACAGCAGCGGACACACCGCCTCAGGCTTGGAGCGCGATCGGTTCGCTGGCCGCAGGCGCGACTGGTGCCTGCTCTTCGAGCACGCGTGCGACCATATCCCCCTGTATCCAGTCGACGAGCGCGTGGACCACGATCGGTGCCCAGAGCGAGCCCGTAAAGACGGCAAGTCCGGCCATGAGGAGTCCCACGAGTCCCGTCCGCACGATTCCCGTCGGGCCCTGGTACGCGTGCGCGAGCCCGAACACGAGCGTGCTCGCGACGACAGCCCACACGAGCCCGAGGAGGGGGGTGAGGATCGCCAGCATGTAACCGCGGAAGAACCACTCCTCGCACACGCCGGCCGTGACCGAAACCGCTCGGAACGAGGTGCGCTCCCGCCGGCCGTGGGGCATGAACCATTCGAGCGGCTCGAGTTGCCGGCGGAGCGCCTCGAGCCCGGCCGCCGACCCGAACGCCTGGCGCGACTGCCAGGCGAAGAACACCGCGACGAGAACGATTGCGACGACACTCACTGCAAGCCCGACGCCGGAAGGCGGGAGGAGCCGGAGCTCCTCCAGCGTGCGCCCCGCCGTGATCACGGACGCGAGCGCGAGCGCGGAGAACGTCCACTGCTCGAGAATCATGTCCCAGTACCCCTTCACGCGGGCGCCCTCGAGGCCCGCGGCGACCGCGCGCTTGAGTGCGGGCCCGGCCGTGCGCGCACCGTACGCCGGCCACACCACGGCGAACGCGAGGATGAGCACGACATCGATCGGATTCATGAGTCCCTCCTTCGTCGAAACGGCGTTCGCACCGACCATTCAGTGCGCCACGATTATTCAATAATATATGAATAATAACCTGTTGTCGAGTGCCAAATTTCGGCCTATTCTTCGGGTCCGAAGGAGGGATCGTGGCGAAACCCAAATTTGACCGCCCAACCGCCCCCGCCACCCCCGGGGGGCGCCAGACGATCGACCGGCTCGAGCAGGTGCGGGTGCTCGCGCATCCGCTCCGGCTTCGCCTGCTCGAGATCTTCGGCGAGGGCCCGCTCACGACCATGCAGGCGGCCGCCCGGCTCGACCTTCCCGCCACGCGCCTCTACCACCACGTGGCGGCTCTCGAGCGGGTCGGGTTCCTCCGCCTGCGCGAAACCCGGCCGAATCGCGGAACGATCGAGAAGTACTACGAGGTCACAGGTCGCTCGATCGAGTTCGATCCCGATCAGCTCGTGGGCCCGCGGGCTCGCTCGGCGACGGTCCGTCTTGCGACGGAAGGAGCGGCGGCGATCGCACTCCAGGTGCTCGACCGTGCACGTGAGGAGGTCGGGTCCGCACTCGACGCGATGATCGCGGATCCCGCGCTCCCCGATGCGCAAAAGCCGTTCGTGGCGCGTCTCATGGTCGGTGTCTCCTCCGAGGCGGAGCTTCGTGCGATTCAACGTGAGGTCACCCGCCTGGTCACCCGGATCCAGCGGATGGGGGGATCGGCGAAGGAGGCAACCGGTAGGACAGGACGGAGCGGGAAGGGCGGGGCCGCGCAGGAGCCCGTCGTCCGGCGCGCTTATCTCACGATCACATGGGTTCCGGAGATCGTCGATGGCCCTGCCCGAAAGTCCGCCAGGCGGCGAGCGGGGGGCCTCTCGGGAGGACGTGGGAGACGCGGGGAGAGCCAGAAAAGTTAGGGGGCGCCCCCTCGCGGTGGGCGCCCCTTGCTGTGTCCGGACCGGCAAAGCCCGAGCTGGGGAGGGAGCGCGGATGTCAGCCGGCGACCGGACTGACCCCTCCTAAGGCAAGCTCGGTGCCATCCGAGAGGCCGCCGTCGCGCTCGAACGAGTCCGGACGCAAATCAGTTTCAATTCATTGGTATTCCACAATTTAGAAATCGGATCGCTGGTCGCCCGCGCGGGGCCCCCCGGAACCGTCGCCGGGAAAGCAGGGTAATTCATTCCGGAACGCGGGACACGGAGTGTCAGTCTTACCCGTGATTCGTTCGGAATCGGAATCCTCGCTGGACGGTCCGGGTGGGATAAGGGAAGGTATTACCCGCCCTCTCCGCCCGAATCGCCTGCGGGCCGTCGTCCCTTCTGGTTGCCAGTTTTCGCCCGCAGTCCCGCGGGCGTCGCCGATCCGGGGGTTTTCCAGCGTGGACAGTCCGACTCCTCCTCCGCCTGCGAGCGCCTCGGCGTCTCCCCAGAGCCTGAGCGGCGGAACCCCGACGCGGCCTTCCTCCCCCGATCATCCGCGTTGCCGCGTCCTGGTCGTCGATGACTACCGGACGACGGCCGACAGCCTGGTCGAGCAGCTCGAGTCCTGGGGCCACGAAGCGCGCGCGACTTATACCGGGGAGCAGGCGCTCGAGCTCCTCGAGACGTTCCAGCCCGAGATCATCGTGTCGGACCTCAAGCTCCCGGGGATTTCGGGCGTCGACGTGCTCTCGACCGTGCACGAACGCACTCTCGACGTCGAATTCATCCTGCTCACGGGGCAGGACATGATCGAGACCGACACGGCGATCAAGGCGACCAAGATGGGCGCCTACGACTTCCTCACGAAGCCGATCGACTCACAGCACCTGAGGCTCCTCTTGGACCGCGCGGCCGAGCGCCGTGAGAGTCGCCGCCAGATGTCCCTCCTCCGTCGCGACCTCGCGAACACGGGCCGGTTCGGCCGCATGCTCGGGAAGTCCGAGGCGATGATGGAGCTCTACCAGGTGCTCGAGCAGGTGGCACCGTCGTCGGCCTCCGTGCTCATCACCGGCGAGAGCGGAACCGGGAAGGAGCTCGTGGCGCGCACGATCCACCAGTGCTCGCCGCGCGCCGCGCAGCCGTTTATGGCGATCAACTGTGCGGCAATCCACGAGAACCTGCTCGAGAGCGAGCTCTTCGGACACGAGAAGGGCTCGTTCACGGGCGCGGTCGCGACCCGCCAGGGTTGCTTCGAGCTGGCCGACGGCGGGACCGTGTTCCTGGACGAGATCGGCGAGATGTCGCCCTCGCTCCAGGCGAAGCTCCTGCGCGTGCTCGAGGAGCGGGCGTTCCGCAGGGTCGGAGGGCGCAACGAGATCCAGATCGACGTCCGCGTGCTCGCGGCGACGAACCGGGACGTGGACGAAGCGCGGAAGACGGGCGCCCTGCGCGAGGATTTGTACTACCGGCTCAACGTCCTTCATCTCCACCTGCCGCCGCTGCGTGAGCGCGGCGACGACAAGCTCCTGCTCGCGACCCAGTTCATCCGCGAGTTCACGCAGCGCGAAAGCAAGGAGATGGTCGAGCTCGATCCGGCCGGCGAGGTTGCGATCATGGCCTACGGCTGGCCGGGCAACGTGCGCGAGCTCCGGAATGCGATGGAGCGCGCGGTCATCGTGGCCCGTGGCCCGCGCATCGGGGTCGAGGACCTGCCGCCGGACGTCCGCGGCAAGGCCGGGATGGAGGGTCCCGTCGTCATTCCCGGCATGTCCGTGGACGACGTCGAGCGGCAGCTCATCTTCGTCACGCTCAAGAAGACGGGCTGGAACAAGACACGCTCGGCGAGCCTTCTCAAGATCAGCCTGAAGACGCTCCACAACAAGCTTCGTCGCTACCGCGAAGAGGGTCTCTGGAATGGCCAGCCGGAGCACGATCCCGCGACGGAGGCCGGAACGCGCGGAAACGGCTCGAGCGAGCGTGCCTCCGGCGACCGATCGTCGGGCGGCTTCGCGGCGGGCGGCGCCGACGCCGCGGGGAGCGCTTCCGAAACCGGAGCTGAAGCTTGACCGCAGAGCTTCGCTCCGCGGGCGCAGGACGCCTGGCCGCTCTCGACGCGGGGCTCCGCGCGGTCGCGATGCTCCCGATCCGGACGCGACTCCTCGTCGCCTTTCCCTCCCTCGCGCTCCTCGTCCTGGCCCTCGGAACGCTGCTCCACCTGTTCTCGCTCGCGGATCGCGAGATCGGTCAGATGGTCCGGAACAGCGTCCAGATCGCCCAGCAGGTCTCGACCCAGATCATCGCGACGACCGAAGGGAAGCCTGTCCGCGCGTGGGAAGGAGCCGTGCGCGAGGATCGCTCGCTCGAATCCATCTTCACGTCGGCGGTCGGCTACTACCCGTACATCACCTACATTGCGGTCGCGAACGCGAAGGGCGAGCCGCTCGCGCACTCCTCGCCGCCGCTCCTCGAGGAGTCCGTAGGCCATGCGCCGGACGCGGAGCGTCTCCAGAAGCTCAATCCGGTCGTCAAGCTTTCGGACCTCCTCCGAAACCGCGGACGCGACTACGAGGTCGTGCGCGTGGTGGGGCGGGGCGGCCAGCCGTTTGCGACGATCCACGTCGGCATGCCCGCGAACGCCGTGCTCGATGCGCTGTGGCCGCCGCTCCGGACGAGCCTTCTCGTCGCCGGCATCGCGTTCGTGCTCGCGTTGATCGTCGGGATCGTGCTCGCGGACCTCATCTCGAAGCCGCTCCGGAAGCTCGCGGCGGGCATCGAGGCGGTCGGACAGGGCGACTTCGGACAGAAGCTCGAGATCAACGAGACGGGCGAGGTCGCGCAGCTCTTCAGCTCCTTCAACGTGATGGCCGAGCGGCTCGCGCAGGACCGGACGGCGATCGAAGAGCGCGGCCGGCGGCTTGCGGCCCTCGTCGACGGCCTCGAGGACGGAGTCGTGATGGTGGACGTCGACGGCCGGATCGCGCTCGCGAATCCGACCGCGTGCCGGGTGCTGGGCCGCACGGCGACCACGCTCGCCGAGCAGCGCCTGGACGCCGAGCTCGGTGCCTACCATCCGCTCACCGAGTTGTGGCGCGGGACGCGTGACCAGGCCCGCGCGCAGGAGCGGGCGGAAGTGCGGTTCGATTCCGACGCGCGCGGCGACCGCTATCTCCTGCTCGGCTATCCGGTCGGCGCCGGTCCGGGGCAGCACGGCGTGGTGCTCACGCTCCGGAACAGCGATTCGCTCCGGAAGCTCACGACGCTCCTCGACGAATCGCAGCGCATGATCGCGTGGGGCCAGGTCGCGCTCGGCGTCGCGCACGAGATCAAGAACCCGCTCCAGGCCATGTTCCTGAACCTCGAGCTGGCGCGCGAAAAAATGACCCGCGGAGCCGGCAACGGCGATGTGAGCGGCCCGATGCGGAACCTGAACGTGGTGGGCGACCAGATTCGAAGGCTCGACGAGGTCGTGAACGGATTCCTCCGGATCGCGCGCATGACCCAGGCCGAGCGCGAGCCGCTCAACGTGAACGCGGTCCTCTCCGAAGTCGTGAGCCTTCTCTCGAGCGAGGCGGAGGAGCGCGGAGTCGGCATCCGCTTCTCGCCGCAGCCCGGACTTCCGACTTTGTGGGGCGATCGGGGGCTTCTCTACCAGGCGTTCTTGAACCTCACGCAGAACGCGATCGAGGCCGGCCCGCACGCAGGCCCGATCGAGATCGACGTCGTGGAGACGGCGAACCGCGGCCTTGCGGTCCGCGTGCGCGATCGCGGACGCGGAATCTCCCGCCACGAGCAGGCGCGCGTGTTCGACCTCTTCTTCACGACGCGAGAGCGCGGCTCGGGGATCGGCCTTGCGATCGTGCAGCGCGTGGCCCAGCTCCACGGCGGCAACGTGACCGTCGATTCCGAAGCCGGAAAGGGGACGACGTTCACCGTGTGGCTCCCGCTCAACGTGCCGCTCGCGACCGCGCCGGAAGTTCCGGCCGAGGGGGCGGCATGAGGCGCTCCTCGCGTGTGCTCAGCGCGTCGTCAGCGTTGTTCGCGTTTGTGCCGGCCGTGGCGCTCGCGGTCCTTCTTTCCGGCTGCTCGCACAAGCCGAAGCCCGTCGCGGTGATTCCCGACGTACAGGCGGCGACGCGCGACACGCTCAAGCCCGATACGACCACGATGGCAAACGGCACGGAGCTTCCCGATTCGAGCACGGCAGGCGCGGCCGCCTCCGCTCCCCGCAAGGTCGCGAAGGCGAACACGGAACCGAAGGCGGGGGTCCAGACGGGTGCTTCGTCGTCGGCCGCCCCCGGACCCGCAAACGCCGCCGGATCCGGAGGAGCGGCCGGAGCCGCCGGCACCGCGGCCGCCGACACGCTTCGCAAGCGCAACGAGCCGCTCGCGCCGATCCTCCCCGAGAGCGCGGAGATCACGCTCCAGCGCGAGACACGGAAGGCCGTGGACGAGGCGCGCACGCGCCTCTCGAAGCTCGACGAGAAGAAGCTCGACGAGGATCAGCGGAAGAAACTCAAGATCGCGAGTGATTTCGTGGTCGAAGCCGAGCGCGCGCTCGAGCGGAAGGAATACGAACGGGCCGCTGGTCTTGCGACCAAGGCCCGTCTGCTCTCCGAGGAGTTGTCTCCGGGTTAGAAGCAGTCTCATAAATGGTCGGAGGGTGTAGGATGCGCCCCGAGTGCCCCCGCGGGCAAGCGATCTCGGGGTGGCCGTGGACCTCAAGGACGAGCAGTGGGCAGTCCTGGAACCGTTGATTCCGAAGCCCCATCGTCGACCCGATGGTCGGGGCCGACCGTGGCGACATGCTCGTGAAGTACTGAACGGGATCCTCTGGATTCTGCGCACGGGAGCCCGTTGGCAGGACCTTCCGGACCGTTACCCCTCGCGTGCCACCTGCCAGCGTCGCCATCAGGAGTGGAGTGAGAGCGGGGTGTTTGAACGGATTCTCCACGCACTGGCGGAAGATCTCCGCGATCGAGGAAAACTGGATCTCTCCGAGTGCTCGATCGACGGCTCCTTCGTAGGGGCCAAAAAGGGGGGCTCTGCGTGGGCAAGACCAAGCGGGGCAAGGGCACGAAGCTCATGGCAGTGGCAGACGGTTCTGGTCTTCCTCTCGCCGCCGGCGTGGCCAGTGCTACGCCGCATGAAGTCACCCTTGTACACGCAACTCTCGACGAACGCTTCACCGACGCTCTTCCCGAACGACTTCTGGGAGACAATGCCTACGACAGCGATCGCCTCGACGAGGCGCTCGAGGCGCAAGGCATCGAGATGATCGCGCCGCATCGTCGGAACCGACGGAACAAGACCCAGGATGGCCGTGTTCTCCGTCGATACCGCCGACGCTGGAAGATCGAACGGCTGTTCGCCTGGCTCTACAACTTCCGACGGCTGGTCGTGCGCTACGAGCATAACTTCCTGAACTTCCGCGGCTTCGTGCACCTCGGTTGCATCGTCATTCTGCTTCGCCGGTATTTATGAGACTGCTTCTAATCAACTGGGTGACATTAGCATTGTCTATGATCTGCGGATCGGCATAGATCGAAGGAGCTTCGTCGTATGCGACGCTGCCTCCCACTACTGTAACTTCATTGTGGGTTCCCGAGACTGTCGACTCATGGATCATAATCTCGCCGGATCCGCCGGCTGGTTGCCGCGCCAGGATATGCGGCTCGACAATCAGTACTCCTCTTGCGAACCCACCTACTTCAATCGCTGCACCCGACACAGAAGTTGCTAACCGGGCGAAGAAGCACGACGCGATCGTGACATTGCGGCACGTTCCAAGAAGTCGAATCGAGTACCCGCCTCCTGGGCGGATAGACTCGAACCAACACCGCTGAATCAGAACGCCTGAGCAGTCCGTTAGCTCAATGGGAGATGGTGCCGGGCTTCCCACACCCCTCTCCCCTTCGACGATGCAGTCGATCAGCGAAATAAGATCTCCGGTCGCCTTGATGCCGTTACCTGTATAGTTCTTCAGGTTACAGTTCTTGAAGTTGAGCGCCGCGCTGCCTCCACCGTTGATCCGTATGCAACCGCCGGCGCTACAATCACGAATCTCGACGTTCTCAAAGGTTGCCCAAACAGTAAGCTTGGGCGGCGTTGGCTGTTGTGACGGGCCGATAAATACGCCCCAGGAGCTGGTTTGTTCGATACGGCAATCCTTGATTCTTGGGTGATAGCTAATGGTTGTTGCCGTGTCGGCTTGATATGGGATTGCATACGGGCCAGTTCGGAGGATTACTACACCGCGACCCTGGGTGTCCGGGTCCGGTGCAGGAACAAACGGGCCAAGAAGAGTGATTCCCTCAATGGTCTGGTAGTCACCGCCCATAACGATCATGTCTTTCGTGAAATCATCTGACCGCAAGTACGTTGCAAATGGTCCGTCGCCAAGGATGCGAATCGCGCGATTTGGTGGTAGCGTGAGTGGTGGCGTGTATGACGGTTTTGTCAACGCAGTGTATGGTCCCGCTGGATCGCCTGGCCGCGAGGCGGGGATGTAGACGGTGCCTCCGTCGGGCGGCAGGGCATCCACGGCTGCCTGAATCGACCCATAGTCGAGCGCGTTGATCCAAGCAAGGCCGCCGAGCGGAAGGCCACCCTCTGCATCCGAGAAGAGCCTAGCCGGGAATCCGGCTCCAGTGATGACGTAATCGAATCGGCGTTCACGAAGGTATGCGCTGGCGCGGCCCGTGGCCGTGTCCGTTGCGAGGGAGGTCCCGAGTGGCACGGTGCCACGAGGGTCTGAATAAACCGTAACAGGGCGGGAAGTATTCACAAGCCTATACCCTGCCGCGAGGGGGCTAAGCTCAACAGGTGTGTAAAAGGCTGAAGGCGACGTACCCTTCTGGTTCCACCAAGAACCCGGGCCGAGTGCCCGCCAAGAAGGAGCGTCGCCGTGAAGAAGAAGACACCCGCGGCCC
>JBOHUC010000092.1:0-6389 GCA_050733935.1 Candidatus Eiseniibacteriota bacterium | reverse complement strand
TGGGGCCCGGCGACGTCGCCGAACAGGTGCTCGCACGAACGCGCGCGCGCGGCGGGGCGGCCGGTGCTCCACGGGCCGGCGCGTTGACGGTGGGCGAGGTGGTCGCGCGCGGCGCGCAGTACGAGGTGCGCGCGCTCTGGCCGCCGGCGAACTTCCGCTCGGATCCGGCGTGGACCCCGAACCGGGAATCGGTCGTCCTGCTCGTCGAGCTCTTCGCGCGCGACACGGTGCGCGTCCTCCTGCCGGGAGATGCGGACACGCTGGTCGAGCGCCGGATCGTCGAAGCCGGGCTGCCGCCGTGTACGGTTCTCAAGGTCGGTCACCACGGCTCGCGGACTTCGAGCGGCGCACTCCTCCTGCGCGCGATCGCTCCGCTCTCTGCGTCCGCTTCGTTTCATGCGCTGGCTTCCGCCGGGCGCCGAAATCGCTTCGGCCATCCGCATCCGGACGTCGTGCGGCGCCTCCGGGCGGCGGGCGCAGCGTGGCGCTGCACGGCGGACTCCGGCGCGATCGTGCTGCGCGCGACGACCGATGCGCGCGGTCGCTGGATCGTCCGCACGGGCCTTGCCTCCGGGGCCTCCGGGGCGGTACCTTGCGGCTCGAATGACGTCACCCCGCATGCGCCGGCTGGCGGTCCTGGCTTCAGGCCGCGGAACCAATTTCCGCGCCCTCGCCGAGGCCGCCCGCGGGGGCGTCCTCGGGGGCGAGATTGCGGTTCTCGCGACCGATCAGCCCGAGGCCGGCGCGCTCGAAGTGGCCCGCCGGTTCGGCATCCCGGCCGAGCGGCTCGATCCGGGCCCGCTCCGCACGCGGCTCTCCGCGGACGCCGAGCGGCAGTGGGTCGGGCAGCTTCGTTCCTACGATGTGGACACCGTTCTTCTCGCCGGATTCATGCGCATCCTCCACGAGACGTTCCTGGGGGCGTTCCCGGATCGCGTGCTCAACATCCATCCGTCGCTTCTGCCCGCGTTCCCCGGCGTCGATGCGATTGCGCGCGCGTTCGCGCACGGCGTCCGCGTGACCGGCTGTACCGTGCATCTCGTGACCCAAGGAGTCGACGAGGGACCGATCCTCGCCCAGTCGGCCGTTCCGGTTCTCGAGGACGACACGCTCGAGACGCTCAGCGCGCGCATTCACGAAGCGGAGCACGCCCTCTATCCGAGGATCGTGCGCGCATTTCTCGAGCGGCCGTTCGCGATCGAGGGCCGCCGGCTCGTGTGGCGAGCCGCGGGGGTGACGTGAACGCGTTTCCGGCCGCACGCGACGCGGGACTTGCCACGATCGAGATTCCGGGCGTCACGCCGTGGCGCCGTGGCAAGGTGCGCGACGTCTATGGGGCGGGGGACCAGCTCGTCGTGGTCGCGAGCGACCGGCTCTCGGCGTACGACTCGATCCTGCCGACGCCGATTCCGGACAAAGGACGGATCCTCACCGCCCTCTCCGCGCACTGGTTCCGGACGCTCCGCGGGGCGCGGCCCCATCATCTCCTGTCCACCGAGCGTGCGGATCTGCCCGAGCCGTTTCGCTCGATCGAAGCGCTCGAGGGTCGGACCATGCTGTGCGCGCGCGCCGAGCGCGTGGACGTCGAGTGTGTCGTGCGCGGCTACCTGACGGGAGCCGGATATCGCGAGTACCGAACGTCCGGAACGCTGCACGGCGAGAAGCTTCCCACGGGGCTTGCCGACGGAGCCCGGCTCGACCGCCCGCGCTTCACTCCCACGACCAAGGCCGAGGAGGGACACGACCTTCCGATTGCGCTCGCCGACCTGCCGGGAGTGGTGGGTGCGGATCTCGCCCGCGAGCTCGCCTTCCGGTCGCATGCCCTCTATGAAGAGGCTCACGATCGCGCTCTCGCCGCGGGGCTCGTCCTCGCCGACACGAAGCTCGAGTTCGGCTTCGTCGACGGGAAGCTCACGCTCATTGACGAGCTCCTGTCGCCCGACTCCTCGCGCTACTGGGACCGAAGCGAGTATGGACGCGGAAGGCTCGTCTCGTTCGACAAACAGTACGTGCGCGACTGGCTCGACGACAGCGGTTGGGACCACCAGCCGCCCGCTCCTGCGCTCCCCGCCGAAGTCGTCACGCGCACGCGGGATCGTTACCTGGAGGCCGCGCGGCGCCTGATGGGCGCAGAGGCGGAGGTCCTGTGGCGCTGACACGCGGCGAGCCGTTCGGGCCCGAGATCCTTCCCGTGAAGAACGCGCTCTTCTCGCTCACGGAGCGGGGCGGCGCGGTCGAGCTTGCGCGCGCGCTTCACGAGCGGGGTGCAACGCTGTGGGCGACCGAGGGGACGGCGCGAGCGCTCGAGGCCGCGGGTCTTCCGGTGCGTGCCGTGAGTGACCTCGTGGGGCAGGGGGCATGGCTCGGTGGACGCGTGAAGACGCTCCATCCCGCGCTCCTCGGCGGCGTGCTCGCGCGCCGCGACGTTCCCGCAGACCGCGCAGACCTCGAGGAGCGCGAAATTCCGCCCATTGACCTCGTGGTCGTCACGCTCTACGCGTTCGAGGAGGTTCCCGAATCGGCGAGCTGGGACGAGGCGGTCGAGAAGATCGACGTCGGCGGTGTGACGCTTCTCCGCGCGGCGGCCAAGAACGTGCGCGACGTCGCCGTGCTCTCCTCGCCCGCGCAGTACGGCGAGGCGCTCGAGGCGCTGAGCGCGCACGGGGGGATTCCGGCACGGCTCCGTAGTCGCTGGGCCCGCGCTGCGTTCGAGCGCACCGCCTCGTACGACTCGGCGATCTCGGGCTGGATGCGCGCACAGGACGCGCGTGCGACGGACGAGGCGCCCGAGCTCTGGCTCGAAGTTCACCGGCGCGTGCGCACGCTTCGCTACGGCGAGAACCCGCACCAGCAGGCGGCGCTCTATGCGCGCGCGTCGGGCGCGACCGGCGCGACCGGCGCGACCGGCACGTCTCGAGCCGAGCTGCTCCTCGAAGGGAAGGAGCTCTCCTACAACAATCTCCTCGACCTCGATGCCGCGATGGCGCTGGTGGGCGAGTTCCCGGGACCTGCGTGCGCGATCGTCAAGCACAACGAGCCTGCGGGCGTGGGCCTCGGCGCGAATCCGCTCGAAGCGTTCACGCGCGCGTTCGAAGCCGACTCGCTCTCGGCGTTCGGCGGCGTGGTCGCGTTCAACTGCGAGGTGGACGCCGAAGCCGCCGAGGCTCTCGCCCGGCCCTTCCTCGAGTGCGTGGCCGCACCCTCGTTCGCGCCGCGCGCGCTGCAGGTGCTCGCCGCGAAAAAGAACCTGCGCCTCGTCGCGACGAGCCCGACGGCGGCCAGCGCGGCTGGCGGGGCCGGCGCCTCGACCGCGCCGCAGTGGCACGCGCGCGCCGTCGAAGGCGGCCTCCTCCTCCAGGCCGACGACCCAAAGGCCCCGCCCATGGGACTCTCGGTCGCGACGCGACGGGCCCCGACGCCGGCCGAGATGGAAGCGCTTCTTTTCGCCTGGACGGTGGTGGCGCACGCGCGCTCGAACGCGATCGTGATCGCGCGTGCCGGACGGACGCTCGGCGTCGGCTCCGGACAGACGAGCCGGATCGATGCGGTCGAGGTCGCGCTCCTCAAGGCCCGGCGCGCGGGACACGACCTCGCGGGCGCGGTGCTCGCGTCCGACGGATTCTTCCCGTTCGGCGACTGGGTCGAGCCCGCGCGCTCGGCGGGGATCACGGCCGCGATCCAGCCGGGAGGCTCGGTGCGCGACGCCGAATCGATCGCGGCCTGCGATGCGGCGGGCCTCGCGATGGTGCTCACGGGTCGGCGGCAGTTTCGACATTGAAGTCCCCTCGCAAACGGCAGGAACGGCGCAAGGAGGCGGTTCTGGCGAAGAAGCGGCAGCTCGTGTTGGTGCTCGACTTCGGCTCGCAGTACACGCAGCTCATCGCGCGGCGCGTGCGCGAGGCGGGCATCTACTGCGAAGTCCGCCCGTACGACCTTTCGCGCGCCGAGCTCACGAAGCTCGATCCGGACGCGATCATTCTCTCCGGCTCTCCAAGCAGCGCTTCGGCAGCGGACGGATTCCACTTCGATCCCCGCCTCCTCGCGCCCGACACGCCGGTGCTCGGCATCTGCTACGGGATGCAGGTCTCGCTTTACGCGATGGGGGGTGCCCTCCGGAAGGCGCGCCACGCCGAGTACGGGCCAGTGACCTACAAGCTGGACCGAACCGACGATCTGACCAGGGGTTTACCGCGCAGCTTCAAGGCCTGGATGAGCCACTGGGACGAGATTGCCGCGCTCCCGGAGGGCTTCGTCCAGACCGGCCACACGGCCAACTGCGCGATCGCGGGCGCGCACCACCGCGACCGTCCCTGGCACTTCATCCAGTTCCATCCCGAGGTCGTCCACACTCCGGTCGGCGAAAAGCTCCTCTCCAATTTCCTGTTTCGCGTCGCGCGGCTCACGCCCGACTGGCGGATCGAGGACTTCCTCGACGAGCAGGTGAACGCGATCAAGAAGCAGGTCGGGCGCGGGCGGGTCGTGTGCGGACTCTCGGGCGGCGTCGATTCGAGCGTCGTCGCCGTCCTCCTTCATCGCGCGATCGGGAACCGGCTCACGTGCCTGTTCGTGGACCACGGGCTCCTGCGCAAGGGCGAGGCGGACGAAGTGACGGGCGTGCTCGCCGGGCGGCTCGGCGTGCCGGTCGTGCGCGTGGATGCAAAGCGGCGATTCCTGAGCGCGCTCGAGGGCGTCGAGGATCCCGAGCGGAAGCGGAAGATCATCGGTCGCGAGTTCATCCGCGTGTTCGAGGCCGAAGCGCGGAAGCTCGGGCGCGTCGACTTCCTCGCGCAGGGAACCCTCTACCCGGACGTGATCGAGAGCGCGTCGATCGGGAAGGGCGCGCACGTCATCAAGAGCCATCACAACGTGGGCGGGCTTCCGGACCGGATGAAGCTCGCGCTCGTCGAGCCGGTGCGCACGCTCTTCAAGGACGAGGTGCGTGCGCTCGGAAAGGCGCTCGGTCTCCCGCCGTCGCTCATCGGCCGCCATCCGTTCCCGGGGCCCGGACTGGCCGTGCGTCTCCTCGGGCCGGTGAACGAGGCCGACCTCGCGATCCTGCGCGAGGCCGATGCCGTGTTCATCGACGAGCTCCGGCGCGCAAAGCTCTACGACCGCGTGTGGCAGGCGTTCGCCGTGCTGCTTCCGGTCCGGACGGTCGGAGTGATGGGGGACGCTCGCACGTACGATCGCGTGATCGCGCTGCGCGCGGTCACGAGCCGGGACGGCATGACGGCGGACTGGGCGCGCCTGCCGCACGCGTTCCTGGGCCGCGTGGCGAACCGGATCGTGAACGAGGTCCGCGGCGTCAACCGCGTGGCGTACGACGTTTCGAGCAAGCCCCCCGCGACCATCGAGTGGGAATGAGCCGCCGATGAGCCTCGTCCCCGAGATCCAGCGGAAGGCGATCCACCTCTCGTTCATTCTCGTTCCGCTCATCTATCACTTCGACGTGCTGCCGAAGGTCGTGATCGTGCGCGGCCTCCTGATCGCGACTGCGGTCTCGATCGCCGTCGAGATCGCGCGCCTCCACGACGCGCGCGTGAAGCTCTTCTTCCGGACGTTCTTCCGCGACCTGATCCGCCGCCACGAGCACAGCCAGCTCCTCGGCTCGACCTACCTCCTGATCGCCTCCGTGATCACGATCGAGCTCTTCAGCGAGCCGATCGCGGTGTCGGCGCTCGGGGCGCTCATCCTCGGGGACACGGCGGCGGCCCTCGTGGGGAAGACGGTGGGGCGGATCTCTGTGCTCGGAAAAACGCTCGAGGGAAGTGCGGCGTGCTTCCTGGTCTCGTTCCTGTTCGCCTGGGGCGTCGTCGGACTCCCCGCATGGCTTGCGGCATGTGGTTCGCTCACCGCGACCCTGTTCGAGCTGTTGCCGATCCCGCTCGACGACAATTTCCGGATTCCTCTCTCGGCCGGCTACGTCATGAAGATCCTGAGCGGCTAGGCCCGGCGGGCGAACGCGGCTATCCTCTTGGGAGACCGGCGAGGGCCGTCCCACCGGCCTCGGCCTTCGGCCCCGGTCCCCGGCCACCGGCCCCCGGGCCCCGGCATCGCGAGGTCCTTGATGCGCATCGCCGCCATCGACATCGGCACGAACTCGATCCACGTCGTGGTCGCCGAGGCCTCGGGCCACGGCGGCTTCGACGTGCTCGACCGCGAGCGGGAGGTCGTCCAGATCGGCCGCGGCTCGTTCGCGAGCGGGCACCTGCGCACCGAGGCGATCGACCGCACGGTCGAGTCGCTTGCGCGCATGGTCTCGCTCGCGCGCAGCCTGGGCGCCGAGCGCATCCTGTGCACGGCCACCGCCGCCGTGCGCGAGTCCCGAAACGGCGGCGAGTTCGTCCGCGCCGCGCGCGATGCGGCAGGAATCACGCCCCGCATCATTC
>JBOHUC010000091.1:0-10771 GCA_050733935.1 Candidatus Eiseniibacteriota bacterium | reverse complement strand
CTTCGAGGTCGTGGACGACGTCGACCGCGCGGTCGACGCGGCGCGCCGCCTCGGTTATCCGGCCGTGCTCAAAGTGGACGGGCTTGCGGCCGGAAAGGGCGTGCTGGTCGCGCGCGACGCTGCCGAGGCGCGGGCATTCGCGTTCGAATGTCTGGTCGGCGGACGCTTCGGTGCGGCCGCCGAGCGCCTCGTCGTCGAAGCATTCCTGCCGGGGGAAGAGGCCTCGCTCTTCTTCCTCACGGACGGCGAGCGCGTGCGGCGCTTTCTCCCCGCGCGCGACTACAAGCGCCTGGCCGACGGCGACGAGGGTCCGAACACGGGCGGCATGGGGGCGTTCGCTCCCGCGCGGCTCGATCCCGCACTCGCGCAGCACGTCGAAGACGCGGTCGCGCGACCCACGCTCGCGGCGCTCGCCGCGCAAGGGGCGCCGTTCCGCGGACTCCTCTACGTCGGGCTCATGATCGGACCCGCAGGCCCGCGCGTGCTCGAGTTCAACGCGCGCTTTGGCGATCCCGAAACACAGGTGCTCCTGCCACTCGTCGACGGCGATCTCGGAGCGCTGCTCCTCGAGTGCGCCGAAGGCCGGCTCGCTTCGCCGCTTTCGTTTCGCGAGGGGGCCACGGTCGGCGTCGTGCTCGCTGCGCCGGGCTACCCGGAAGCGCCGCGCACCGGAGAGACGATCGATGGTCTCGACGCCTGGCCTGCGCCCGACGCGGAGGATCGCGCGGAGTGCTGGTGCTTCCACGCGGGCACGAAGCTGGAAGACGGGCGGGTCGTGACGAGCGGAGGACGCGTGCTCACGGTGGTCGCGCGCGCGGCCGATCGCGCCGAATCGCGGCGGCGTGCCTACGAAGCGGCCGCACGGCTTCGCTTCCCCGGCGCACAGGTGCGGACCGACGTGGCCCGCGACGTGACCGGAGCCGAACGGGTGCCGGCGCGCCAGGCGCGGGTCTAGGAACCGGCACGACCATGGAAATCGTTCCCGTCGAACGCGACGACCCGGACCCCGAGACGGTTTTGCTCGCCGCCGAGACTTTGCTCCGGGGCGGGGTCGTGGCGTTCCTCACGGACACGATTTACGGCCTATCGTCCTTGCTCATGGATCCTTCGGCGGTCGAGTTCGTGTACCGCATCAAGCGGAGGCCGGCCAATCTCGCGGTCGTCTCGCTCATCCCCGAGCCGGACGACGTGTACCCGCTGGTCGAGAGCGTCCCCGAGATCGCCGAGACGCTCATGCGCAAACTCTGGCCCGGACCTTTGAGCATCATCTTCAAGGCCTCGATCCTCGTGCCCGAGCGTGTGCGCGCCGAGCGCGGCACGATCGCGCTCCGCGTGCCGAAGAATCCGCTCGCGCACGCGCTCCTCGAAGCGGTGGGAGGGCCCATCGTGTCCTCGTCCGCGAATCTCTCGGGCCGGCCGCCCGCGACGAACGCGGTCGAGATCGTGAAGATCTTCGGCAACCAGATCGACCTCATCCTCGATTGCGGTGAAGCGAAGACGACCGTCGCCTCGACGATCGTCGACGTGTCGGGCGGGCGTGTCGAGCTCGTGCGGGCGGGGGCGGTCGACGTCACGGCGTTCCTGGGGCGCGGCGCGGCGCACGCGTAGGCAGTGCGAGGGCCCGAGATCGCGAGTGGCACCCCGATCGGGACGCCAAGTGGCGCAGCCGGGCCGCCTTGACACCCCCTCGAACGGCGCCTATCTTTGCTGCATGTCCGGCCCGGAGCCGCTCTTCCGCGTGCTGTTCGTGTGCACCGGGAACACCTGCCGGAGCCCCCTGGCCGAGGCTGCGCTCGTGCGCGCCCTCGGCGAGGACGCCTCCCGCGTGGAGGTTCGATCGGCCGGGACTGCCGCGTTCGACGGCTCACCGGCCTCCAGCACCTCGCGCGAGGTCGCGCGCAAGGCCGGGCTCGATCTCGAGCGCCACAAGAGCCGCCGGCTCGGCCGCGACCAGCTCCAGGGCGTGGATCTCGTCCTTCTCATGGATCCCGCGGACCGGTCCCTCGTCCGGTCACTCGATCCGGAGGCTGCCGATCAGACGTTCGGTCTCGCCGACTTCGGCGTCGAATCGCCGGCCGGCGAAGCCATCGCCGACCCGTTCGGCGGCTCGATCGAAGCCTACGAAGAGTGCCTTCGGCGCATCGAAGGTCATCTGCAGCGCGTCGTTCCGTATATCCGGGCCGAGCTTCGCGAGCGCACGGTGAGCGCCCGCAAGCCCTCCTGAACCTCAAAGAAGAAGGAGCCCCGCATGGCCCTGTCGCGATCCGAAGTCATCTGGATGAACGGGCAGTGGGTGGCGTGGGAGGATGCGAAGATCCACATCCTCTCGCACGTCGTGCACTACGGCTCTTCCGTGTTCGAGGGCATCCGCTGCTACGAGCGCACCGATGGCCCGGCGATCTTCCGGCTCGAGGAGCACGTGCGGCGCCTCGTCGACTCCGCGAAGATCTATCGCATGGAGACGCGCTATTCCGCCGAGCAGCTGTCGCGCGTGTGCGTCGAGGTCGTGCAGAAGAACGGCCTCAAGTCCTGCTATCTGCGCCCGATCATCTATCGCGGTTACGAGAGCCTCGGGGTCAATCCGATCGGCAATCCGGTGGACGTCGCGGTCGCGGCCTATCCGTGGGGCCACTATCTGGGACCGGAGTCGCAGGAGAAGGGCGTCGCCGTCCAGGTCTCGACGTGGCGCCGCGCCGCGCCCGACACGTATCCGTCGCTCGCGAAGGCCGGCGGCCACTACATGAACTCGCAGCTCATCAAGACCGAGGCGATCACGAACGGCTACGCCGAGGGCATCGCGCTCGACGCCTACGGATGGATCAGTGAAGGCTCGGGCGAGAACGTGTTCCTCGTCTATCGAGGCGAGCTCTACACCTCGCCGATCGCCTCCTCGATCCTCTCCGGCATCACGCGTGACACCGTGCTCACGCTCGCGCGCGATCTCGGCTATCACGTGCGCGAGGAATTCCTGCCGCGCGAGCTCCTGTACGCCGCGGACGAGGCGTTCTTCTCGGGCACGGCGGTCGAGATCACGCCGATCACGTCGGTCGATCGCATTCCGGTCGGCGACGGACAGCGCGGTCCGATCACGCGCGCGATCCAGACCGCGTTCTTCGATCTCATGGCCGGCCGGGCGAAGGACACCCGCGGATGGTTCACGCCGGTGCGCGCCGCGGGAACGCCCGCCGCGACCCCGGCGAAGGCCTAGCTCAAGCAGGCGATGGGAGAGACCGGGCTCGAGTCGATCCGCCATCAGGACCCGCTCGTCTACCAGGCACTGGTGGACGAGGAGCGGCGCCAGCTCTCGACCCTCGAGCTGATCGCGTCGGAGAACTTTCCGTCGCCGGCCGTCCTCGCCGCGATGGCCACCGTCCTCAACAACAAGTACGCCGAAGGATACCCGGGCAAGCGCTATTACGGCGGCTGCGAATACGTCGACGTCGTCGAAACGCTGGCGCGCGACCGCGCGAAGGAGCTCTTCGCCGCTCCGCACGCGAACGTGCAGCCGCACTCGGGCGCGCAGGCCAACATGACCGCGTACTTCGCGATCGCCGATCCGGGTGCGACGATCCTCGGCATGAACCTCTCGCACGGCGGGCACCTGACGCACGGGCATCCCGTCTCGTTCTCGGGCCGCTTCTTCAAGGTGGTCCAGTACGGCGTGCGCGAGGAGGACGAGCGCATCGACTACGACGCCATGGAGCGCCTGGCCGAGGAGCACAGGCCTGCGATCCTGATTGCCGGCGCGTCTGCGTATCCGCGCACGATCGACTTCGCGCGCTTCGGCGCGGTCGCGAAAAAAGTCGGGGCGAAGCTCGTGGTCGACATGGCCCACATCGCAGGCCTGATCGCGGCCGGGCTCCATCCTTCGCCGGTGCCGCACGCCGACATCGTGACGACCACGACCCACAAGACGCTGCGCGGTCCGCGCGGCGGGCTCGTCCTGTGCGGCCCCGAGCTCCAGGCCGCGGTCGACAAGAGCCTCTTCCCCGGGATGCAGGGCGGTCCGCTCATGCACGTGATCGCGGCCAAGGCCGTGTGTCTCGGCGAAGCGCTCACGGAAGGCTTCAAGACCTACCAGAAGCAGGTGGTGGCGAACGCGAAGGCGCTCGCGTCCGGCCTCGGCGGTCGCGGCTTCCGGCTCGTCTCGGGCGGCACCGACAACCATCTCCTGCTCGTCGACCTGCGCCCGAAGAGCCTCACGGGCAAGGCGGCCGAGGCCGCGCTCGAGAAGGCGGGCATCACCGTCAACAAGAACGCGATCCCGTTCGATCCCGAAAAGCCCATGACCACGAGCGGCATGCGCGTCGGCACGCCGGCCGTGACGACCCGCGGCATGCGCGAGGCGGAGATGGAGACGATCGCCGAGCTGATCGGGCTCGCGCTCGAAAAGCCGGGCGACGACGCCCATCTCGCGCGCGTCCGCACACGGGTCGAGGAGCTCACGTCGGGCTATCCGCTGCACCAGGGAGTGCACCAGATCCTCGCGCGTTCGTAGTCGCGATGAGCACGGCCTCGATCCTGGCCCTTCGCTTTCCCGCCCTCTGGCTCTTCTTCCTCGGCGTCACGTTCATCTTCGGCATTCTGCGGAGCCGGCTCCGGGTCCGCCGCGTCGAGAAGGACTGGGCCACACTCGTCCAGTTCAACAACGTGTTGCGCCACGTCGAGTCGTCGTGGGGCCGGAACGATGCGGCCGGGAAGAGTCTGTTCGAGCTTGCGGTCGAAATCGAAGTCTCGCTCGATCCGCCGGCCGACACGCCGAACCTCGCCGTGCTCGTGCCGGCCCTCGAAACCGCGCAGGCGTCGGGCCAGGCGCTCGGGCGCCAGGCGTCCGAGCTCGACCACGCGATCCGCACGCGGCTCATCGAGGCGGACCGGATCCTCGCGGAAAGGCGGCGCGAGGCGCGGAAGGTCGCGCAGAGCATTCCGCGCATGTTCCTCTCGGGAATTGCGGGGTGGCTCACGCTGCCGCTCCTGCCGTTCGAGCGCATCGGCATCCTGCGTCACGGACGCGTGCTCGAGCTCGAGGGGAGCCTCCTGTTCCAGGCGCTGCTCGGTGTCGGGTGCTTCCTCATGCTGGTGGGCACGTGGCTCGCCGGGAGTCGGCTCCTCTCCGTCCTCCGGCAAGTGAGCTCGTACTGATCCGCGCTTGCCGCGCGCGAGTCCTTCTGATGAAATGGCTTACGACGGCTTGAAACGACCCATCACGGAGGATGCATGAGTCTCGAAACCGGCAGGGCGACGGAACGGGTCACGCGCGCGGCGGAACGCGCCGATGCGATCCGCAAGGAAGTGGGCCGCGTGATCGTCGGGCAGGACTACATGGTCTCCCGACTCCTGATCGGATTGATCGCCGACGGGCACCTCCTGCTCGAAGGCGTTCCCGGGCTCGCGAAGACGCTTGCCGTCCGGACGCTCGCCGGGGCCCTCGGGCTCAAGTTCAAGCGCATCCAGTTCACGCCCGACCTCCTGCCCGCCGACCTGACCGGCACGCTCGTCTTCAACCCGCGCGACAGCACGTTCACCGCGAAGAGGGGACCCGTGTTTGCGCACCTCGTGCTCGCTGACGAGATCAACCGCGCTCCCGCCAAGGTCCAGTCGGCCCTTCTCGAGGCGATGCAGGAGCGCCAGGTCACGATCGGGGACGAGACGCACCGGCTCGAGCCGCCGTTCCTCGTGCTCGCGACCCAGAATCCAATCGAGCAGGAGGGGACCTACCCCCTGCCCGAAGCGCAGAGCGACCGCTTCATGCTCAAGCTCAAGGTCGACTACCCGACGCGCGACGAGGAGAAGGAGATCCTCAAACGCGCCGGCCTCTCCGAGCTTCCCGAGCCGCGCCCGGTCGCAAGCCGCGAGGACGTCCTATCCGCGCGCGCGGCGATCTCCGAGGTGTACGTGGACGAGAAGATCCAGGACTACGTGCTCGACATCGTCCACGCGACGCGCGACCCCGAGCGCTACGGCCTCCAGATCAAGCACTTGATCTCCTACGGCGCCTCCCCGCGCGCAACCATCTTTCTCGTGCAGGCCGCGCGCGGCCACGCGCTCCTCGAAGGGCGCGCGTACGTGACACCGGACGACATCAAGGCGATCGCGCTCGACGTCCTGCGCCACCGCATCCACGTCACGTACGAGGCGGAGGCGGAGGAGACCTCCGGCGAGGAGCTCGCGCGCCGCGTGCTCGAGAAAGTCCGGGTACCGTAGCGCGCGACACCGGTCGCGACACGGCTTCCGGTCCCGCGCCTCCCGTCCCTCCCATGGCCCCGATCGCGCTCGAAACCCGCGACATTCTCCGCCGCGTCCGACGGATCGAGATCCGCACGCGCCGGCTCGTCGAAGAGGTGTTCGCCGGCCAGTCGGAGTCCGTGTTCAAGGGCCGCGGGATGGAGTTCTCCGAAGTGCGGCCGTACCTGCCCGGCGACGAAGTGCGCGACATCGACTGGAACGTGACCGCGCGCATGGGCACGCCGTTCGTCAAGCGCTTCACCGAGGAGCGCGAGCTCACCGTGATGCTCGCGGTCGACGTCTCGGGCTCGCTCGAGTTCGGCTCGGGCTCGACCAGCAAGCGCGAGCTCGCGGCCGAGATCGCGGCGCTTCTTGCCTTCTCGGCCCTCAAGAACGCGGACAAGGTGGGGCTCGTCCTGTTCTCCGACCGGCTCGAGCTGTTCGTTCCGCCCGCGAAGGGGCGCACGCAGATCCTTCGGATCGTGCGCGAGCTCCTGACGCACTCGATCGAGGGCCGGGGCACCGTCTGGGCGTCGGGCCTCGATTTCATGAACCGCGTGCTCCATCGGCGTGCCGTGGTCTTCCTCCTGTCCGACTTCCTCACCCCGATCGACACGCGCCTCTTTCGCATCACGAGCCGTCGCCACGATCTGATCGCGCTCTGGGTCGAGGACCCGCGCGAAGCCGTGCTCCCGGCGGTCGGGCGGGTCATCGTCGAGGATCTCGAGACCCGCCGCAGGCGCTGGCTCAATACGAGCGATCCGCGCGTGCGCGAGAGCTATCGCCTGGCGCGCGCGGAGGGGCGCGCGCGCACGCAGAAGCTCCTCGCCGCGAGCCGCGCCGACGCGGTCCCGCTCTCGACCGCGTCGTCGTACCTGCCGCCGCTCCTTCGCTTCTTCAACGAGCGCCGCCGGAGGAGACGATGACGCGCTTCGTGCGGGCTCGAGCGCTCGCGCACGTGGCGCTGACGATCGCGGTCACCGTGGCCGCGGGCGTTGTCGCGGTTCCTGGGACGGCGGCGGCGCAGACTTCTCCGCGCCGGCCCGTTCCGGTCTCGACCGAAGTGCGGCCGGATACCGTGCGACTCGGCGATCCGGTCACGCTGCGCTATCGCATCTGGCTCCCGAAGGGAGCGACCGTCTCCTTTCCTGCGCGTCCGGCCGACGACTCGACGCATCACTGGACGGACTGGAAAGTCGAGACGGTCTCGGGGAACGGGGGCCAGCGCGAGCACCGGCTCACCGCTTCCCTTCAGCCGTTCGCGCTCGGTGCGTTTGCGCTGCCCGGCGTTCCGATGCGCTTTCGGATCGCGGGGGAGGAGCCGCGCGAGGGGCGCTTCCCGACCGCGTGGCTCGTGATCGTGCCGACGGTTCCGCTCCGCGGTCCCGAGCCGCCGCTGAAGGATTTGAAGCCGATCGTGCCGCCGCCGTGGTGGGCGCTCGTGCCGTGGCTCTGGATCGCCGTCGGGCTCGCCGCGCTCGCGCTTGTGATCTTTCTCGTCCGGCGCTGGCTCAAGCGCAGGCGGAAACCGCTCGAGGTCGTGGCGCCTCAAGTGCCGCTCGAGGCCCCCGAGATCGAAGCGCGCCGCAGGCTCGAGGCGCTCGTGGCCCGAAGGCTTCCGGAAGCCGGCAAGACGCTCGAGCACGGGACCGAGCTCGCCGATCTCCTCCACCGCTTCGTCGAGCGGCGCTTCGGCGCGCCCCAGCCGGGGGACACGACGAGCGAGCTCGCGCGCCGCCTGATCGCGCGCGGCTTTGCCGCCGTGAGCGACGTCGCCGATCTGCGCGGGATCCTCGAAGCGTGCGACCTCACGAAATTCGCGCGCCGTCCGTACGACGCGCCGCGCGCGCACGAGGCCGAGGGCACTGCGTCGCGGTTGATCGACACCTGGGCCCCGGCGCCGGCGGAGCCCGTGTCGGCCACGGCGAACGAGCCGCCCGGTCCCGCCGCTCCGGGCACTCCAACGGAAGGAGCCGCCTGATGCGCTGGCTCCTCCCGTGGATGCTTCTCCTCCTGCCCCTCGTGGGCCTCCTTGCGCTCCTCAGGCGGAAGACGCGGCTCGACCTCTGGCCGTCGCTCGGTTTCTCCGCGGTCGCCTGGCTTCCGCAGCGGGCGCGCGATCGCACGCGCCCGATTCTCTACGCGCTGTATGCGATCGCGATGGTGCTCGTGACGGTGGCACTCGCGCGCCCGCAGAAGGGATTCCGCGAGAACGAGCTCTCGGGACGCGGTGTCGACATCGTGCTCGCCCTCGACGTCTCGACCTCGATGCGGGCCGAAGACCTCCAGCCCGACAACCGCCTGGCTGTTGCGAAGTCCGTCGCGCAGAGCTTCGTCGGGCAACGCACGCACGACCGGCTCGGGCTCGTCATCTTTGCCGGCACGGCGGTCACGCAATGTCCACTCACGCTCAACCACGGCGTGCTCACCGATCTCCTGGGCCGCGTGGACTTTGGAATGGTCGAAGACGGCACGGCCATCGGCATGGGGCTCGCGACCGCGCTCAATCGACTGAGGACGAGCCGGGCGAAGAGCCGGGTCGTGATCCTCCTCACCGACGGCGAGAACAACCGCGGCTCGATCGATCCTCTGACCGCGGCCGACCTCGCGAAAGCGCTCGGCGTGCGCGTCTACACGATCGGCGTCGGAACGAGCGGCATCGCGCCGTTCCCGGTCGACGATCCGATCTTCGGCCGGCGCTACGAGCAGGTGCAGGTGCGGATCGACGAGACGACGCTGCGCGAGATCGCAAGCCGCACCGGCGGACGCTACTTCCGCGCGAAAGACAGCCAGGCGCTCGTGAACATCTACCGCCAGATCGATCAGATGGAGAAGTCCGAGCTCACGAGCGCCGCCTACTCGGAGTGGCGCGACCGTGGTCCCGAGCTCGCGTTCGTCGCCTCGATCCTCCTCGCCGTGGGCTACGGGCTTTCGCTCACGCTATGGCAGAGGGTGCCGTGATCCGCTGGGCCCGTCCGGATCTGCTCGTGCTCGGGCTCGCGCTCGTCGTCGTGCTCGTGCTCATGCTCACGCGCTACGAGCGCCGCCGGCGTTGGGCGCTCGAGTCGTTCGCCGGCCGCCTCGCGGGAGCGCTGTCGTCCGCCGAGCCGGACGGCCAGCGGCGCCTGCGCTGGGGCCTTCGGATCGCCGCCCTGGCACTCCTCGTCGTCGCCGCCGCCGGACCGCGCTGGGGCGAGGAGGTCGTCAAGGTCACGTCGCAGGGCTCGGACATCGTGTTCGTGTTCGACGTCTCGCGGAGCATGGACGCGCGCGACGTGCCGCCGTCCCGGCTCGACGAAGCGCGCCGCGAAGCGCTGTCGGTCCTCGACGGGCTCGCGGGCGATCGCGTCGGCGTCGTCGCGTTCGCAGGGGACGCCGTCGCGCTCTCGCCGCTCACGCTCGACGCGTCGGCCGTGCGGCTCCTCATCGAGACGCTCGGGGAGAACACGATCTCGACTCCCGGCTCGGATTTGGGGCGCGGGTTGCGCGCGGCCCTCCGGGTCCTGCCCGAGGGGGATGCGAGCGAGCAGGCGATCGTGCTCTTCACCGACGGCGAGGATCTCGAGGGCGGCCTTCAAACGGGCGGCGTCCTCGTCCAGCGACGGGGCGTGCGCGTGTTCGCCGTCGGCGTGGGCACGCCGGGCGGCGAGACGATTCCGCTCCTCGATCCGAACGGTCTCCAGATCGGCGTCAAGCAGGATGCCAACGGGCAGCCGGTCATCAGCCGTCTCGACTCGGAAGGCCTGCGCGAGCTCGCGCGCCGGACGCGCGGCCAGTACTTCGCGGCCGACCATCCGGGCGGCGAGCTCCGGAGACTCAAGGCCGCCCTCGGCACGGTCGGCCGCGGCGCGCGCGAAGGGCGTCTCGGGTCGCGGGTCGTCGAGCGCTTCTGGTGGTTTGCCCTCCTTGCGTGGATCCTGCTCGTCGTCTCCTGGCTCCTGCCCGAGCGCTGGTCGATCGGGGCGTGGCGGCGCGAGGCGGCGCGCACGCCTCCCGCGCGCGGCATCCCGCGCTCGCGCGCAGCACTCGTGCCGCTCGTCGCCGGCGGCCTCACGCTCCTGCAACTCTTCGTGCCGCTCGCCGGTGTGCGGCCGGCGCGCGCCGAGCATCCGCTCGTCGAAGGAAACCGGCTCTATCAGAAGGGGGACTTCCGCGGCGCGGCGCGCGTTTATCAGGAAGCGCTTCGCAAGCGGCCGGACGATCCCGCGCTCCTCACGAATCTGGGCTCCGCGCTCTACCGGCTCGGACAGTACCGCGCGGCGGAGGAAGCGTTCGCACGTGCGCGCTCGAAGAAGCCGTCGCTCGAAGGACAGGCGGCCTACGGACGCGGGGACGCGCAGTTCCGGCAGGAGCGCTATCGCGAAGCCCTCTCGTCGTTCCGCGAAGCGCTCGAGAAGAGGCCGCGCGACGCCGACGCGCGCTTCAACTACGAGCTCACGCTGCGGAAGCTCCGGGCCGAGGAGGAGAAGCGGAATCCGCCGGAGCCCGAGCCGAATCCCGAGCAGCAGAACCCGGGAGGCGGAGGCGGCGGGGGCGGAGGAGGCGG
>JBOHUC010000090.1:0-10874 GCA_050733935.1 Candidatus Eiseniibacteriota bacterium | reverse complement strand
GCCCCGCAGTTCCGGACCGAGCCCGTGATCGTGACCGGCGTGCCTTCGCACTGCGGTCCGAGCGGGTTCACCGTGAGCTCGACGCATGGCGGCGACTGACACGTGATCGTGACCGACTCCGTGTCGGTCGCGTTCGGCGGGCAGGCGCCCGTCGCGGTCGCGGTCAGGTTGTAGGTCCGTGTGTTCCCCTCGATGCAGTCTAGGTTCCCGGCCGCGATGCTCCAGTTGGCACTGGCACCCGCGGCCACCGATCCGACGTTCGCCGAGCCGCCGCCCGAAAGCTGGACGACGATCGTGGAGGCCGTGGCCCCGCAGTTCCGGACCGAGCCCGTGATCGTGACCGGCGTGCCCTCGCACTGCGGAGCCAGCGGATTGACCGTGAGCTCGACGCAGGGAGGAGCCTGGCAGGTGACCGTGGCCGAAGCCGTGCGTGTGACCGAAAGCGGTTCACCGATCCTATCGAGACACGCTTCGGTGAACGTCCCGGCCGCGGAGGCCGTATTTGTGACCTCCCCGAGGCAGCTCGGACTCGCCAGCACGCGGAATCGCGCTGTGCGCGTTTGACCCGCGGGGATTACGAGCGGCTGGAACGTCACGACGTTGCCATTGGCG
The DNA here is from genome assembly GCA_050733935.1 of Candidatus Eiseniibacteriota bacterium. Lineage (GTDB taxonomy): Bacteria > Eisenbacteria > RBG-16-71-46 > RBG-16-71-46 > DASYSL01 > JBOHUC01. The sequence goes on along the minus strand of JBOHUC010000090.1, from coordinate 10,262 downwards.
TTGTCGAGCGTGAAATCCCCGGTCACGTTGTTGTCGAACGTGAGCCCGGTCGGCAGGGGGTCGGTGAGGGTCGTGGTGAGAGGCGCATCGCCCGTGTTCTGCACCGTGATGGTGAACTCGGTCGTCGCACCCGGGCAGATCGTCGGCGGATTCGCCTGCTTCGTGATCGCAAGGTCCACGTCGGGCGGCCCGCAGCGGACGGCATTCGTGGCGTCTTCCGAAAGCCCATCCGACGTCGAACCCGAGAACGCCACCATGCCGAAGATGAACGGCAGGTCGATGTTCTGCACCCGGCCCTCGATCTCGGATCCGTTGAAGGCGCCCTGAGTCGCGCCGGCCGTCGTCCCGAGCACCTCGAGCCCGACGCTTGTGCCCGAGCCGGTCGTGGTGCGAATGACGATGTCGGATTTGCCGTTGCAATCGACGTCGATCCCCCAGGAGTAGCTCTCCTGGAACCCGATTCCCGGACTGTCCTGGATGCGCTGCTCGCCCACGTTGAGCGCAGGCGTGCAACCCACTCCCGGGTTCTGGTTTCCGTCGCCGTCGGAGTCACCGACGATTCCGGCCACGCGCTGCCCGAGATAGAGCGTGCGGGTGGTTCGATCATAGGCCACGACCGCACGTGTGAGGTCGTAGCCGTTCTGGAAGTAGTTGCCGCCGCCGGCCGGACAGGGCGTCTGCGGCGCGGTGCAGGGAATGAGCAAGGCGTTCGTCTTGCAGACGTCGCCCGGCTTCGGTCTCGAATCCGGTGTGAGGCTCTCGGTGTCGAGACATCCCTGATTGATCGACGCGGCGTAGCTGATCAGATCCGCGATGTTGCCATCCACGGTCGGGGGTGCGGCACCCGCGTGCGCGCTTAGGGGAAGCGCGGCGGTGAAGACAAGGCCGAACAAAAACGCGAGCACGGTACATGTGCACCGCACTCGCGCTCCCGCTCGGAAGATGTTCATCCGACACGGATGCTGGCGCGAGGTGTTCATAGGAACCTCCAGCAACGCAGGGAGCAGTTCTGGCGGCGAATCGATGGACGTTCTTTGAAACTGCGGCTATTGAAGCGGTGCAAAGGCGTGGCGGCGCAATTGCAGCTAGAAGGAGGAACACTCATCAAATGGAAAAACTGCCGGTAAAGCGACCCTGAGTAGGTCACTTTTGCTCTGCAGTGGTCAAGCATTTCCAGCCTGTTTTTGCGCCATCTCCGAAAAAATTTCCGGCCGCGACACTTAGGCAACGAACCAAAACGAAACGGCCCACCCCGATGCTCCGGGGTGGGCCGATGACTTCGGGATTTCCTAGTGATTCACTTCAGAAATCCCCGACGCTTCGAAGCTCTACGGCTGCACGTAGATCACGCGCGTGACGTTCGGTGCGCTCGCACCGATCCGGGCCTTCACGAAGTAGACGCCCGCGGCCACCCGCGCTCCGTCCGCACTCCGTCCGTCCCACGTCACCGTGTGGATTCCAGGAGCCCGCTCGCCCTGAGCCAGATGGCTCACGAGCCGGCCTGCGACGTTGTACACGCCCACGTCCACCGACTGCGAGCTGCCTTCGGCGACCTGGAACGAGTAGCTCATCGAAGCCGAGAACGGATTCGGAACCGCACGATTCAGCATCGCGAGCTTCGAAAGATCCGCCGCGATCTCCGTGTCCGGAATCTCGGCGCCGCCGCCGAACAGGCGGGCCGGCGTCTCGTGGATCTGGAGATTGCCGCAATCGATCTCACCCGAGGTCTGGAACACGATCTCGCCAGCACCGATCTCGAGACCCGTGCGCACGATGATGCTGTACTCGTCGCGCGTGTTGCGGTTACAGGAGCCCTCACGGTGGTCGATGATGTAGGCCACCATGTTGCCGTCTTCGGTCCGGCTGCCGGCGCCGAGGCTGTACTGGCCGGTGCCGACGAAGTCGGCCCGCGTGTTCACGGCCGGCGGATGGCACGGACCGGGCTCGACGACGGTGCAGCGGATCACGTGTGCATCGTGGCTGTGCCAGTTGAACAGGATCGTCCGGCCGTCACGATACACGTGCTGCCACTCGTTGCCGGTGGGACCGCCGCCCTCGTGGAACGGGCTCGAGTTCCCGCCGAACGTGCTCTGCTTGTGGCCGCGATTGTCGCCGTCTTCGTTGAGGCAGCCACCGCCGGTCAGGCGGCAGATTCCCTCTTCGACGCACGGCTCGATCGGCGTCGTGACGCTGGCGCTGGCATCCGCGCGCGCATCGCCGCAGAAGCCCTCGACCGTGACATTGTTCGTGCACGACCGATTCGCGTCTTCGCACTCCGGAGGAGCCAGCTCGCGAATCCGGACATCGAAGCTGAACGTAGCGACTCCCTGCGGAGCAAGACTCGCGAGCGTCCAGACAACCTGACCGCTCGAGCCGATCGGGGGCTCGGAGTCCGCCGCCGGGTTCGCGTTGTTCTGGTACTCGGCGTCGTCGCACAGCGTGTCCACGACCCGCACGTTGGTCAGCGTCACGTCCTTCGACGTGTTCGTGACCGTGATCGTGTAGTGCAGAGTCGTGCCCTGTGCCACCTGGCCGACCGGGTCGACCGACTTCTCGATCGAAACCTGCGGCTGCAGGCACTCGACGGTGCAATTGTCGCGCGCCGGCTCGGGAGTCGTCCCGCAGCCGGTCGTAGCGGTGGCTTCGCCGTCGAACGACACCAGCTCACCGTCCGTGCACTCGGGCATCGGAATGACCCGCGTGAACGTGGCGGTCCCGCCGGGGCCGATGTTGGGGAACGTCTGGCTCTGACCCTCGAGCGTGATGGTGATGTCCTCGGGGCCCTGGCCGCAATTCGTCGCCGTCGCGGTCACCGTGATCGGCGTGCCCGGGCAAGCGCGTTCCGGATTGCAGGTCACCTCGAGCGTGACGCACGGAACTGCCTGGCAGGTCACGTCCGCCGTATCGGTGGCCTCCACGCGCAGCGGCTGATTGTCGTTGAGCGCGAGGATGCACACGTCGCTGAACGTGCCGACGACCGTGGCAGAGTTCGTCACGAGGCCGAGGCAGTCGTTCGCCGCGAGGGCCTGGAAGCTGACCGTGCGCGACTCACCGACCGGGATCACGATCTCGCAGAAGGTGATCAGCTGGCCCACCTGGTTGCAGACCGCGAAGTCTCCGGTGACGGCGTTGTTGAACGTCAGGCCGGCCGGCAGCAGGTCCGTGAGATTCGTGGTGAGCGGCACCTCGCCCGTGTTCCGGACAGTGATCGTGAAGGTCGTGTTCTGACCCGGGCAGATCGTGGGCGGAGTCGCAATCTTCTCGATCTCGACATTGATGTCCGGCGGGCCGCAGCGGACGCGGTTCGAGGCGTCCTCGGACAGGCCGTCCGTCGTCGAGCCGACGAAGGAGGTCATGCCGAACTGGAACGGCAGGTCGATGCCCTGGATCCGGACTTCGAGATCGTCGTTCGCGAACGCGCCGAGGGTTGCCCCGGCGGGGGCGCCGATGACCGAAACCGTGGCCACGCCACCCGAGCCGCCTGTGATGGTGACGAAGATGTCGTCGAGGCCGTCACAGTCGGAATCGAGTCCCCAGTTGTAACCCTCGTTGAACCCGATGCCGGCGGGGTCCTGAATGCGCTGTTCGCCCGGATTGAGCGGCGGCGCGCAGCCGATGCCCGCGTCCGGCGTTGCATTGCCGTCCGAGTCGCCAATGATGCCCGCGACGCGAATGCCGAGATACAGTGTCTGATTCGCGCGGTCATAGGCCGCGACGGCGCGCGTCAGATCGTAGCCGTTCTCGAAGTAGGTTCCGCCTCCCGTGCAGGCGACCTGCGCCGCATTGCAGGGGATGAGCAGGGCGTTCGTCTTGCAGACGTCGCCGGCGACCGGCTGCTGATCGACCGGCAGGTTCGCCGTGTCGAGACAGTCCTGGTTGATGGCGGCGCCGTAAGCGATGAGGTCGGTAATGTTGCCGTCGATCGCGGGGGGACCGACGCCGGCGCCGGCGAGCGCGGGAAGCGCGAGCGCGGCAACCGTGGCCAGCGAGACAGCGGCGTTTCGACTACAGCGAACGAGACGCGCCGTCAGGCCGATTCGCCCGATGAAGGAGCGGTTCATGTTGGCCTCTACCTCCATAACAAGAGAGAAGAATTCGGAACGCGGATGCGAAGGCCCGGGTCCGTGGGCCACGAGGTTTGGCGCTTGGATCGGAAAACGCCCCTATCAATGTCTGTGTGCAATCGCCCCCTCTCGGAAACCGCCGCCGCTCGCGATCCCGCGTAGCGCCGGTCACCGCGTCCTTGCGAGGCTCAAGTCACGGCTAGACGCAGCCCTGCGTCATGGTTAGAAATTTGAGCGCTGACGGGTCCGAAGGGGAACCCGCCTGGAGAGGGGAGCGCCCAAGGAGTGTATTGCATTTTGATACGCCGTCAAACCGAAATAACTGAATCCTTCCCGCAAGCAATACGGGGGATCGGGTATGCTGCGGATTGGGTGGGAGCCCTCCCCCCGGCATGACCCCGGTCTTCTTTCTGGTCGGGTTCATGGGGGTGGGGAAGACCACCGTTGGACGGGCCCTTGCGAGCCGGTTGGGGGTTCCGTTCTATGATGTGGATGCCCGCGTCGAGGCGGAGGCCGGACAAACCATCCGGGAGCTCTTCGAGTCCGAGGGGGAGCCCCGATTCCGGATCCGCGAGGCGAAAGCGCTCCGGGAGCTGGGCCCGCTTTTGGGCGGGGGAGCGGTGGTCGCCACCGGCGGTGGTCTGTTCGCCGACCCGGCGAACCGCCACTGGATCGCAACCCGCGGGCGAACGGTCTGGCTCGACGCACCGTTCGACTTGATCCTCTCGCGCTGCCAGGACGATGCAGCACGCCCTCTGTTCGGCGACCGGGAGGAGGCACGACGCCTTCTCGAAGAGCGGCGTTCGGGGTATGAACAGGCAGACGTCCGTATCCCCGTGGACGGACGTTCGGTTGCGGAGATCGTAGACCTGATCCTCGCCTAGTGCAGGCTGGGGTCAGTCTACACTGCGGGCGGATCACCCGGAGCCCCCCGGCTTCCGACCAGACAGGTCGAACGATGCACACTCCATCGTCTCCCGTCTCGCGCGCACCTTCGCATGCCGGTCAGGAGGATCGCATGCGGATCTTCAACACGTTGAAGCGGCTTGCTGCCCGGGGCCCTTCGACGTGGCCCGTGCTCTCGGTCTACGTGAACACGCGGCCGGTCGGCGCGCAGATGACCACGTACCGCCCCTTCCTCAAGAAGCGCATGGCGGAAGAGCTCAAGGCGTTCAAGCCCCGCTCGCCCGAGCACGAGAGCCTCGCGGTCGACTTCAGCCGCGTGCAGCACTACCTCGACTACGACATCAAGGACACGACCAAGGGCGCGGCAGTCTTCGCCTGCTATGCGGACGACGACGTGTTCGACGCGGTCCAGGTGCCGATCGAGTTCGCGGAGAACCTCGTGACCGTCGGGCCCCTGCCAACGCTCTTCCCGCTCCTCAAAGCGGCGGATCGTTATCGCAGGGCGGCGGTCCTGGTCGCGAACACGAACACCGCCCGGCTGTTCGTGATCGGGCTTGGAGCGATCGAGACCCGGCGCGAGGTCCGAAACCCCGTGCTCCACAAGCCCAAGAACGCGGGCGAGGCCGATCCCGCCAACGTTCAGCGCCACGTCGAGAACGCGTGGCAGAAGCATGCCCGGCAGGCGATCCAGGCGCTCGACGAGCTCCTGCGTGAGTCCGGAGCGTCGTATGTCCTGATCGGCGGCGACGATCCGATCGTCCCCACGCTCCTGTCCGAGCTCTCGCATCCAGCGCGCGAGCGATTGCTGGGCGAGCACCACCACTGGGACATCCGGATCCCGGAACACGAGTTGGCCGCGGAAGTCGAGCGCCTGATCCAGGCGCAGGAGGCCGTCGAGCGCCGTACGCTCGCCGAGCGCCTGCTCGATGGCGTCGGCGAAGGGGGCTCGGCGATCGGGCTCGAGAAGACGCTCATCGCCCTTCGCGAGTCGCGGGTCTCCGAGCTCGTCCTGAGCGAGGGATTTCCTTCGGGAGGCAGCGGCTGGGCCTGCCGAAGCTGCCGGACGTTCGCGCCGGGAGAGCCGCCGCGCGCCTGCACCGTCTGCGGGCGCGAAACGGTCGAAGCGGTTCCGCTACACGAGGAAATGGGGGCCCAGGCCCAGGCGCAGGGAGCGCGCGTTCGTTTCATCCAGCCCAGGGCGGTCCCGGAATTCGATGCCCGCGGAGGGGTGGGCGCGCTGCTCCGGTATCGCTGAGTGCAGATCGATCCCGCGGAGCTCTCCGTTTCGCGGCGTTACCGGCTTCTCATAAGCCTCATCGTGCCGCGCCCCATCGCGTTCGTCTCGACGCGCGACCCAGGCGGACGGCACAACCTCGCTCCGTTTTCGTTCTTCATGGGCGTCGCGTCGGATCCGCCTTTGCTTGCGATCTCCGTCTCGACGCGGAGCGGAGCCGTGAAGGACACCGCGCGCAACATCCTCGAGACCGGGGAGTTCGTCGTGAACTCCGCCACCGAAGAGCTGGCCGAGGCCGTGAACCGCGCGGCCGGGGACTGGGATCCGGATGTCGACGAGTTCGCACTCACCGGTCTTACGCCCGTTCCGAGCGTCCGCGTCGCGGCCCCCCGGGTCGCGGAGGCCGGGTATTCGCTCGAATGCCGTTCCCACCAGGTGATCCCGGTCGGACGTGAGCCCCACGACACACGGCTGGTGATCGGCGAGGTTGTCTGGTTCCACCTGCGGGACGATCTTCTCGAACCCGCCGAGCCCGGTGCGAAGGCGGCGTCTGGGCCCGGCGGCGGGGCGCCCATCGTGGACCCGGCTCGACTCCGCCCCATCGCGCGCCTCGGGAAGAACCTCTACACGAAGCTCGGGGAACGGTTCGCCATGGACCGTCCGAAGGGTTCCCGGCCGGACGGTTAGCCGGCCACTCAGGCCTGCTCGGGTTCTCCCTCCCGTCCCGGCGGACGGGTCGCTTCGATCGTCACTCCCCTCGGGAGCCTCCCTGCGAGCCCGAACGCAAGCGCCGCGCACGCAACCGAAAGTCCAAAGACCACCCACGGAGCCGTGTAGTCCACGAGCAGTCCGCCGAGCGCCGGGAGTGCGGTCGCTGGCCCGACGAACGAATTCATGAGCCCGACGTACGACGGCCGCCGGGCCGCCGGCGCGATCCCGAGCAGGAGACTCTGAAACGCGATGCTCGTGCCGCTCACGGACGCCCCGAGCAGGAAGAAAGTCGCAATGAGCAGGGGACCGCGCGCGGGCTCGGGAGCGACGCCCGCGGTCAGGGCGATGAGCGGCCCTGCGGCCGAGATCACCGTGACCCGGCGCATGAGATCGGTCGGCCCGTGGCGCGAAGCCACCCGCTGCCACAGGAGATTCGAGGACACGAAGCCCGCGATCTTCGCCGAGACGAATCCGGCGACGACCAGCGCGGGCAGACCCAGGCCGCGTACCGCGTACACGACGTAGAACGGCGTCGCCATGCCGGCGGCCGCGAGCGCCACCCGGGTGCCGAACAGCGCGCGGAAAGCACTGTCGCCCCAGGCGACGCGCAGGTTCTCCCGGAGGTGCACCCCCATGTGGAGCGCCTTCCGGCTCACCTCGACCGGGGGCTCGTCGCAGCGCGTGAATGCACCGGTCCCGAGACCGACGAACAGGGTCGCGAGCGCGAACAGGATCCCGAAGCGGAGCGAGAACTCGGGCAACGCGAGGATGGCTCCGATGGCGAGCCCGCACAGCGCGGACAGGATTCCCCCGAAGAACAGGCGATACGCCCAGAGCTTCCCGTGGCGGCTCATCGGGATCGTGCGGCCCACGACGTCGTAGAACGACACGGCCGCGAATCCGCTGGCGAACGCGAACAGGAGAACCCCGCGAGGAAGATTGCGAGCAGAAGACCGGGCTCGCGGTCTCCGAGAAGGAAGATCGCCGCCGTCACGACGGCAAGACCGCCGACCCGCACGAACGCCACCTTCCGGTAGAGCGGAAGCCGGAGCGCCCGGCGCTCGAGCATGGGAATCGTGAGGATCTGCGGCAGATACCAGCCGATTTCGTGGAGCGAAACCGCGAGCCCGACGAGCCAGTTGCGATCGGTGAGGCGGCTCACGAACAGGGCGAGCACGGTCGCGCTGTCGATGAACGTCTCTCCGATGAGGAAGAGGATGCCGTTCCAGACCGCGAGGTTGAAGTTTTTCTTTGCCGCGCGCTCGCTGTCGAACGGCGCGGGCGAGGCGGGAGCGGTCATCCGCGCGCAGGCGTCGCGGACTTTTGCGCGTACCCCAGGTAGCTCACCGTCGGCTGGGGGACGAGCGACGGCGGCTCGGTCCACGCGATGCCGGTGATGTCCCGTACAGCGAGGCCGCGCTCCGCGAGCCACCGCCTAAGATCGTCCGGCGTGATGAACTTGTGGAAGTCGTGCCCGCCCTTCGCGGATTCGCCCAGGTATTCCCACTTCCAGATGATCTCGGTGAACGCCTCGAGCGTCTGGTTGTGAGTCAGGAATCCGAAGTGGCCGCCCGGACGGAGCGCCCGCGCACACGTGTCGAGAGTGCGCCCGAGGTCGGCCACGTGCTCGAGGACGTCGACCGCGAAGACCGCGTCGTACGCGCCCGACTCGGCCAGGTCCTCCGCGAAGCCGACGCGGTAATCGATCGCAAGGCCGCGGCTCTTCGCGTGGGCGCGCGCGACTTCGATCGTCCTGGCCGACGGATCGACCGCCACGACGCGCGCGCCGGCGGCCGCCAGGTCCTCGGCCAGGATCCCGCCGCCGCAGCCCACGTCGAGCACGCTCCTGCCTTCGAACGGTCCGAACCCCTCGACGAAATACGGGAAGCGAAGGCGCTCGAGTTGCTGGAGTCCCATGTCCGGGCGATACCAGAACTCGGGATCGAGCGTGCTCGCCTCGTCGTACTTCGCCGGCTCAGCGAGGTGGCGCACGTCGCGTTTCGGCGGCGGGCCGGTCATGCACGCGAGCTCACGGGAGGGCTCAACGGTGGTACTCCCCTTTGATCGCGCCCCACGTTCGATCGATCACGCGATTCCCCGAGCATCGGGCCTCGTTCTGAAGATCGTTGAACGTCACGTACGACTGCCCGGAGGAGAACGGCAGCTCGACGCCGTTCGGGTCGAGCCAGGTGAGCTTCCGCTCGACGAGCAGGACGCAGACCGGAGTCTCGAGTCCGCCGCAGGTCGAGCCCGGACTCCCCGGGCCGGTCGTCGAGAGCGAGTGATCGAACAAGACGCGCATGAGGAAGTAGCGCTGGGCGCTGCTCACGGCCGAGACTCCGGCCGGATATGCGTTCGCGAGCACGATGCGACGCAGGCCGGCGCCGTATTCGGGGCCGATTTCCGGGGCACGATCGTCGAACGTCTTGACCTGGAGCGAGGGATTGCTGCCCTGGAACGACGGGCAGGTGCGCCCGGCGGGGCTCGCGTGATCGATCGTCACCGGCGCGAAGCCGTGGCAACCCTCTGCCTCGAACTGCCACGCGTCCGGGGTCGTTCCGCTCGCCGACCCGAGAACGAGCCACACCTGATATCCCTGGTGCGCTTCCGAGTGGCCGACCACGGAAGCGAAGAGCGAGATCGACTCGCCGCCGTTGCTGTTTCGGTTCACCGTGAGCGGGGCGCAGGCGTTCCACGAGAGATCCACGGTGCCGGCGGCCCAGGCCGGTTCGGGTATCGAAGCCAGCGTCATCAGCATTGCCGAGACCGGCGCCGCCGCGCCCAGCAGCAAGGCCCTGCCCGCGATGCGGGCGAGGTTTCTGGACATTGAGACTCCTCCCGGGGATTCCGCGAAGAAGCCTAGCACAAAGCGAAACCCCCGACCCTTTGGGGCCGGGGGTTCGCACACCACGGACCGCAACTGCGGGAACGGCTCAGTCGCGATACTGGTTCTTGATCTTGCCCCACGTCGAAGGCTGCGCAGGCGTCGGGCAGTCGATGTCGATCTTGCCGTCGAAGTGGGCCGAGTAGCCGGTCGGGAAGTTCCCCGGACGCGCGAGCCAGCCGCCGGTCACCCGGAACGGGCACGGAATTCCGCCCGCCGAGACGAGCGGAAGCGCGCTGCCGCCGACCCACGTGCCGTTCGGCGGGTTTCCGGAATCCGCGTTCCCGCCCAGGATGTTGCCGTTGCTGTTCTGGCGCGAGAAGGTGACCGTGAGCCGGTCGAAGAAACCGACCAGCACGAGCGCTCCGTCGGTGAACGACGAGGGCGCGGTCGCATTCGGCGGATTGGTCCCGAAAGCGGCGTCCGCAGGGGAATCGCGGTAAATCGAGACCCGGGCCGGGTC
>JBOHUC010000089.1:0-2960 GCA_050733935.1 Candidatus Eiseniibacteriota bacterium | reverse complement strand
GAGTGGAACGGCCGGCCGTTCTTCCTCGTCGACACGGGCGGGTTCCTGCCCGAGATCGCCGACGGGATCGAGGCGGCCGTGCGCCGCCAGGCCGAGATGGCGCTCGATGCGTGCGCGGTGGCGCTCTTCGTGGGCGATGCCAAGACCGGCGTCACCGATCTCGACGGCGCGATCGCCCGCTCGCTCCTGAAGCGCGGCGTGCCCGCGGTCCTCGTGGTCAACAAGGCGGACAATCCCGACATTCCCGTCGAAGCCGAGTTCTACCGCCTCGGCCTCGGCGATCCCATGCCGGTCTCGAGCGAGCAGGGGGTCGGCCTCGGGGATCTGCTCGACCGGGTCGTCACACTCCTGCCGCCGCCCGAGGAGCACGCGCCCGAGGACGACGCGATCCGGGTCGCAATCGTGGGGCGCCCCAACGTCGGAAAGTCCTCGCTCGTCAACGCGCTCCTCGGCGAGGAGCGCATGGTGGTCGACGCGCGTCCCGGAACGACGGTGGACGCGGTGGACAGCGAGCTTCCGACTCCCGAGGGCCGCTTCGTGCTCGTGGACACGGCGGGCCTCCGTCACGAAGCCAAGTTCGCCGAGGATGCCGAGTTCTTCGCCACGCTCCGAACCCTGCGCGCGGTCGAGCGCGCCGACGTCGTCATGGTCGTCGCCGAAGCTCCGCAGGGGCTCGTGCGCCAGGACGTGCGGGTCATCGCGGCCGCGCAGGAAGCCGGGAAGCCGGTGATCGTCGCGTACAACAAGTGGGACCTCGTGGCCGAGAAGGAGGAGCGCTTCAAGGAGCTCGCGCGCGAGCGGGCGGATCGCTACCCGACGCTCAAGGACCTTCCGTCGGTCGCGATCTCGGTGCACGAGGGCACGCGCCTTAGGAAGCTCGGGAGCCTGTGGCGCGAGCTCGATGCCGAGAATCGGAAACGCGTTCCCACGTCCGAGCTCAACGAGTGGCTCCGCCGCGTGCAGGCCGAGAAAGCGCCGCCCGCGACGAGCGTGGGCCGTCCCGCGCGCATCTATTACATCACGCAGGTCTCGCAGAAGCCGCCCCGCTTCGCGCTCTTCGCGAGTCGGCCGGAGGCGATCAACGCGTCGTATCACCGCTTCCTCGTGAATCGCCTGCGCGACTCGTTCGGGTTCGTGGGCGCCACCGTGCGGCTCGACGTCAGGCGGAGCGAATAGGGGAGCGATGATCCGATCCATCCTCGGCGTGCTCGCCGCCTATTTGATCGGCTCGCTGCCGTGGGCGCTGTGGGTCGGGGGGATCGCGCGCGGCGTGGACGTCCGCGAGCACGGAAGCGGGAACCTGGGTGCGACCAACGTCTATCGCGTCCTCGGCCCGCCGCTCGGGCTCCTCGTGTTCGCGCTCGATGCGGCGAAGGGCGCGCTCGGGGTCGTGGTGTGCGCCGCGATCGCGGGCGACTCGTTTCCGGGCGGGCGTGCGGGCGCGGGGCTCGCCGGAGCCGTCGCCGCCGTGCTCGGCCACATGTTCACCGCGTTCGCGGGCTTTCGCGGCGGCAAGGGAGCCGCGACGACGGCCGGTGCGCTGTTGGCGGTTGCGCCGATCGCGAGCCTCTTCGGACTCTCGGCCTTCGTGATCGCGTTCGTGGTTTCGCGCCGGATCTCGGTCGGCTCGATCTCTGCCGCGGTGGTGATGAGCGTCGCGCTGTGGTTCGTTCCCGTGGCGCGCACCGACCGGGCGACGGCCGTCGTCGGAACCCTCGTGGCGTTGCTCGTGATCGTGCGCCACGCCCCCAACATCGGGCGCCTGCTCAGGGGGGAGGAGCCCGCGTTTCAACTCCGGCGCGCCCGGACCGGCGCCGCATCCAAACGGGAGGAGCATCGATGAAAGGAGGCGCGACCGGCCGCGTAGCCGCGGTCCTCGGAGCCGGGTCGTGGGGCACGACGCTCGCGATGCTGCTCCAGGGGCTCGACTGGCACGTGCGGCTGTGGGACGGGGACGGCCCGAACCTGGAGCGGATCCGGGCCGAGGGCGAAAATCGCAAGTACTTGCCGGGCATTGCGCTTCCCGAAACGCTTGAGGTAGTGTTGGACCTTCCGTCCGCGCTCGAGGATGCCGCCCTCGTGACCTGGGCCGTGCCTTCGGTCGCTCTTCGGGAGGTCGCACGCGCGGCGAAGCCCGTGTTGCCGGCAAAGGCAATCGAGGCCTGCGCGACCAAAGGGCTCGAGCCCGTGCACGACGGCCGGTTGCCGCGACGCATGAGCGAGGTGCTTCACGAAGAGCTCGGCGATCGTCCGCGGGCACTCCTCGTGGGGCCGAGTCACGCGGAGGAAGTGAGCCGCGGCGTGCCGACCTCGGTCGTGGCCGCCGCCCTTCGCCTCGAGTGGGCCGAGCAGGTGCAGCAGGCGTTTTTCTCCCCCCGGTTTCGCGTGTACACGCAGGACGACCTGGTCGGGGTCGAGATGGGAAGCGCGCTCAAGAACGTGATCGCGCTCGCGGCCGGTGTCGGCGACGGGCTCGGTTACGGGGACAACACGAAGGGCGCATTGCTCACGCGCGGGCTCGCCGAGATGAGCCGCCTCGGCACCGCACTCGGAGCCCGGCGCGACACGTTCTTCGGGCTTTCGGGCATGGGGGATCTCATCACGACCGCGATCAGCCGCCACAGCCGCAATCGCAGGGTGGGGGAGCGGCTCGGGCGCCGGGAAGCAATGGGCACGGTGCTCGAGGATCTCGGTCAGGTCGCCGAAGGCGTGACGACCGCACCGGCCGCGCGTGCGCTCGCGGAAGCGCACGGCATCGAGGCGCCGATCACGCGCGAGGTGTGCGCGCTCCTCTACGAAGGAAAGTCGCCGCAGGAAGCGCTGTTCGATCTTCTGGCCCGCGAGGCGAAGCGCGAGGCTTAGGCTCTGTCTGAAAACCCCTCGTGGTCGCGTTGGCGGCGCCGGCAGGCCAGCCGCAAGGCGCGACGACGAAGTCGGATCCGATGCGATCCGTCGAGGAG
>JBOHUC010000088.1:0-16788 GCA_050733935.1 Candidatus Eiseniibacteriota bacterium | reverse complement strand
GGACCCCGCTCTCCGTAGCGAAACCTGGGGCGATCCAGACCCCGAATAGACGCGTGGTGAGCGGCGGCCGTGGGAAGAGGACACCCCGTCGACCTTGACAATCCGTCTTCATAGACGCAGCAAGTTGGGGGGCGGGCCTTGAGACGACTAGAGTCTTCCGATCGCCCGCGCGAGGAGCGCCTCGAGGCGCGAGGCCACCCGGCCTGCGACCTCCTGGACGTCCGCGTGAGTCAGGGGGTGAGGCGAGAGCCCCGTGCCGTAGTTCGTGATGCACGACACAGCCCCGGTCGAAAGCCCCAAGGCCGCAGCCAGGTCGATCTCATGGGCGCTCGACATGCACGCCGCATCGGCGCCGAGCTTTCGCGCCATCCGGATCTCGGCGGCCGTCTCGTAGGCCGGTCCGGTTCCCGCAAGCAGGATGCCTTCGCGCAGCAGGATCCCGAGCTCGAGGGCCGAAGCCCGCAGCACGGCGGCCACGCGCGGCGTGTACGCGCGCACGGCGGGCGCCGGGACGCCGCGCCCGAGCGGCGGGTTCGAGGCAATCTCGCCAGCGGTCAGCAATCCGCGCTTCCCAATACCGTTGATGTGATCGCGCACGAGCATGAGATCGCCCGGCGCGAAGTTCGTGTTGAACGTGCCGACCGCGTTCGTCACGAGAAGCGTGTGGATTCCGAGCGCGGCCATGACCCGATGCGCGAACGTGACCCGCTCGAGCGGATAGCCCTCGTACACGTGCGTCCGTCCCCGCAGCACGACGACCGGAGTATCCTCCCAGCGTCCGAGGACGAGCTTTCCCTCGTGGCCGTGCACGGTCGAAGCCGGCCAGTGGGGGAGCTCCGCGGTTGAAAACGCGGCCCCGTCGCGTCCGGTCACGACGCGATCGGCGACACCGCCCAGGCCCGAGCCGAGCACGATCCCGATGCGCGGCACGAGGGCCGACGCGTTGCGCAGGACGGCGACGCACTCGTCGACATCCGCCCGGCTCACTTCGCCTCCGGCTCGTACGGCTTGCCGACCGCCGCCGGCGGATGGGCGCGGCCGATCACGCCCGCGAGGACGATCATCGTCACGAGGTACGGCAACATCTGCAGGAACTCGTTCGGAATCGCACCGCCCTGCAGACGAATCTGGAGCGTCTCGCAGAACCCAAAGAGAAGACACGCGGCCGCCGCACCGAGCGGGTTCCACTTTCCGACGATCATGGCCGCGAGCGCGATGTAGCCGCGCCCACCCGACATGCCGTCCGTGAAGAGGCGCTGATCGCTCGCAAGCCACGCACCCCCGAGGCCCGCGAGCATTCCCGAGAGAAGGACGCCGGCCGTGCGGAGACGCGAAATCGAAAGTCCCAGGGTCGCGGCCGCTTCCGGATGCTCGCCGACCGAGCGCAGGCGGAGACCGAACGGTGTGCGGAACAGGACGACGTGCGCGAGCACGACGAGAAGCGCCGCGAGCCAGACGAGCGGCGAGCCGAAGAGGTCGCCGAGCCCGGGGATCGACGAAAGCCCGGGCAGCTCCCAGGTCGGAAGTCCCGCCACGCGCGAGGAGTTGCTGCTCGAGCCAAAGATTTCCTTGAGCAGAAACTTCGAGAGTCCCACCGCGGCCAGGTTGATGCCGAGAGCCGAGGTGATCTGGTCGGCCTTGAATCCGATCGTGACGATCGCGTGCACGGCTGCCGTGAGAACACCCGCAAGCGCCGCCGCGCCGAGCCCGAGCCAGGCGTTTCCGGTCCAGTAGGCGCCGAGCGTGTAACCGAGCGCGCCGAGCAGGAGCATCCCTTCGAGCGCGATGTTGATGACGCCGCCGCGCTCGGACATTGTCCCGCCGACCGCCGCGAGCGCGTACGGAACCGAGATCCGCACCATCTGGGCCACGAAGACGAGCACGGTGGCCACGCTGATCCCGGCGAGGAGATCGCTCACGCGCGCGCCCTCCGGATCCGCTCGACCACCGTGTGCGCGACGATCGCAAACAGGATCACGATCGCCTGGAGGATCTCGACCAGCTCCTTCGGCACTTCCGTGTTGATCACGAGTCCGCCGTAGGAGAGAGCGGCAAAGAAGAGCGCGGCGACCACGACGCCGGCCGGATGGTTGCGGCCGAGGAGGGCCACCGCGATGCCGAGGAATCCGATGCCGCCTGAGAATCCGGCCTCGTAGTAGTACTTGTAGCCCTGGACGAAGTTGGTACCCACGAGCCCGGCGATGGCACCCGAGAGGCAGAGGGCGGTCATCCACATCCGGGGTACGCGGATGCCCGCGTACTCGGCGGCCGAGGGCGAGAGCCCGACCGCCCTCAACTCGTAGCCGAAGCGCGTGCGCCAGAGCAGGAATCCGACGGCGACCGCGACCACGAGGGCGAGCAGAAGGCTCGCGTTCACCGGCGACCCGCGGAATACTTCGAGCACCGCGTCGAGCCGCGGGATGCGCGCACCCGCGCCGATCTCCGGAGTGTGCACGGTCGCGTGCACGAACGCGCGGTGTCCGAAGTACTGGACGAGTGCGAGCGCGATGAAGTTCATCATGATCGTGTTGATGACTTCGTGCGCGCCGACCTTCGCCTTGAGCCAGGCCGGCGGGAGTGCCCACAATGCGCCGCCGAGCATGCCCGCGAGCACGGTGATCGGGAGGAGCACAAAAGCGGGGAGGCCGGCCCCGGCTGCTCCGACGAGACCGGCGACGAACGCGCCCACGTTGAGCTGTCCTTCGGCCCCGATGTTGAAGAGCCCGGCCCGGAATCCAAGCGCGACGGCGAGCCCCGTGAAGATGAGAGGTGTGGCGCGGAAGAACACCTGGCCCACGCCGTAGGCATTTCCGAACACGCCTTCGAGCATCTTTCCGTAGATGTCGATCGGATTCTTGCCGACGGCGGCGATGAACACGGCCCCGACGAGAAGTGCGAGGACGACGGCCGCGAGCGGTCCGGCCGCATCGAGAAGCGCCCCGGTGCGGCTCCCTCCGCCCGTCGCGGCCGGCACTTCAGTTCCGGCGTCGCCCCCGGTTCCGGCGCGCGCGCTCATGCGTCGGCCTTTCGCCGACCGGTCATGTGGAGTCCGAGCTCGCGCTCGTCGGTCTCGCGCGGTCGCGCCTCGAACGTGATCCGGCCTTCGTAGAGAACAGCGATCCGATCGGAGAGCGTGAGGAGCTCGGCGAGCTCGGCCGACACGAGCAGGACCGCGCGGCCGGCGTCGCGCTGGCGAACGATCTCCTTGTGAATGAACTCGATCGCGCCGAGGTCGATGCCGCGCGTCGGATGCGCGGCGATCAGGAGCGGGCCCGGACGCGTGAACTCGCGCGCGACGATCACCTTCTGCTGATTCCCGCCCGAGAGCTGCCGCGCGCGCGCGAGCGGAAGCGGCGGACGCACGTCGAACTCCTGGAGGCGCTCGTTTGCGAACGTGCGGATCGCAGGCCGCGCGAGCACGGCGCCGCGGTTGAACGCGCGCTCGTCATGGCGGCCGAAGATCAGGTTGTCCTCGAGCGAGTACTCGAGCACGAGCCCGCGTTTCCAGCGATCGGCCGGGACGTGCGAGACGCCGAGGTGCGCGATCGCGCGCGGGGAAAGCCCGTGCAGGCTCCGGCCCGAGAGGCGCACGTCGCCCGCGGTCCAGCGCCTCAATCCCGTCAGCGCTTCGACGAGCTCGTTCTGGCCGTTCCCCTCGACGCCCGCGATCCCGACGATCTCTCCCGCCGCGACGGCGAGCGAAAGCTCGCTCACGGCCGGCAGACCGCGGTCGTCGCGCACGGAGAGGCCGTCGATCTCGAGCACGGGTGCACCCGGTTTCGCCTCGGCCTTCTCGACCTCGAGCAGCACCGGCCGGCCCACCATGAGCTCGGCGAGCTCGGGGATCGAGGTCGCCGCGGTCTTCCGCGTGCCGACCGTGCGTCCGCCGCGCATGACGGTGACGTCGTCCGAGATCGCCATCACCTCGCGCAGCTTGTGGGTGATGAGGACGACCGTCGTGCCCTGGCTCCTAAGCGAGCGGAGGACTCCGAACAGCTCTTCGGTTTCCTGCGGGGTGAGGACGGCCGTCGGCTCGTCGAGGATCAGGATCTTCGCGCCGTGGTAGAGCGCCTTGAGGATTTCGACGCGCTGCTCCTCGCCCACCGAGAGGTTTTCGATGCGCGCCTCCGGATCGACGCGCAGGCCGTAGCGCTGCGAAAGCTCGCGCACGACGGTGACCGCGCGCCTGGGATCGAGCAGGGGGCCGGTCGTGATCTCGTGGGCGAGCGTGATGTTCTCGGCGACGGTGAGCGGGCGGACGAGCATGAAGTGCTGGTGCACCATGCCGAGGCCGCGGGCGAGCGCGTCCGCCGGCGAGTGGAAGCGCACCGCTTCGCCGTTGAGCCGAATGACGCCTGCGTCGGGATGGTAGAGCCCGAACAGCGTCTTCATGAGCGTGGTCTTGCCGGCGCCGTTTTCTCCCACGAGGGCGTGGATCGTTCCGGGAAGGACAGTAAGCGAGACGCCGTCGTTCGCCCGGAGGCGGCCGAACGACTTCGTGATGCCTTCGAGCTCGACGGCGGGTGTCGCCACGGAGGCGAGGGGGCGACCCTTACTGCGCGGGTGCCGTGATGGCCCCGCTCACGATCTGTTCGCGCAGGGCTTCGACCTTCTGATGAACGTCGTCGGGGATGAGAGACTTGTTGCGGTCGTCGTAAACGTAGTCCACGCCGCCCTCCTTGAGGCCGAAGACGTGCGTCTGGCCGCCGGGGAAGCGGCCCTCGATCTGATCCTTGATTGTGTTGAACACCGCGACGTCCACGCGCTTCACCATGCTCGTGAGCACGCGGCCGGGCATCGAGTCCCACTGATCGGAGTCCACTCCGATCGCGAGCTTGTTCTTCTCGTTTGCGGCCTCGAAGACGCCGAGCCCGGTCGAGCCCGAGGCGTGGTAGATGATGTCGGCGCCGCCGCCGTAGATCGCGAGGGCGAGCTCCTTGCCCTTTGTCGGGTTCTTGAACGCGTTGCCGTCGACGCCCGCGTACTTCACGTCCACCGCGCACCTCGGGTTCGCTTTCGCGACGCCGGCGACGTAGCCGGCCTCGAACTTCTTGATGAGCGGGATCTGCATGCCGCCCACGAACCCGACCTTGTTCGTCTTCGTGAGCCAGCCCGAGAGCGCGCCGACCAAATAGCTGCCCTCCTCCTCCTTGAACTTGAGCGCGACCACGTTCGCGGGCAGGACCCCGTCGGCCGGGACGTTCATGTCGATGCAGGCGAACTTCTTCTCCGGGAAGTCCTTCGCCACCGCGAGGATGTCGTCCGAGAACAGGAAGCCGACGCCGAAGATGACGTCGTACGCGCCGGCCGCGAGCTGGCGGAGCGCCGACTCGCGATCGCCGCCTTCGCCCGGCTCGATGTACTCGATGTTCGAAGCCGGGACGCCGAGGTCCTTCTGCGCGCGCTCGAGGCCGGCATACGCCGCGTCGTTGAACGACTTGTCGCCGCGGCCGCCGACGTCGAACACGAGCCCGACTTTAACGTTCGCGCCCGCGCCTCCGCCTTCGCCGCCGGATCCGCCCGCGCCGGACTGCGCGCCCTCTTTCTTTCCGCACGCCGGGCCGAACGCGAGGATCGCGACGAGTGCCAGCCCGAGGAGCGGGGAGAAGGATGCGGCGAAGAAGCGAGCAGCGGAACGGGTGGGGATACGCATTCGTATGCGGGTGCGCGTGCGCGTCATGCGATCTCCTGGACGGGTGGCGTCGCGGGAAGACCCGCCGCGGGCCGGGTTTCGACTTCGTCGGGAACGGTGTGGCAGCGCCGGCAGCGCGCTTCGTAGAGCCCGGCGCCGCCGACCACGACGCGTCCGCCCTGCGGGCGAAGGCGCTGCGTGCGGCCGGCCGGAGCGCCGCAGACCACACAGATCGCGAGCGTCTTCGTGATGTGCTCGGCGATCGCGAGCATCTGGGGCATCGGCTCGAACGGAAGGCCGCGGTAGTCCTGGTCGAGACCCGCGACGATCACGCGCTTTCCCCGCTCGGCGAGCTCGTTCGCCACGCGCGGCAGGTCGGCGCCCAGGAACTGGCCCTCGTCGATGCCGATCACGTGGGCGCGGTGGGCGTGGTCCAGGATCTCGCGCGCTTCGACGATCATGCGCGACGGAATCTTGAGCTCGCTGTGGGAGACGATGTGGTCGGCGCCGTAGCGGTTGTCGATCGAGGGCTTGAAGATCTCGACCTGTTGCCGGGCGATCTGGGCGCGCCGGAGTCGGCGGATCAGCTCCTCGGTCTTGCCGCTGTACATGGGGCCGACGATGACTTCGATCCAGCCGCTGCGATGGGCGTGGGGCTCGTTCATGGCCCCGGGAATCTACAGGGCAGGTGCTTTAATGTCAATCAGTTAGGAATTCAGACGCGATGCCGGGACGGCTCGTTCGCAGGCCCTTTACGGGCAGTATTCACTCGACTGCGCGCGGATGAACTCCGCGGCGAAGGCCACGAGATCGGTGAGTCCCGTGGTGCCGCTCACGTCGAAGTCGGTCTCCTGTGCGGCCTGGTTCGACAGGAAGTTCTGCGCGAAAAGCGCAAGGTCGCCGAGCGCGGTCGTGCCGCCCATCGCATCGATATCGGTCGACCGGGCCCGGATGCTGCAGAGGAGCTCCCCCTTGTCGTACACGCGGACGAGATTCGAGTTCTCGAAGCCGCCGAACCGCGGGGAAAAGAGCGCAAGTCCTCCCGCGCCCGTCGACTTCGCAAGCACGCGGCGGGCGCAATCGACGGTCGTGCCCGGGCTTTGAGCCGTGTACAGCCGCACGGTCGTCCGAGTGAAGTCGATCTCGACCAGACGTCCGGCGAGTGGCGCGTTGTTGACGTCCCGGATGACGACTTCGTAGCCCGGGACGTTGAGCGTGCCGACCTCCCCGGGAGCCCCGAGCGGCGTGCCCGAAGAGGTCGCGACGATCACCGGCTCGCACGTTGAAAAGCGCGGATCCGGAACATCGGCGAACGCCGCCGGCGTCGCTGTGGCCGACGCGAGGAGCGCGAACAGGGTCAACTTTGCGTGCGGTCGCATGGTGTTCTCCTTCGGGCGGGAGGCTCCATGGTGCCCGGGGGACGCCAACGAGGATAGCACCGCTCGCCTTGACGGAGGTACAGGGCGGAGTCCACGCTCGCTGAGGACTTCCCACCGGGGAGCAAGCGGTTTCGCAAGGAGGGTCGATGCACCCGTGGCATGACGTCCCCTGGGGATCGCACGTTGGAACCCTTTTCAACGTCGTGATCGAGATCCCCGAAGGCTCGAAGGTCAAGTACGAGCTCGACAAGACGACCGGGCTCTTGATCGCCGATCGCGTGCTCTATTCGGCGGTGCACTATCCCGCGAACTACGGTTTCATCCCGCGCACGTTCTGCGACGACGGCGATCCGCTCGACGTCCTCTTGCTCGGGCAGGAGCCGCTTGTTCCGCTCTCGCTCGCGCACGGCCGCGCGCTCGGCGTGTTCCCGATGGTCGACGACAAGGGGCAGGACGACAAGATCATCGCCGTGCACGTCGAAGATCCGGAATACGCGGACTACGTGGACGTCACCGAGCTGCCGCGGCACAAGCTCGCGGAGATCCAGCGCTTCTTCCTCGACTACAAGGTGCTCGAGAAGAAGCGGGTCGCGATCGAAGCCATCGAAGGGCGCGCGAAGGCCGAACAGGTGATCGAGGCCGCGATCGCGCTCTACTCCCGCGAGGAAGCCGTGTTGCGCAAGAAGAGCGGCCTCCCCGTCGCCTGATCGCGCGGCTTCGACGAGCCTAGGGACAGTAGGTCGCGCTGGCGGCGGACAGGAACTCTCCGGCGAAGAGCGCGAAATCCGTGAGCCCGATCGAGCCTGAGGCGTCGAAGTCCGCTTCCGGATGACTGTGAGGTTCGGTTAGGAATGCGGTCGAGAAGCGGCCCAGATCCGAGAGCCCGGTGACGCCATCGAGCCCGTCGAGATCGGTCGAGCGGGCGGGAACGTGCGCGAGCCAGACCCCGTCGCCGGTGACGAGGACGGCCGGTCCCTCCGTCGCACCGCCGAAGCAGGGCGTGAACACGGCGCGGCCCTGAAGGTCGGTCCACTTCGACAGGACGCGGCGCGTGCAGTCGACGGTCGTCCCGGGGCTCTGGGTGGTTCCGAGCCGCACGTTCGCAGCCGAGAAGTCGAGCTCGATCACCTCGTTCATGAGATTCCCGTTGTTGATGTCTCGCAGGACGACCAGAAAACCCGGCGCACCGTTCGTCCCCGGGTCCCCCACGGAGGTCATCGCGTGGCCGCCCGGATTGCCGACGAGAACGGGCTCGACGGTGGAGTTGCGTGGATCCGGAACCTTGCTTTGAACGGTCGTCGGCGAGAGCAGCGACGCGCTCGCACTGAAAGCCGCGAGCGCGGCAACAGGGATTGAAACGCGACGGGACATGAGGACACCCCCGGCGGAAGGGCCGGCGTCGGTGGAACGTGAGTGCACCGGGGTACAGCGGCCGATCGGGCGGGGTTCCCGGGAATCGCAGGAGGAGGGAAGGTGGCGTACCGCGAAAAGGACTACGTCTCCCGGCAGATCGCGATCCTCGCGCGCATTCTCGCCCGCGTGCTCGGGCTCAAGGAGGCGGGGCGCCTCGGGGAGGCCCGCGCCGAGATCGAGCGCGGCGCGGGAAGCGTGCTCGGCCTCGAGTACCAGACGCTCGAACGATTGGACGCGCGGAGTGTGGTTGCGCTCCTCCGCGAGCGAGAGATCGTCGAGGCCTACGTCAAGCTCATGGAGACGGAGGCGGACCTCCTGACCGACGGGGACGCCGCGCTTGAAGCGCCCGGGTCGCACGAGCGCGTGCGCTGGTTACGCGAAAGGGCGGCGAGTTTGCTCGCCGCCCTTCCTCCAACTGCATCGGGGCCCCTCGATCAGGGACAATAGGCGCCGGAGGTTCCATCGAGGAATTCGCTCGCAAAGATCGCGAAGTCCGCGAGATCGACCTTGCCCCCGCTGGCATTGAAGTCGATGTCCGGATAGGTGCTCTCGGCGAGGAAGAGCCGCGAGAAGCGCACCAGGTCCGTGAGGCCCGTCGTTCCGTCGGCGTCCATGTCAGTCGAACGCGCAGAGACGGTGGCGAGCACCACACCGTCGACCGTGACCTGGACGCTGGGCTCGTTCACCCAGCCGCCGAAGGAAGGTGAGAACAACGCCACGCCGCTTTCGTCCGTGACTTTGATCAGGACCTGGCGGGCACAGTCGACCGTCGTTCCCGGCTTCTGGCTTGCGAACAACCGGACGTAGGCCTTCGAGAAATCCAGCTCGACGGCCTGCCCGGCGAGCGGCAGGCAGCCGGGTCCACCGAGGACGACCGCATATCCGGGCACGCTGCTCAGGGCCCCCACGCTGGCGTAGGACTTGCCGCTGGCATTCCCGACGATGACCGGTCCGGCGGTGGAACAACTGGGATCCAGCAGAGCGGCCGAAGCACTGGATACGAACGCTGGAACCAGGATCAGAGCAAGAGCGGCGGTGAATGGGCCGCGAAGCGAGCGAGACATCGGGCACCTCGAAGTTGAGCCCATGGGGGATGGGGGATTTAGGGTTCTGATTTTCGTCCCGAATCGTTCCCGGTGCAACGGGTTTGCTGCCCGGCCCGGTTCCACGCCTGGCGTCCGGGGGGCCCCGCGGCAGGTTTCAAATGCGTACTCGATCCCGTAACCAGCGGTCCGTCCATGACCTGCGGGCCCCTCCAGGATCGGCCGCCCTCGCCCGGCCGCTCGCCTAGATCGCTCCGGGCTTTCCCGCGAGGCGGCGGAGGAGGCCGATCTGCCCGATGTGGTAGGCCTCGTGGAACTGCATGAAGAACAGACGGTCGCCCCGGTTTCGCTTGTCCTCGGTCGAGTGGAACTCTTCCATCGAAGCAGGAGTGAGTCGTGCGATGCCTGAGCGAATCCGCTCCTGCGTGGCTTTGAAGTCCTCGAGCAGGGATTCGAATCGCCGGGCTTTCGTCACGTCGAATTTGTCTTCGCCGTGTTCGTAGACGTCGGCGTCCGCCTGGCCCCACAGTGGCGTCTCCCCGAGCATTCCGAGGACCGCGCTTCGATTCGCGAGAATGTGACCCAGCACCCAGTTGATCGAATTGCCCGCGGGGGGAGGCACGAGACTCTCCTCGTGCGTGATGCCCCCGCAGTTCCGCGTGAGCGCGCGCTCGTTGAAGTCGAACAGGAAAAGGAGCTTGTCGGCCGACATGGTGTCCCTCCGGAGGATGCGTCAGGCTTCGCCGCGCTCGCGCAGCAGGTCCTGCACTTTGACTCGGAGAAGGTCGATGGCAACACGATTGTATCCGCCTTCGGGGAGGATGATGTCCGCGTAGCGCTTCGAAGGCTCGACGAACTGGAGGTGCATCGGCCGGACCGTCGCCTGGTACTGGCGGAGGATCGATTCGATGGACCGGCCGCGCTCCGTAATGTCGCGCTCGATCCGACGGATGAGCCGGATGTCGGGATCGGTGTCCACGAACACCTTGATGTCCATCATCGAGCGGAGCTCCTCGTCGACGAAGATGAGGATGCCCTCGAGGATGATCACCGCGTGGTCGCCGATCGGGTTCGTCTCCTTGAGGCGCGCGTGGCGCGTGTAGTCGTAGATCGGCTGGCCGATCGTGCGCCCGGCCAGGAGGTCCGCGATGTGCTTGCGCAGGAGCTCGTTGTCGAACGCGTCCGGATGGTCGAAGTTGCGGAGGTCCCGATCGGCCATCGGGATGTCGTCGAGGTCGCGGTAGTACGAATCCTGGTCCACGATCCCGACGCGCGAGGATCCGAGGGACTGGACGAGATTGCGCGCGACGAGCGTTTTCCCGGAGCCCGTCCCGCCCGCGATGCCGATCAGGATCCGTTTGCTCACACGCTCAGCGTCCGGTGGCCGCAGGACTTGTTGCCGGCGGCGGCGTGCCGGCCACCGACTCGATCGTGCCCGCGTGACGCTCGAGCACGCTCACGAGATCGAGCGGCTCGGTGAGGTGACGTTCCGCGCACGCTTCGTCCCACGCAGCGATGAGCACCGGTTGCGCGCGCCGCCAGCGCGGCGAGGAGGGGAGAGCGCGTCCGAGCTCGAGTGCCTGGCTCTTCGCGGTGCGCGCGATCTGAAACGCCCAGTCTTCGCGGAAGACGACGTCGAGGTCGGCCACGAGGTCGCGCAGGGGCGGCAGGTAGCCGAACGCGCGGCACCAGTCGGTCTGGAGCTCGGGCGAGGTCACGTGCTCGGCGAGTGCCAACGCCAGCGGCGCGTCCGGAGCGGTCCGGGGCACGCCCCACCACGTGCCGGAGCGCGCCGAGAACGAGCCTCCGGTGCGCGATCCCTGCTTCTGGTCCTGCGCGAGCGAGAGTCCGCGTGGCAGGCGGGCGACTCCGAGATCCCCCGGCTCCTTCAAGAATCCTTCCATGCCCGGCGCTCCGGTGCCGTGGAGCCGGTACACGTCCGGCTCGGTCAGCGTGCAGAGATAGATCTGGCCCTGCGCGATCGCTGCCAGAAGATCGTTCGCGTCCCAGCTCTCGCGGCGCATGGACGGGTGGTAGAGCCCGTGCTCGAAGAAGAACGACTCCCACGCGAACGCGTCCCACAGTCCGTGTCCGTCGAGCGACAGAAGCTGCTCGTTCGATCCTCCGAATGCGAACACGCGCGAGGCAAGGTCCATTGCGGTTCCCGCATTGCGGGCGGCGGAATGTGCAAGGCGCGGCGTGCGCAGTCCCTCGAACTCGCGAGTGGCCCAGAAGGCCGCGACGACGGCGACGTCGTAGGAGTCCCACAGCATGGGGTCGGCCTCGAGCACGTAGTTCCGCGGCAGGCCGTTGCCATTCGCTTCCCGGAGCCATCCGTCGACCGTGGGGCGCACGGACTCCCATCCTTCGACGGCTTCGGCGACGCGCTTCTTCGAATAGAAGAGGAGCGTGGTGGTGACGGTGGCCGGAAGGTAATACGGGTTGCCGCCCGGCTGTCCGGCCGAGACCGCCTCGGGCAGGAAGCGTGCACTGATCTCCCGAATGCGACCCTTTCCGCCCAGGTCCGTGAGCGGAAGCATGAGGCCTTCGTCCACGAGCGGAACGAGCATCTCCTGCGGCGCCTGGACGAGGAGGATCCGCTTCTGGCGCGCGAGCCGCTCGCCTTCGAGCTGGCGGCCGAGCTCGTCCGGTGAGGCGAACGCGACCACCGTGAGCTTGACCCGGTGCTGCTCCGCGAACGCGTCGACGCGCGCGCGGAACCAGTCGGCCTCGGCCTCGTTCATGTCCACGAGCACGACGTAGCCGGGCCGGTAAAGGAGGGCCACGAGCGCGACCGCGAGTCCGGCCGCGAGGAGCCCGAGCGCGAGCAGGAACAATCCGCGGCGGGAGGGAGGCGCGGTCGTCGGGGTCGGTTCTGCGTTCACCGTTCCTCCGTGCGTTCCGTGAGCCACAGCCGGATGGCCTCGTCGAACCCGCGAGGCCCGGGCGAGTCGGTGATCCGGATGCCGGGCACGTCGGCGAGCTCGCGCGCGACGCTGCCGTCCGGCCGGCGAACGGCGAACGCACGGTCGACGACGGCAAGGAACGCGCGGTCGTTGGCCGCGTCTCCGATGCCGACCGCATGAGGCCTTTGCCCGGCGCGCGATTCATACCACGCGAGCACACGCGTGACAGCCTTTCCCTTGTCCGATCGACCGAGGAGATGGAGGAATCGTCCGCCGCTCTCGAGATGGAGGCCGCGCCGCTCCGCGGTCCGCTCGAGGACCGCCGACTCCTCCGCGGTGAGCGGCGGGTCGGCGAAGAACGGTTCGTCGGCGAGCCTGAGCCGCGCGTCCCGCGCCTCGTCGATCGCAAGGCCCGTGCGCGCGGCGACTTCCGCTTCCGTCAGATCGCCGAAGCCGATGAGCGGGCGCCCGATTTCCTTGCCGAAGTCCGCGAGAGCCGCGCGGAGCTCCGGGTACGGTGTGCCGACGAGCTCCACACGCCCGCCCGTGAGCCGGAGAGCGCCGCCGCTTTCGACGACGAGCGGAACGTTTCCGAGGCCGAGCCGCTCTGCCCAGCGCTCGGTCTCCGCCAGCGTCTTGCTCGTCACGGGGACGACCGGGATCCGCTCCTCGAGGAGGCGCTCGAGCGCGTCGCGCGCCGGAGTCGGGTCGTAGGTCTCTGCGTCGAGCAGCGTACCGTCGAGATCGGTGAAGACGACGGCGCGCGGCGACTCAGACATGCGAGATGTCGTCCTCCCGCCCGCCCTCGCCGAGCGGTCCGAGCCTCCGTTCGAGTGCGCGGCGCGCGAACTCGACGCCGCCCAGGCCGAACGCGAGAGCCAGCGCGAGCACGATGCCGCCGAATGCCACCACGAACGCCGCGATCACGATGCCCTGCGCGATGCCGAGCTGCTCGAGCGCCATCGCGAGCGCGATCGCGACCACCAGGAACTGGAGCGCGATCGCGATCGGACGCGCGAGCCTGAAGCCCGCGTTCACCGCCGTGAGGAGCGCCGCCTGGGCCACGAACACGGAGACCGCCCAGCCCGCGATCAGGATGAGGGCCGAGATGAGAATCCGCGGCAGGAACGCGTAGAACTCCTGCACGAGGCGGCCCGCCGAAGTGGGATCGAGCGCATCGAGCCCGACCACGACGAAGACGAGAAAGACGAGCATCCACAGCGTGTCGGCGAGGATCTCGCTGAGCGGCCGGTCGATCCGGATGCCGGCGAACGCGCCAGTGAGGCCGAGACGCCGGGAGAGGGCCTCGAGCCTGAGCGAGGCGAAGATCGGCCGGCTCACCTGGCGCACCGCCCACGCGAGGAGAAGCCCCAGGAACACGATCGCGACCAGCGCGAAGACCCTGGGCAGGGTATCGAGCAGCACCTCGATCGAGCGCAGGAGCGGTCCGAAGAATCCGTCGTGCGTCATCATGTCACCTCCGTGGCGAACGGCGCCCCGTTCCATCGCGCGAGCAGGTAGGCGCGTCCCGACCGGAACGTCCGGCACAGGGACTCGATCGCTTCCTCCACCTGCGCTGCGTCGGAATGTTCATGCTGCCGGACGAACGACGCCACCCGCCCGAGGTAGAGGGGCGCGAGCGCCTTGAGCAGCGTGTCGCGATTCCACCGCCCGTGGGCATGGGCGGCCGCGAAGTCATAAACCACGCGGCACCACCAGTCGTCGTCCAAATCGATCGTCGTCTCGTCTCCGCGCGCGGCCGTTCGCACCGCACTCCAGGTGTCGGGCGCGAGCGTCCCCTCGTACACGGCGTCGAGGTCGCGGAGTCCCTGCTGGAACAGGCCGACCATGCGCTTTCGGTTCACGTGCACGGGCTCGAGCCCGACTGCGAACGGAAATCCGTAGAGCGGAACGCTCTTTTCCTCCATGTCGGACTTCCACTCGCGCTCGTGCTCGCGCATGAGACGGAAGACCGTTCCGACCACCTGGACGAGCATCGAGGAGAGATCGGCACCCGGGTCCTTGGGGTCGTGGATCTTGGCCCCCAGGAATGCCTGCGCGGTCGAGAACCCGCCGGTCACGGCGGTCGTCGTCATCCAGATGTCGATCCCGAAGCGCGCGACCTCGCTCTCCCACACGTCCTGCGCGAGCCAGTGCTCGGCGAGGCGGCCCGAGAACCCGAAATCCCCGCCGATCGGCTGCCGGAGCCGGGCGCCGTAGAGCGCCCGCGTGATCGGATAGACGATCGAGTTCGTGATCGTGCCGTCGAACTTGTGCCGCAGGTAGAGCGGGGTCACGAAGTCGACGTCGTCCCGGAGCACCGGGCCGAGCAGAAACTCGAACCAGTCCGGGGTCACGCTCCTGAGATCGGAGTCGACGACCGCGCAGGCGCGCGCACCCAGTTGCCGTGCGACGTGGAAGATCGTTCGAAACGCCGAGCCCTTGCCGGGGAGCCCGTCGTACGGGGTCACGAGCTTCTGCGCGTGGCTCACCGGATGCTCGACGAGGAGCGCCCGCGGATCGCTCCACGTGGTTTTCAAGACGGTGTCGCGCGTTCCGTCGGTCGAGCCGCCGTCCGAATTGACGAGCACGGCGCGCTCCGAAGGGAAGTGCTTGGCCAGGCCCGCGAGCGCGGCCGAGGTGACGTGTCCGATCGTGCCTGCGTTGTTGAAGGAGGGGATGCCCACGACGAGATCCGCCTGGCCGATCTCGCGCAGACACTTCTCCGCCTCGTCCGTGAGCCTCGGCGGGACGTATCCGTGGCTCATGCGGGCTGGAGATCGATTCCGAGTCGGCCGCGCTCTCCTGCCTTGAGCGCGGCTTCGGCGCGCCGCTGTTCGCCGTCGATCGCGACGCGCCAGCGATCGAGGAAGTCCGGAATCGCCGAGTCGACGCGGTTCCAGTTCGGAATGAGAGGGAGGCCGAGCGGGTCCTCGAGGAACTGCTGGGAGGCCGACTGGAGCGCGCGCGAGAACGCCTCGACGGCGGAGCCCTCGGCGTGGCGGTCGAACGGGAGCCCGTTGATCGCCGCGTCCGCGTGATAGCGCGCGATCGCCTCTTCGGCCGTGCGCACGTAGCTCACGGCGAGCGTGCGAAACGCCGACTCGGGAATCACCGTTCCCTCGGCGGCGAGATTCCGAAACAGGGCCTTCGCGATGTCGGTCGCCATTTTGACGAGGCCGCCCGACCCGTTCGCGGGATCGAGCTCCTGATGTTTGTGGTCGTAGCGCTCGGCGATGTCCACCTGGCAGACGCGGCGGTCGGCCAGGTTCCGATACACCTCGGACAGCATGCCGACCTCGAGCCCCCAGTCTCCGGGAATGCGGTTCACACGCGCGAGGTCGGTCGACATCGCAAACTCGCCCGCGAGAGGATAGCGGAACGAGTCCATGAACTGGAGAAGCGGATGCGGGCCCATGACCCGCATCAGGCTCCGCACGACGGGCGTGAAAAACAGGCGCGACACGCGTCCGTTCAGGCGATCCGAGACGCGGCTGTAGTAGCCCTTCGCGAATTCGTAGCCGAGCGCCGGGTTTCCGACCGGGTAGCACAGACGCACCAGGAACTCCCGATCGTACGTCAGCACGTCGCAGTCGTGGAGCGCGATGACCTCGAAGCTCTGGAGCGAGAGCACGTATCCGAACGCGAGCCAGCTCGCGCGGCCCTTGCCGGGGCCTCCGATCGGAAGGCCGTTTCCTTCGAGCTCTCCCATCAGTTCCTGAACTCGCGGGCTCTCGATCCACAGAACGGTCGTCGGCTGCTTGAGGAGCTGGAAGAACCCGCAGGCGTAGAGAAACTGGTCCCAGCTCGCGCTTCCGAGCGCGACCACGACACGGCTGATGTAGTCCGCATCGCGCAGGACCTTGACGATGTTCTTGAGCGCGGGGCGCGAGAGCTCATCGATCAGGCACGGCAGGACGAGGGCGATCGGGCGCGCGGCGCGCTCCTCGTAGAGCTCGCGCTCGAGACCGTGCACGTCCACGGTGCGAAGGCGGTGGAGCGTTGCGATGGAGCCGTACTGGTGGAAGTCGGACACGGGCGCCTCCCGTCATGAACGGTCTGTCGCGAAGAACGCGGATCGAGGCGCGCGGTGGGGGCGCGCGACGGGTGTACGAGCGCAGAATCAAGGCTAACAGCCCGGAGAAGACCGTGGCAACCGCGGAAGCACGCGCCATTGACCCCCGACACGGCCCCGCCTAGACTGCGCGAAATCCATCGCTGCGTCCGTGTTCCGGAGATCCCGCCTGGTGAAGTCTCCCGATCCTGAAGAGGTGCGACGACTCGTCACCGAAGCCGTGGCGCGCGTCTGGCCCGAGTCGCAAGGCGCGCCCGCCAACCCGGCGACGGCGCCCAAAGCCGCCGCGGTGTCGCCGCCGGCGGTTCCGGCTGCCCGTGCCGCGACCGCAGCACCGGCT
>JBOHUC010000087.1:0-117220 GCA_050733935.1 Candidatus Eiseniibacteriota bacterium | reverse complement strand
CGCCCGAAGCACGACCTCGAGAAGATCGACGGTGATCGAGAAGCGATCGTCCTCCGGCCGGATCGGCTCGGGACGCGGGCACTCCGAGTCGGAGACGTCGAGGCCGCGTCGCACGGCCTCGACGATCGCAGGGCCCGAACGCGCGAGCTCGCGCGGATGGAGCATGCGAAGCGGACGCATGTCCTCGGGTTTCTTCGGCACGCGGCGTGCAATCTCGACGAGCGTCTCGTCCGAGACGATCCGCCCGCGCGGCTCGTCGCGCCGTTGCGCCTCCTCCTCGCGCCACTGTGCGAGCTCGCGCAGGATCGCGAGTCCGCGGCGGTCGAGCGAGCGCATGCGGGAGATGCGCGTCCACAGCATGCGCGGGTCCTTGTCGTAGGTCGCGCGATCCTCGTAGTGCTCGAGCTCCTCGCGCAGCCAGGAGTGGCGCCCGAGCTCCGTCAGGCGATCCCACAGGCGGTTTCGCAATTCGTGGAGGTAGCGCACGTCGTCGAGCGCGTAGTCGAGCTGGGCCTTGGAGAGGGGACGGACGGCCCAGTCGGTGATCGTCTCGCCCTTCTTGAGCCGGCGGGAGAGCATGCGCCCGATGAGGTTCGCGTAGCCGATCTGATCACCGAGCCCGAGGAGCGCGGCCGCGACCTGCGTGTCGAACACGTTCATCGGGACAAGGCCCGAGCGCGCGAACACGATCTCCATGTCCTGCCCGCCCGCGTGGACGATCTTCTCGAGCGCGGGATCCGCGATCGCGTCCCACAGGGGATCGAGGTCGGAAAGCGCGAGCGGATCGATCAGGCGGGGATCGCCAGGGAGGGAAACCTGGACGAGCTGGAGGCGCGGGCGGTACGTCCGCTCGCGCTGGAACTCCATGTCGAGGCCGAACGATCCGTGGGCGCGAAGTTCGCTGATCGTCCGTTCGAGGGCGGGTTTCGTGTCGACGTACATCAGGCCCGGGGCCGGGGGGCCGCCCTACTCCTCGCCCTTGCGCTCGCGCGCGCGGCGAAACGCCTCGGCAAACACGCTGTCGGACGGGGGACCGTCGCCGCGCTCCTCGCGTTTCGACTCCCATCGTATCTCCCGGCCGCCGCCCCGGCCTTCGCGCCGTACGCCCCGGCCGCCGCCACCGCGACCTTCGCCGTCGTCGCGACTCCGGCCTTCGCGTCCGCCGCGACCGCCCCGACCGCCTCGCCCGCCGCGTCCATCGCCCCGACCCTCACCGCGGCCTTCGCCACGTCCTTCGCCGCGACCTTCCCCGCGGCCTTCGCCACGTCCTTCGCCGCGACCTTCGCCACGGCCTTCACGGCCCTCGCCCCGCCCTTCGCGACCCTCGAATTCGACGCCGGCGCCGGCTTCCCCGGGGGTCGGAACTTCGAGAGCGGACATGCTGAGCGAAATGCGACGCGCGGCAGGATCGATCTTCGTGACCTTCGCTTCGATCTCCTGCCCGACGGCGACGACGTCGCGCGGGTGCGCGATCCGGCGCCGGGCGAGCTGCGAGACGTGGACGAGGCCGTCCACACCGGGCAGCACTTCGACGAACGCTCCGAAATCCATGACCCGCAGGACGGGTCCCTTGACGACATCCCCTTCCTTGAGCTTGCCCTCGAGCTCCTGCCACGGATCGGCGCCGGCGGCCTTGATCGAGAGCGAAATACGCTCCTTCTTGCCTTCGCCGAGATGCTCGAGCTTGAGCACCTTGACCTTGACCTTCTGTCCGACGGCGAGCGCTTCGGACGGATCACCGACGCGCTTGTGCGAGATCTCGGAAACGTGAACGAGCCCCTGGACGCCGCCGATGTCGACGAATGCGCCGAACGGAAGGAGGCGTGTCACCGTTCCCTCGGTCTCGAGCCCGGGCTCGAGCTTGTGCCGGAGCTGGACGGCCGCCTTCGCGCGCTCTCCCTTGAGGAGCGCCTTGCGCGAGAGGACGACACGACGCCCCTTCTCGGAGACGTCGAGTACCTTGAACTGGAGCACTTGTCCGATGAACTGCTGGCCGTCGCCGACCGGTCCGAGATCCATTTGCGAGAACGGACAGAAGCCGCGCACTCCGCCGAGCACGACCTCGAATCCGCCCGAGTTGGTGCCTTTCACTTTGCCTTCGACGGGCGTGCCGTCCTCTTTTGCCTTGATCAGGATCTGAAGGCCGGCGTCGAGGCGGCGCACGGCGATCGCGAGCGCGATCTGCCCCTCGACCGAAGTGACGGTCGCTTCGACCGTGTCGCCGACCTTGTACTTCGTATTGCCTTCGGAATCCTGGATCTGGGCGAGCGGAAGGGCGCCTTCACCGCGTCCGCCGAAGTCCACGAATGCCGAGTCGCCGCCGATCGAGACGATCTTTCCGCGTACGCGTGAGCCGACCTTCACCTCCTTGGGAGGTTTCGCGGCCGGACCCTCGAGGCTCTTGTCGAGCAGGGCCGCGAACTCCGCGCGCCCGGCGGCCTCGGCCGGATCCTCCTCCTCGGACGCAGGAGGGGGCACACCAGCTGGGGCTTGTGTCTGCGACTCCACCCGTGACTCCGAAGAGGCGGGCGGGGTTGCAGACTCCGGGACTTCGCCCGAAACAGACTCTTCGGGCGTGGCGGGGGAATCGATCGGCTGCTCGTGCATGGAGACTCCTGGCGGTCCGCTGTGCGGGAGTGGGAGAGGTCGTTGCCGGAAGGCTATCAGGATTGGGGCCCCTATTAAAGCCCCGGGCCGCCCTTCTTGGCCGTCCACTTTTCCCGAATCGGATGATAGACTGCCCCGTCCGGGCCGTTGTGTGCCCGCTTCGACCCACCGTCACGCGACCCCGCATTTTTCGGAGAACCGCATGTCCGTTTCGACCCGTCCTGCAACATCGCTGCATCCCGCTGTCCACCCCGGCGGACGGCCCATTACCGCCGAAGATCTGTGGAAATTGCCGCGCGTGGGAGCGCCCGCGCCGGCGCCGGACGGGACGTGGGCCGTCGTTCCCGTGACGACGTTCGATCTCGAAAAGAACGAGGGACGCAGCCGACTCTGGATGGTCTCCGTGACCGGTGCGTTCGAGCCGCGTCCGCTCACTGCGCCCGACGTCTCGAGCACGACACCTCGTGTCTCGCCCGACGGAACGCGCGTCGCGTTCGTCCGCCGGCGCGACAAGACGGAGAAGCCGCAGCTCATGGTGCTCCCGCTCGACGGCGGCGAGGCCGAGCGCGTGACCGAGATGCCTCTCGGCGTCTCCGACCCGCGCTGGCTTTCGGACGGCCGGCGCATCGTGTTCGTCTCGCCGCTCCTCCGCGGCCATCTCACGATCGAGGAGACGAAGAAGAGGATCGAGGCGCGCGACAAGGATCCGGTCAAGGCGCACGTCACCGAGGACCGCGTCTACCGCTTCTGGGACACCTGGCTCGACACGGGCGAGGTGCCGCACCTGTTCCTGCTCGATCTCGAATCGCGCGAGCTGCGCGACCTCACCCCGGGCTCGACCCGCTGGTTCGATCTCATGGACCCCGAAGGCACCTACGACGTGAGCCCGGACGGCGCCGAGATCGCCTACTCGGCGTGCGCGAGCGACCCGCCGCACCGGTTCATGCGGTGGGGGATCTACACCGCGTCCGTGGCCGGAGGCGAGCCCGTATGCCTCACGCCCGATCACCCGGCGGACGACGTACGGCCGCGCTACAGCCCGGACGGGAAGTCGATCGTCTACGGGATGCAGGTCGAGCCGTTCTTCTATGCCGATCGCACGCGCCTCGTGCGCTACGACCGGGCTGCGAAGACGCACACCGTGCTCACCGAGGCGTGGGACCGCTCGGCGGCCACCTGGGAGTTCGACGGTCCTGCGCACGTCGTGCTCGAGGCGGAGGATGCCGCGCGCCTGAATCTCTACCGGCTTCCGATCGCGGGCCCGGGTACGCCGGAGCTCGTGCACCGGGGCGGGCACGCGACGTGTCTCCAGATCGCGGGCGGACGGATGTTCTTCCTGCGCCAGAATCTCAGCCAGCCGGCCGAGATGTGGGTCGCAAGCGGTGACGCAAGGGACGCGCGCGCCGTCACGTCGTTCACGGCGCCGGCACTCGAGGGTGTGGCGCTCGGTGACGTGCAGGAGATCGAGTTCGCGGGCGGGCGCGGAGACAGCGTTCAGATGTTCGTCGTCCTGCCGCCCGGCTTCGATCCGTCGAAGAAGTGGCCGCTCGTGCACGTGATCCACGGCGGGCCGCACGGGGTGAGCGGGGACAACTTCCACATGCGCTGGAATCCGCATTTGTTCGCCGCCCCGGGCTACGTCGCCGCACTGGTCAACTTCCACGGCTCGACGTCCTGGGGACAGGAGTTCGCGCAGTGCATCCAGGGCCTGTGGGGCGAGTACCCCATGCAGGACATCGACGCCGCCTCGGACTCGCTGATCGCCGCCGGACTCGTCGACGAGAAGCGCATGGCGATCACCGGCGGCTCGTACGGCGGCTATCTCGTGTCGTGGATCGGCTCGCACACGGACCGCTACGCGTGCATCGTGAACCACGCGGGCGTCTACAACACGCAGGCCCAGTACGCGAGCGACGTCACGCAGGGCCGCCACAAGGCGTTCGGCGGCGAGCCGTGGGACGGGATCGAGAAGATGGACCGCTGGAATCCCGCGCGCTTCGCGTCGGGCCTCAACACGCCGATGCTCATCGTGCACGGGGAGAACGACTACCGGGTGCCGGTGGACCAGGGTCTCGAGTGCTACAACGTGCTCCAAGGGAAGGGGATTCCGGCGCGTCTCGTGTACTTCCCCGACGAGAATCACTGGGTGCTCAAGCCGCGCAATTCGATCTTCTGGTACCGCGAGGTTCACGACTGGCTGGCGCGCTTCCTTTCGCGCGCGTGACGCGGAGGTCCCGACGATGGAGCAGAGAACGCAGGCGGCGTCGCCCCTCGGGCGGCGCCGTTTTGTCTCCGTGCTGGGGGGCGCCGGACTCGCGGGTGTCCTGAACGGTTTCCTGGCCGTACTCGCGCCGGGCCGCGCGCTCGCGCAGGCGGGGAAGACCGGAGGCACGCCGCCCGCCACACCTCCATCGGGCACGCCCGCGGCAGGAGCCGCGCCCGCCGCACCCGGTGCGCCAGCGCCCCCTGTGATCACCGAAGAGGCGAAGAACATGCTTGCGATTGTGCGCGGACGCTACGGCGCGCATCTCACCGACGAGCAGGCGAACCTCCTGCTCGAGGCGCTCAACAACACCGTGCAGGCGGGGCAGGCGCTGCGTAAGAAGACGCTCGCGAACGCGATCGAGCCCGACGTCGTGTTCCGGGCGGTGCCGCCGCGACAGACGGGCACGTCAGCCCGCGAAGGGAGCGGGCGATGATCCCCGAACGGTTCTACGCGCTCACCGTGCGCGAGCTCGGCCGCGGTCTCCGTGCGGGCGAGTTCTCGTCGCTCGAGCTCGCGCGCGGATATCTGGCCCGACTCGAGGAGCTCGGTCCCCGCTACAACGCCGTCGTCACTCTCACGCGCGATCGCGCGCTCGACGAAGCGAGCCGCGCGGACGAGGAGCTCGCGAAGAAGAAGGACCGCGGTCCGCTCCACGGCATTCCGTACGGGGCCAAGGACCTGCTCGCAACGCGCGGGATCCCGACGACGTGGGGTGCTGAGCCGTTCCGGAAGCAGGTGTTCGGCGAGGATGCCGAAGTCGTCCGGCGCCTCAAGGAGGCGGGCGCCGTGCTTTGCGCCAAGCTCTCGATGGTCGAGCTCGCGGGCGGCATGGGCTACAACCACGCAGATGCCGCGTTCAACGGGCCCGGCATCTGCCCGTGGAACACGAAGTACTGGAGCGGTGGATCGTCGAGCGGACCGGGATCTGCCGTCGCGGCGGGTCTCGTGCCGTTTGCGATCGGCTCGGAGACCTCGGGCTCGATTCTCACGCCCGCCGCGTTCTCGGGGGTGGCGGGTCTTCGGCCGACGTACGGGCTCGTGTCGCGCCGCGGGGCGATGGCGCTCTCGTGGACGCTCGACAAGCTCGGCCCCATGGGGCGGACGGCGGACGATTGCGCGCTCGTCCTTGCCGCGATCGCAGGGCAGGATCCCAAGGATCCGACGAGCGTGGCGAACGGCTTCACGTACGAGCCGGCCGATCCCAAGTCCACGACGCGCGCGCCCTGGAGGCTCGCGGTGCCGAAGGGCGTGACCGACAAGGTGCAGCCCGCCGTGCGTGAGAATTTCGAGAAGGCGCTGTCGGCGTTCGGGAAGAACGTGGACGTGACCCGTGAGGTGGAGTGGCCCGACTTCCCCTGGGGACCGGCGGTCGGTGTCATCGTGGGGGCCGAAGGCGCCTCCGCGTTCCTCGAGCTCATCGAGTCGGGCGGCCTCACGAAGCTCCGCTGCCCGCGCGATCGCTACGCGGGCTACAACGGCACGGCCGTCTCCGCAGTCGATTACCTGCAGGCGATGCGGATGCGCGGGCCGATGAAGGACGCCGTGAACGCGCTGTTCGAGCGCTACGACGCGATCGTCTCGCCCACGCGGGCGACCGTGTCCTATCCCATCGATGTCGAGTTCCAGAAAGCGTGGCCCGGCGTCTCGGGCGGTCCGCCGCTCATTCCGGCCGGCAACCTGTGCGGTCTGCCGGCGGTGTGCGTGCCGAACGGCCTCGGCGAGGGAGGAATGCCGACCGGGATCACGTTCCTCGGGCCCGCGTTCAGCGAAGCGAAGCTCGTCGCCATGGCGCACGAAGTCGAGTCGAAGCTCCGCTTCCACACGAAGCTTCCCCCGGGGGTCTCGGGATGACGAGCGGGACCATGACCGCGCACGACCGGCTCGAGGCCCTGGCGCACGAATTCTGGGAGAAGAGCCTGGCCTGGAATCCGCTCCAGGCCACGCTCGTGGGGGACCGGCGATTCGACGATTTGATGCCCGATCTCTCCCCCGAGGCGTACGAGTCGCAGCGCTCCGATCTCAAGAAGCTCCTCGAGCGCGTGGACGCGCTCCCCGACGATGCGCTCTCGCCGTTCGATCGTGTGACGCGCCGCGAGCTCCGGATGGTCGCGAAGAACGGTGTGGACGAGCGCTCGACCGGCATGGAGACGTGGCTCCTCGACCCGCTCGACGGCCCGCAGGTGGCACTCTTCAATCTTCCCTCGTGGCACGTCGCACGGACCGGCGGTGAAGCGGCGGTGTTCGTCGAGCGCGTGCGCGCGATGGGGCCGTATCTCGATCAGTACCTCGCGAACCTCGAGCGCGGCCATGCATCGGGGCTCTCGTCCGCCGTCGATCCGGTGCGCAAGGTGGCCGCCCAGCTCGACGAGCTCCTCGCGAAGCCGACGAGCGAGTGGGCGCTCGTGAGCGAGCCGTCGCGGGCGCTGCCGGACGAATTCGACGCCGCGGCGCGCGCACGGCTCTCCTCCGAGCTCGAGCGAGTCGTCGAGAGCGAAGTCCGGCCGCGCCTCGTCCGGCTCGCGCGCTTCGTCCGGGAGATGGCACTTCCTGCGGCGCGCCCCGAGTCGCGTCCGGGCCTGTGCGCGCTTTCGGGTGGCACCGAGATTTACGCGTGTCTCGTGCGCGTCCACACCTCGCTTCCGCTCGCGGCCGAGACGATCCATGCGACCGGGCTCGCCGAGGTCGCGAAGATCAACGAGGAGATGCGAACCCTCGGCGCCCGGGCGCTCGGGGCCGCGTCGCTGGCCGCGACCCAGGAGCGACTCCGGACCGATCCCGCAATGCACTTCACGACCCGCGACGAAGTCGAAGAGAAGGCGGTCGAGGCGCTGCGTCGCGCCGAGCGGGCCGTGCCGAAGTGGTTCGGGCGGCTCCCCAAGGCGCCGTGCATCGTCCGGCGCATCGAGGAGCACGAGGAGAAGTTCTCGACCATTGCGTACTACCGCCAGCCGTCGCCGGACGGCTCGCGGCCCGGCACGTACTTCATCAACACCTACGCTCCGGAGACCCGGCCGCGGTACGAAGCCGAGGCGCTCGCGTTCCACGAGGCCGTGCCCGGTCATCACACGCAGATAGCGTTCGCGCAGGAGCTCGAGGGCGTGCCCGAGTTCCGGAAGCACACGGGCACGACGGCGTACGTCGAGGGCTGGGGCCTCTACACGGAGCGGCTGTGCGAGGAGATGGGACTCTATTCGGCCGATCTCGACCGCATTGGAATGCTCTCGTTCGATGCCTGGCGGGCGTGCCGCCTGGTCGTGGACACGGGACTTCACGCGCTCGGTTGGAGCCGGAGCCGCGCGATCGAGTACATGATCGCGAACAGCGTCCTCGCGCGAAACAACATCGAGAACGAAGTGGACCGCTACATCACCTGGCCCGGACAGGCGACGGCATACAAGACAGGCCAGCTCGAGATCTTCCGCCTGCGTGCCGAAGCCATGCGGCGCCTCGGATCGGGATTCGACATCCGCAGCTTCCACGACGCCGTGCTCGGCAGCGGTGCCGTCGGACTCGGGACACTGTCGGAGATCGTGAGCGCGATTCGAGCCTGATCGCATTCCGCACGATCGTGCGCCTGCGCGCGCCTTCCTTACGGCACTGACGGCAAGTCATTCCGGCAATCCATCCGACAATCCATCCGGCAACGAATCGTCGCTCCACGCGCTGTTTACAGGGTCGTTACCCCGGCGCAATTCCCGCCTCACGCGCGATCGTTAGCATCTGCTCGTCATTGATCGTGCATCGCATCCCGTCGCAACGCCGCGACAGATCTCACGCCCACAGCTTCTCTCATGCCGGAGGGATCCAATGGCGTATCGCAGCTCGTACAGGCGCGGAATCCTGGGAGCGGGGCTTCTTCTTGCCGGACTCCTCGCAGCCCCGCTTCCCGGCTCCGCGCAAATCGTGTTCGACGGCAACATCGTCTTCGGAACCGGAAACCTGACCCAAGCGGGTCAGTACCGCACGGACAACATGACGGCGAACTGCCCGGCCGCCTTCACGACGCAGCTCATGGCCGAGTCCGCGTACACGAACAACAGCTACGTCGATCCGCTCCTCACGGCCTCGCTTCCGCCGACCACGACCCCGAACTGGATTCCTGGAATCGGCAGCCCGGCCTGGGGCGGCGTCGCGGGCCACGGAAAGTCCGTCAACGTGCCCGCCGACGGCTGGTTCGAGCAGACGTGTTACACGGGCGCACTCGACCAGGATCCCGGGCAGGACTGGACGCAGGGCTGGACCTACTACGACTCGCTCGGCACGGGCCGCACGGACATCATCACCGGTCGGCCGGTTCGCATCCTCGACAACATCCGGTTCGGTGGCCCGTACACGATGGTCAACGACTCCGACTACGTGTTCCGCGGCCAGATTCGCGTGTTGAACGGAGGCGTGCTCCGGATCGAGCCCGGGACCGTCTGCTTTGGCGAGAAGAGCACGACCGGCACGCTCATCATCGAGCGCCGCGGGATCATCCTCGCCGAGGGCACGCCGACCCAGCCCATCATCATGACGTCAGACGACCTTCCCGGATCACAGGTCCGCGGCTCGTGGGGTGGCCTCAACATCCTGGGGCGCGCGCGCGTGAACTGCATCGGCGTCAATCCTCCGGGCGACGTCGACACGTGCCTCTCCGAAGGCGGCGCGATCGGAACGTACGGCGGCGACGACGACGCGGACAGCTCCGGCGTCCTGCGCTACGTGCGCGTCGAGTACGCGGGCAAGGAGATCACGACCGACAACGAGCTCAATTCGTTCACGTTCAACGCGGTCGGAAGTCGCACGGTGCTCGAGTTCCTGCAGGCGCACCGCGGGTCCGACGACGGTCTCGAGTTCTTCGGCGGCACGGCCCAGATCAAGCGCTCGATCGCGACCGACGGAACGGACGACGGATTCGACTGGCAGGTCGGCTACCGCGGGAAGGCACAGTTCATCATCCTGCGCTCGAGCCAGGACCTCACGCCTTCGTCCACGGGCGGCGCCGGACAGGCGGGCGAGAAGGGCATCGAGGCGGACAATTACGAGTTCGGCTTCGAAAACCTCCCGCGCTCGAATCCCGCGCTCGCGAACTTCACGATTGTCGGAGACCGCCGCAGCGGACCCGGCGGCGGAAACGGCATCCAGCTCCGCCGCGGGAGCGCGGGCGCGATCCTCAACAGCATCGTCTACAACCACGAGCAGCAGGCTCTGCGGGTGACGGACGGCTCGACGTGGGACGCGACCTGCACGGGCGGAAACTTCGTTGCGAATCCGCCCGGGCTCTTCTGCAGCCAGTCGGTCGCGGTCACGCCGATCGCGGGCGGAAACGTTCTCCTCACGCGCGGCACGCCGAATCCGTTCCGGACGTCGCTCGCGATCCGCTTCACGCTCCCGAAGTCGGCGCACGTGCGGATCACGATGTTCGACGCGAGCGGGCGCCTGGTCGACACGCTGGCCGAGCGCGACATGGAGGCGGGGGATCAGCTCGTTCCGTGGGACGGCGCTTCGTCGCGTCCGGCGGGGCTCTACTTCTATCGCGTCGAGGCAGGGGACCTGAGCTCGCAGGGCAAGGTCGTCCGCGCCGATTGAGCTCGAGGTTGCCGGCATCCGTGGGGGAGAAGGGATCGACATGAGGAACCGTACGTTGTTCCTGCTGGCGCTCACGGCCGCCGTGTTGAGTGCCGCCTTCGCGTACGACACATCTGCCCAGGATGCGCGCGGTCGCGTCACCGGAAAGGTGCTCGCGAAGGAGACCGGCGAGCCGCTTCCGTA
The DNA here is from genome assembly GCA_050733935.1 of Candidatus Eiseniibacteriota bacterium. Classification (GTDB taxonomy): domain Bacteria; phylum Eisenbacteria; class RBG-16-71-46; order RBG-16-71-46; family DASYSL01; genus JBOHUC01. The sequence goes on along the minus strand of JBOHUC010000087.1, from coordinate 106,596 downwards.
CGCGGACGTGCTGCTCATCCCGGCGGACTCGACGGCGCGGCGCGTGGGGTCGCAGACGAACGCGGACGGCACGTTCACGCTCGAGGCCGGCCCCGGTGTCTACACGCTCCAGATCCGCTCCCTCTCGTATCGCACGAAGCAGGTGACGGGAGTCGTCCTGATCGCGGGCAAGACCGACAATCTCAACGTTCAGCTCGACTCGGAGGCGATCCTGCAGCAGGGCGTCGAGGTCGAAGCCCGGGCCGTCACGAACAACGAAGGCGCGCTCCTGAGCCAGCGCAAGAAGGCTGCGGCGGTGGGAGACGCAGTGAGCGCCGAGCAGGTGAAGAAGTCTCCCGACCGCGATGCCGCGGACGTGATCAAGCGCGTGACCGGTGCGTCGGTCGTGGACAACAAGTACGTGTACGTGCGCGGTCTCGGCGAGCGCTACAGCTCGACTTCGATCGACGGCGTGCGGGTCACGAGCCCCGAGCCCAACAAGCGGGTCGTGCCGCTCGATCTCGTCCCCGCGAATCTGCTCGACAACGTCGTCGTCCAGAAGACTTACACGGCCGACCGTCCCGGAGAGTTCGGCGGCGGCGACGTGCAGGTGATGACGAAGGCGTTTCCGGGCGAAAGGACGTTCGGCTTCTCGCTGAGCCAGGGTTGGGTAGGGCGGGCGACGTTCCAGAAATCATTCCAAAGCTACGACCAGGGCCACGGCGATTTCGCAGGATTCGGGACGAGCGCGCGCTCGCTTCCGGATCTGGTGGAGGAGCTCGCCGGCGACAAGAAGGCGGAGCCGGGCAGCCGCTTCGACCCGAAGTTCTCGCGCACGCAGCTCGAGCAAATGGGCGCTTCGTTCGACGACGTGTGGTCGCCGAGGTCGAACGCGCCGGCAATGAATGGATCTGCCCAGGTCAACTTCGGCGACGAGCTCAAAGTTCTCGATCGTCCCGTCGGCCTCGTCGGTTCGCTTTCGTGGAGCCGCAACTACGCCTCGCAGATCGAGGTTCAGCGCTTCTATCAGGTCTCGGCCGATCAGGACACGAATGCTGATTACCACGTGGTGCGCTACACCGAGAACGTGCTGTTCGGCGGCACCGGCGGCGTGTCCATGCGCTTGACTCCCGCACACTCCCTGAGCCTGCGCGCGACCTATTCGAACAGCGCCGAGGACGAAGTGCGGCAGTACAAGGGCTACTACAAGACGCAGGACGACGATTACCTGAACACGCGACTCCGCTATGTGCAGCGGGAACTGCTGTCCGGAAGTCTGGGCGGAGACCACGATCTGCCCGAGCTCGCGCACTCGAAGCTCTCCTGGAAGGCGAGCTTCTCCGCGTCGAGCCGCGACGAGCCGGATCGGAGGGAGTACACGTACTTCGCTCCGCGGGAAGTGGACGGAAGCCCGGCCCCGGATCTCAACTTCACCGGCGGAGGCCGCGAGTTCGGGGATCTCGACGAGGACGGGCGGGGGCTCGAGGCGCGGATGGGCCTGCCGATCAAGGCGGCGAACTTGCCCGCAGCCAGGCTCGAATTCGGCGCGAGCTGGCAGGACAAGGACCGCGTGTCCACATATCGGCGGTTCTCGTTCACGACTCCGGCGAACTACGGCACCGCCACGCCTCCCGAGTCGATCTTCGCGCAAGGCGAGTGGTCGGACACGCTCGGCGGGGTGGCCTTCGTCGAGGGCACGCTCCCTGACGACGCGTACGACGCGGAGCAGACCGTGGCGGCCGCCTTCGTGAGCGGCGACGTGTCCGTCACCCGGCGCGTGCGCGCGATCGCGGGACTTCGAGTCGAGAACGGAGTCCAGAGCGTGCGGACGTACGACCAGTTCACGGGAGCGACCACGGTCGATGGCACGACCGGCCGTGTGAACGACGTGGAGCTCGATAACACGGACCTCCTTCCGAGCCTCAACGTGATCTACGCGCTCGATGATCTGACGAACGTGCGCGTCGCCGCAGCCCGCACGCTCTCGCGTCCCGACGTCCGCGAGCTCAATCCCGGGACGACGAACGACTTCATCGGCGGCTTCCGCTTCCGCGGGAACGCGGACCTCGAGCGCGCCACCATGTGGAACTACGACCTGCGCGTGGAGCGTTTCCCGACGGTCAACGAAGTTCTGGCCGTGAGCCTGTTCTACAAGGACTTCTCGCAGCCGATCGAGTACGCGATCCTGCCGTCGGATCAGCCGGTGATCAGCCCGGTGAACTCCGAGTCGGGTCGCAACTACGGAGTCGAGATCGAGTCGCGCATGGGGCTCGGCCGCTTCCGCCCCGAGCTCAAGGGATTCTCCGTGAACCTGAATCTCTCGTTGATCGACTCGAAGATCGAGGTCGGCCAGGGCCTGGGCACGCAGGAGCACCCGCTCCAGGGACAGTCGAACTTCCTCTTGAACGCAGGCGTCGGCTACGTGAGCCGTGACGCTCGGTGGGATGCGAACGCGCTCGTCAACACGACGGGGCGCCGGCTCATGAATCTCGGCTACGCCGGCATCGTTCCGGACATCTACGACGACCCGGTGACGACGGTCGATCTGTCCGCGAACTACCGGCTGACCCCGCACTGGCGGTTCAAGCTCACGGGCAGCAACCTGCTCGACAGCACGTTCCGGAGCTTCCAGGGAGAGAAGCTCTATCGCTCCTATCAAACGGGCCGCTCGATCACGTTGAGCGCGGCGTTCGGATCGTGAGCCGAGTGCGACCCGGCCGGCGCTCCCGGATTCCCGCGTTTGTTTTCGCGCTGGCCGTCGCGGGCGCAACCGCTGCGAAAGCCGCTTCCCCGGCGGACACGAGCCATTTCGTCCCGCCGCGTGTGTACGAGTCCGGTCTCATGAACCGTCCGGGCTGGTACCCGCCGAGCGATCCGGAGTCCCTGTCGCTTGTGACCGGAAGGCGGGACGCGGCTCCCGTCTCGATGCGATTCTCGGGCGGCGGCCGCTCGGTCGACGATCTCGCGCGCGCCGTCTTGCGCGCGCTCGCGTCCGGAAACGCGGATTCCCTTCTCTCGCTGTGCGTCACGCGCAAGGAATTCGAGGTCATCCTGTGGCCGGAGTTCCCGGAGAGCCGGCCGGTGACGGGACTCACCGCGACCGATGGATGGCGCACGCTCGGGAACCGCCTCGTCTCCGGGAGCCGCGGCGCGGCCTCGGACTTTGGCGGACAGCGCTACGAGCTGGTCGGTGCGCGGGCTCTGGCCGGCGTCACTCCGTACCGGAATTTCAAGCTGCACCGGGGATTCGTGATCGACGCGAAGGATTCGACCGGCGTCGTCCGGCGGTTCGACTTCATTCGCTCCGTCGCCGAGCGCGAGGGAGTGTTCAAGATCTACAGCACGCGCGACTAGCCCACGAACTGGAAATCGACAAGCTCGGTGAGCCTGCGCTCCTCGAGCGCCTTGCGCCAGCGCTCGCGCGCCGGCACCGCACCGAAGACGAGAAGGAACGGCGGCTCGAGCCGCTCGAGTCGCCCGAGCAGCGACGGGGCGGGACGCGGTGCCGAAACGTCCTGGACGGCATGACCGGCGCCGCGGAGTGCCAGCGTCCAACGCTCGAGGCTATTGCCCACGCCGATCACCGTGACCGCGCGCTTCCCCGCGAGGAGGCCGCGCCCGAGCGCCTCGAGCTTGAGCGCAAGAAAGCGTGCGCGCGAGTAGCGGGGGTCGAGGCGTGTGGCGCTCTTCTCGTGCTGGCGCCACGCGTACAGCGCCTCGCGCCGTTTCGCGAAGCGCGCGCCGCGCTCGAGGAGGCGAAGCCAGAGATCCACGTCCTCCGCCCACCCGCGCTCGGCCCATCCTCCGACCGAATCGAGCGCCTCCCGCCGAAACACAGCACTGCCGTGTGCGAGCGGGCTCTCGATCAGCACCTCGCGCGCCATCTCCTCGTGTGAGAGAAGCGCGTTGTGCCACGCGGCCCAGCGCCGCATCCCCGCGCCGACCTTCGCCGGCGGAAAGAGCCTGACACGACTGCCCACGACGTCCGGACCCGGTGCGCGACGCTGCCGTCCGGAGGCGAGCGCGTCAACCTGAAGCTCGAGACGCCGTCGATGCGACAGATCGTCCGCATCCTGACGGGCGACGATCGGCGAACGCGCCGTCTCGAGCGCCCGGTTGAGGGCCGCCGGGAGTCCGAGCGCCGGCGCGCGCACGACCTTGAGCCTTCGCTCGCTGTGGCTTGCCCGTTCGAGCCATTCGCCGCTTCCGTCCGACGAACCATCGTCCACCGCGACGATCTCGAAATCGGGTAGCGTCTGGCGCCTGAGGGATGCAAGGCAGGCGGGGAGCCAGGGCAGCGCATCCCGCACCGGAAGAAGGATGGAAACGCGAGGCACGCTCGCGACTCTAACAGACGGCGGAAGGAGACCGGGCATGCCGACCAAGACTGCGCGAATCCTCCTGGAGCGCGACGGAGGCGAGACGGGTCTCCTGTTCCGCGCGGAAACCGACAACGGATTCTCGTTCGTCATCGACAGCGGGGAGGGAGCTGTCGCCGCCGGACCCGTGGATCTCCTCATCGCATCCCTCGGCGCGTGCGGCGCGATGGACGTGATCGGGATCCTGAAGAAGAAGCGGCAGCAGGTGACGGCCTATGCGGTCGATCTCGTCGGCGAGCGCCGCGAGGAGCATCCGCGCGCGTTCACGAAGATCGAGATCGTGCACCGGCTCACGGGACGGAACCTGAGTCCCGCGGCCATCGAGGAGGCGATTCGCCTGAGCGACACGAAATATTGCTCGGTTCAGGCGTCGCTCATGCCACAGGTGGAGATCACGAGCCGCTACGAAATCACGGCCGTTTGAGCCGATCGTGCAAATTGGGTTGCATCCGGTCGCCCGCCCGCGTAGCGTCGCTTCGCCTCCGGCGCCCCGGAGCGCGAGACTGTGGCAAGGACAAGGAACTCAGCCACTCGGATCGGAACCCGCCTCCGATCCCTCGGAGGGATCCCCGATGAGCAGGATGCTCCATCATCTTCTTCAGGACGAAAGCGGACAGGACCTGGTCGAATACGCGCTGCTGGCCGCGTTCATTGCAACTGTATCGATCGTCGCGCTCAGTCTGCTCGGGCAGTCGATCGAGAAGATCTTCCAGGACCTGAACACGGTTCTCTAAAGGAACCCCTGCCGCAGGCTGCACGCACGGGCCGTGCTCATTGCATCGCGCCCGATGCCGATGCACGAAGTCCCGGGTCGGGTGCGGTTCCCGCGTGCCGGCCCGGGGAGCCGCCCGCTCCTGCAAGCCCTGCGGCCTCAACCGACTGCGACCGCCGGGGAACCGAATCCAGGGTACCGCCCGAACGGGCCCTGCCCGGCACGACCTTTGCGCTCTGGCGTATCGTCCGCGCAGGGCGGATGCTTGCTGCAGTCCCCGCCCACAGAATTCCCACACGTGTGGGCCCTCGAATGGAGGCGGGCCCGGCCAGGAGGACGGCATGTTTCGCAGGCTCGGGTCCTTTGTCTCCGACGAGACCGGGCAGGACCTGATCGAGTACGCGCTCCTTGCGGCGTTCATCGCGATCGTTTCGATCCTCGCGCTGACGTCGCTCGGACTGAAGGTCAAGAGCTTCTACGAGCTCGTTGGCTCGAAGTTCTGATCGATCCGCTCGCGTGTGAGGGCGGGCCTCCGGTGGAACCGGCGGCCCGCCTTCGGCTTTTGGGGGCGTTTTCCGGCGAACGGAGGGCGGATTGCCGCCGCGGCGTTCGGGCCGGTAGGATGGGCGTGTTCGCATTCCCACGCCACGAAACGCACCCGGAGGTCTGATGCCATCCCCCGTCCCGCCCGAGTCGCCCGTTACGCCCGCCCGGCTCAAGCCCGGCGTGACGCTCGAGTCCCTTCCGGCTTCCGATCCACCGGGGGCACAGAGTGTGACGACGACGACGGCGCCGCATGTCGTGCGCGGGAGGGCACTCGTCTTCTGGGATCCGAAGCGACCTGGCCGGAAGCTCGATGCGATCGACACGGACCAGATCACCCCCGCCGCGGACTGCGTCTCCGAGAGTCTCGAAACACTCGACGAGCGTTGGAAGGCCGGCTCGTTCCGTCACCTCATGCCCGACTTCCGGAAGCGCGTGCACGCAGGCGAGACGTTCCTCGTCGCGGGCGCCCGGTTTGCGATCGGCTCCTCGCGCGAGATGTCGCCGGCGGGGCTCAAGGGCGTGGCGGAGGAAGTCGGGCGCGAGATGGTCGTCGTGTGCGGCGAGAACATGGGGGACATCTTCCGCCGGAACGCGCTCAATCTGGGGCTCCACGTCGTGCAGTGTTCGGAGGCGGTCGAGGACGCGCAGGACGGCGACGAGCTCGAGTTCGATACGGGCACACGGGCTCTCCGAAATGTCACCCGCGGGAAGGGCTACGACCCCGTGCCGCTCACCGCGAAGGAGGAGGAGATCCGGCGCACGGGCGGCATCTTTGTGGTCGGACGGAGCGAGTTCGCGGAGTCAGTCCGGCGCGCGCCCGATGTCCGCTTTCCGGATCCGGACACGGCGCGCACGCTTACCGCGAGCGAGCAGATTGTGTGGGCGCACCGCGTGGACAAGGATGCGGTGATCCGGCCGGGCGGGACCTACCGCATCTACGCGGATCTCCTCCCTGCGTCGGACGGCACGGCGCCGTTTTCGATCCACACGTTCCGGCAGATCTCGGGCGGCGAGACGATCTATCCCCGCCGGGCCGCCATCGCGAACGATCACTTCGTGTTCACCGGAGTCGAAGCCGACGAACGCCAGACCTCGATTGGGCGCGCGTTCGCCGCGCACAACGGCATCGAGTCTCCGTACTACGCGACCCCGGGTGCCGGCATCTTCCATTTCTATTTTCCCGAACAGGGCCTCATCGTTCCGGGCGGCTTCTATCCCGGAGCGGATTCGCACAGCCGTGCGTACGGCGCGTACGGTGCTTTCGGCATGGGAGTGGGCTCGACCACGCTCGGGTTCGGCTGGGCCACCGGCTACGTTTACTTCACGCTCGCGAAGCAGCGCCGGGTGCGGCTCACCGGCAGTCTCCAGCCGTGGGTGAGCGGGAAGGACATCGTGCTCGCACTCCTCTCGCGCTGGGGGACCGCACAATCCCAGGGAATGGGAGTCGAGTTCGCGGATGTCAACCGCCAGCTTCCGATGCCGTACCGGAACACGATCGCGAACATGATGGCCGAGGCCGAGGCACAGAACGGGATCTTTCCGGCCGACGAGATCACCGAGGCCTGGTTCCGCGAGCGCGGCATCGGGATGCCGTATCCGCGCGTGATGCCGGGTGCGGACGCGAAGTACGAGCTCGACGAAGAGCTTTCTCTCACCGGGATCGTGCCCATGATCGCGAAGCCCTACTCACCGGGGAACGCTGCGCCCGCTGTGGAAGTCGCGAAGGAGCGGCTCACGTTCGACAAGGCGCTCATTGGTTCGTGCACGAACGGCGGCTATGACGACCTCTTGCAGGCCGCCCTCGTGTTGCGCGCAGCACGCGTCGCAGGCAGGACTTCGGTCGCGAAGGGAACCGAGTTCGTGATCTTCCCCGGCTCCGGACGCGTGAAGATGCGCATCGAGAATCCCGATCCCAGGCTCGACGGGGAGTCGATCGCGGGGGTGTTCCGGTCGGTCGGGGGAAAGATCCGCGAATCGTGGTGCGGACCGTGCTTCGGCCAGGGGGAGGACTCCCTCAAGCCCGGCCAGCGGGCGATCACGTCGTTCAATCGGAACTGGCAGAACCGGATGGGTGTCGGCGGGGAAGGGTATCTCGCGAGTCCGCCCGTGGTCGCAGCGTCGGCTCTCCTCGGCTACATGGCGCCGCCGTCGGAGCTCGGGCTCGAATGGGAGCCCGCGGGATTCGCGGTCTAGGCCCCGACCTCCGAGCTCCGAAAAAATACGGGGCCGAGCCCCCCACAGGCCCGGCCCCATCGATCCCCCGAAGGTTTACGCCGACGGGGGTCGAACCATGATCGTTCGATCGAGCGTGAAGCGAAGCGTCGTGCCGCGCTCGAGCTCGAGCTGCGGACCGCGTGTCATGAGCGAAGCCGCTGTCCCGGCCGCGCCGCCGACCACGGCGCCCTTCGCCGCGTCGCCGGCCGATCCGCCGAGAATGCCGCCCACCACCCCGCCGGCAACCGCGCCGCCGCCAATCATCGCGGCGTCCTTCCCGGTTCCGGACTTGCTCTGGTAGATCTGGCTGCGCGAGCCCAGTTCGTACGAACGGCCGTCGAACGACACTGACTCGTAGGCGAGCTGAAGACGACCGCGACCGCTCGCCTTGCCAGGCTGCTCCGCAAGGATGACCCGGCCCTCGACCTCGGCGCCCGCCGGGATCAGAACTTCACCTTCCCGCGACACCGGAGCCGCGACGACCGCTGTGAAGCGATCGCCCACGTTCGCCGTCTTCGTCGACAGCGTGGTCTGCAGTGTGAGCGCCACCGGCGTCCCGGCCGGCAGCTCGATCGTCTTCGGTGCGATCGCGATGGGGAGCTCCTCCTTGAGATCCTCCACCTTCTGCGGGTTCTGCAGCGCGAACACCGTCACCGCGCCGACCAGCGCTACGACCACCGCTGCGGGAATCCAGAAGCTCTTCTTCACGTCGTTCTCCTTTCGTTCGGGATTGCGGCGCGCGACCCGGGGCCGCGCGCCGCGCAGCGTGGCGTTCTCAGCGGAACGTCACGCCGAATCCGAGCGAAGCCTGCGACACGTCGCTCACCGTGTACCGGCCTTCCATGAACATCAGGTTCTGTCCGGCCGGAAACTGCACGCCCCCGAACATGTTGATCGCTGGATCCGTCTGGCTCTCCGCACCGCTCGACGGATCGAGGATCGTGAAGCCCGCACCGGCGCCCAGGTACGGCACCGTCTCGGACTGCGAGCCGAAGTGATACAGCCCGTCCAGGGCCGCGGTGAATCCGTTCGCGTCGTCGCCGTCCCAGTAGAGGACGTTCGGGCGCAGGTGGAAGTTCGAGCCCGCAGATTCGAGCTCGACGTGAGCACCGAGAGCGAGACCGTCGTTGTCGCCTTCGGCCGCCATGTAGCCGATCTTTCCACCGCCCCCCGTGAAATCGAGAGCGTGGGCGTTCGGGGCGAGGCCGGGGGAGACGAGTCCCACGGTCACGAGCCCGAGCGTGACGAGCCCGGCGAGAGTGGTCGATGCGAGCCAACGAGCGTTCATGTCTTCCTCCTTTTTTCTCGGTCGCGTTGCGCGCGGAATCAGCGGAATCAAAGGGCCGTCGCGCGACGACGATCGAGCACGATCAGCACGATTCCCGCGGCAATGGCCACGGCGCCCGCGACAGGCGGGATCGGAACCGAGCGTCGTTCGTTCACGTCTATCTCGACCGGGCCCAGATCCACTTCGTGGCTCTTCTGCGTCCACGTGAATCCGCCCCAGGCGAGGCCGGCAAGTCCGGCCAGAATGAGAATGATTCCGACGATACGACCCATTTCTTCTCCCTTCCCTCAGACTGGGCGGCGCCCTTCGATCAATCGAATGAGCACGCTCGCGATCGCGAGCACGAGAAGCACGTGGATGAAGCCGCCCAGCGTGAAGTTCGTGATCAAGCCCACGAGCCAGAGAACGACAAGGACCACGGCAACCGCCCAGAACATGTCGTTCTCCCTCCCGCTGTCGGAACGGGCCGCGCAGGCCGACCGGGTGTCCGCGTTGCGCTCACCCTCAAGCAATCGGCCGGACCTAACGCGACCCTTTCGGACGGGCTGATCGGGCCCGTTCGAGGGGGCAAAGTCGCAAGCGGCGTGCCACCAGGGTCGGCGGACTCAAGTCATTGAGGGATTGCATCTTGCGTGGATCGTGCAGAATCCGTCCGGGGGCCCGATCGGGACGAAAAGGAGAGTCGTTTGTAGAAAGTGCGCGCATGCCAATGACGGGTGAAATAGTTTCGCGGGGCGAATCCCGCGACGCCCGGCCGGCCGCGCGGTCCCAAATCCCCCGAATCCGGAGCTCCTTTGGCCACGACCGCCGACATCAAGAACGGACTCATCATCGAGCACAAGAACGACCTCTACCGCATCGTCGAGTTCCAGCACGTGAAGCCCGGCAAGGGCGGAGCGTTCGTCCGCACCAAGCTCAAGAACCTCAAGACCGGGCGGGTCATCGACGAGACCTGGAACTCGGGCGAGAAGATCGTGGACGTCCGCCTCGAGCCGACGGCGGTACAATTCCTGTACGCCTCGGGCGACGACTTCCACTTCATGAACACCGAGTCGTTCGACCAGCTCACAATCGAGCGGGCGAAGATCGAGGACCACGCCGGGTTCCTCAAGGACGGGATGGTCCTGAACCTGCTCATGCGGGGAAGCGAGATCGTCACGATCGACTTCCCGGCGACGGTCGAGCTCGAGGTCGTGGAGACGGAGCAGGCCGCGACGCGCGGCGACACGGCGAAGGCGTTTCAGAAGCCGGCGAAGCTCGAGACCGGCATCGAAGTGATGGTGCCCGGGTTCATCAAGCCGGGCGACAGGATCAAGGTGGACACCGATTCCGGAAAGTACGTCGAACGAGTCTAGCCGCGGCCCGCGGATGCGCTGCTATCCGCCCATTCTGTTCTACGGACTTCTGGCGGTGGGCTTCCTGATCCATGCCTGGCGCCCGATTCCTCTCGTCGGGGAAGGCGCTTTGCCTTTCGTGCGCTGGACCGGGCTCGCGCTCGTTTTCGGGGGCCCCGTGCTCTCGCTGATCGCGATCCGACAGTTCCGGCGGGCCGGGACGAGCATGTTCCCGAACGAGCCGGCGGCCGCGCTCGTCACGAGCGGGCCTTACCGTTGGTCGCGCAACCCGATGTACATCGGGGCGACGGTTAACTGCGTCGGGATCGCGGTGTTCGCGAACGCGCTCGCACCGCTCGTCTCGGTGGCGGTCGCGTTCGCCCTCGTGCACCCGCTCATCGTGGGTCCCGAGGAACTCCATCTCGAAGCGCGTTTCGGCGATGCCTATCGCGCGTATCGCGCGCGCGTCAGGCGCTGGTTCTAGGGAGCTTCAGGGAGAGGGGCTCGATGGCCGATCCATCCGTCTGGCACGCGTGCAACATCTGTAAGAAGCCGATTCGCTACGGCGCCCTCTGGTACCGTTGCTCGGTTTCGACGTGCAATCGAAAACGGTTGCCGCTCCATTTCTGCTCGCCCGACTGTTGGGACGCGCATCTTCCCGACGCGAACCATCGGGATCCGCTCTGCATCGAGGAGCAGGCACCGGCGAGAGGCTGATCGCCGGGAAGCCCGAACGGAAGCTCGCACCCCGTTTTCTTCAAGTCTCTGTCAAAGCCGCCCCCGCGGTCGCCGAATCGTCCTTGCGGGCGGCATCCAAGGCGGAGTGGATCGGCTATCCTTATGCCAACCCGCCGACAACATGGTCCCCCGACCCGAGGAGACGTTCATGCTTCGTTCGATCCTACGCCCGTCCCGGCTGGCCGCAGTTGCCGGTGTCCTCCTTCTGACGGGGACGCTCCCGTCGCTCGTCGCGGCGGAAGCCAAGACCTACCTGATCGACAACACGCACACGCGCGTCGGGTTTCGCGTCCGTCACATGGTGGCGCAGGTGAGGGGCGAGTTCAAAACAGTCGAGGGCACGATCGTCGCGGACGAAGCCGATCTCTCGAAGGGCCAGGTGAACGTGAAGATCGATGCCGCGAGCATCAACACGAACAACGAAAAGCGTGACGGCCACCTGAGGACGGCGGACTTCTTCGATACGGCGAACCACCCGACGATCACGTTCGTCTCGAAGTCCGTGAACATCAAGGACGGGAAGGGCACGATGACCGGCGACCTCACGATGCGGGGCGTGACGAAGCCCGTCACGCTCGACGTCGCGATCGGCGGCTTCATGGCGGGCAATCGGGGCCGGAGCGTCGCCGGATTCGGCGCCACCGGGACCATCAACCGCAAGGACTTCGGCATCAACTGGAACCGCGCGCTCGACCACGGCGGCACGCTTCTGTCGGACGAGGTCGTGCTCGAGATCGAAGTCGAGGCGCTGACCGCGGCGCCGCCCGAGCCGCAGCCGGCGGCCGCGGGTGCGGCGAGCGGGTCGGGAACGGGGGGCGAGACCAAGAAGTAGCGGCGCGCAGACCCTTCAGCACTGGGATCGGGAAGCGCCCGGACGGTTCGTCCGGGCGCTTTTTGCCGGTGCCGGCGTGGTAGCATCGTCGGCGTCGCGGAGTCGTTCCCGTCCGCGCGCGAGGATCCTGTGAAACACTCCGATCGCCATCGAACGATAAGCGGCCGACCCGGCCCTGGAGCCCTCTCCCTCGTCCTTGCTTTCGGGCTCGCGCTCGCGTGGGGGATCGGTTCCGCCGCGGCTTACACGTACGGAAACCTCGTGGTCGCACGGGGAGCGGTGATCGAGGAATACCGCGTCGACGGAACGCGCGTGGGAGACCTTCCGGTTCCGTATCCCGGAGGAATTCGGACGGTCGAGAATCCGCTGCGCGACGTCGCGTTCGATCAGGAGGCCCGGGTCGCGGTCTACAACGGTGCCGCGCATCCCTGGCTCAGCGTGTACGACCCGGCGCTCCGCACCTGGAGCCACGAGACGCTCACAGGGTTCAGCACCTCCGAGATTCCAGGCTTCGGAGGACTTGCGAGCAGCGTGTCGGCCCTCGTCGCGACCGACACGGGAACCCTCGACGGCGCCGAAAACGGCCTTCTCCGCTTCAACACACCCGACATCACGGCCAAGCAGCGCTTCGCGTCCGGGTTCGACTTCTCGGACGTCGCCACCGCTCCCAACGGACGGATCTACGCGCTCCTCGCGGGGCTTGCCCTCATCTGGATCTTCGATCCCGTGACGCTCGAGGCCGTGGACCAGCTCCTGCTCCCCAATCCATTCGTGGCGATGACAGTCGGGTCGAACGGCGACGTCTACACCGTGGATGGCGAGGGCACCATTCGCCGGTATGACGCAACTGCGACGCTGGTCGACGCGTTCCCATCGGGTTTGCCGCTTCCGGTCGACATCGATTGCTCGGCGACGGGCGAGCTCGTCGTCGGCACGAGCTTCGGTGAGATTCTACTCACGGATCTCGAGCTCGACTTCGTGCACATCTTCTTCCCGGGCGGGGGCCCGGCGTACGTCACCTGGGTGCCTCCGCACGCGACGACGCCCGCAACGCCCCTGACCTGGGGCTCCCTCAAGGCGCGCTACCGCCGCTAGCCGAGGACCGCGTTCCGTTCAGCGCGCGACGAGCGCGATCGCCACCCCGTCCCGCATCGGAACGATCACAGAGCGCAGCCTTGGATCGGTCGCAAGCCGTTCGTTGAACTTCCGGATCGCAAGGAGCGCCGGCTGATCCGCCGTGCGGTCGAAGATCGGTTTTTCCCAGCTCGTCATGTGGAGCACGTTGTCGGCCGCGATGATCCCGCCCGGCCGCATTCGGGGCAGGACCTCCTCCAGGTAGTCCGGGTAGCCGGTCTTGTCAGCGTCGATGAACGCGAAGTCGAACGCGGGTGTCGCGGGCATCGCGCGCAGCGTGAAAAGAGCGGGACCGAGGCGGATATCCACGCGCTCGGCGAGCCCGGCCCGCTCGAACTGCTCGCGCGCGAACGTCGCGTGTGCCGGCTCGATCTCGAGCGTGAGGAGTTTCCCGTCCGCGGGAAGGGCCCGCACCATCCAGATCCCGCTGTATCCGCCGAGCGTGCCGATCTCGAGCACGTTTCGCGCCCCGATCGCGCGCACCAGGATGTGGAGGAGCTGTCCGACCTCCGACGACACCTGGATTGCAGGAAGCCCCGCGGCCTGGGCCCGAGGCACGAGCGTCTTGAGCACGTCGTCCTCGGGAGCGAAGGTCGTACAGACGTATTCGGACAGTTGGTCGCGCAACGATTCGGTGAGCTCCATGGAAGCCTCCTGAACGGCTAGCGGAGAAGCAGGGCGGCCGTCACGACGAGGACGACGAAACCGAACAGATCGAGCGCGATCCCGTAGCGCGCCATATCGATGAGGCGGATCCGGCCCGACCCGAACACAATTGCGTTCGGCGCGGTCGAGACCGGCAGCATGAACCCGAGGCTCGACGCGGCTGTCGCGGCGAGCGCGGGCGCGACCGGGTCGATCTGGACCGCGGTGCTCATCGCGATCGCGATCGGAACGATGAGCGTGGCGGACGCCGTGTTCGAGCTCGACTCGGACAGGAAGATCGCGAGCCCCGAGACGAGTGCTACGACTCCGATCGGCGAGGTCACGCCGGACGCCGCCCGGAGTATTTCGCCCAGGCTCCCGGCGAGTCCGCTCGACAGCATGAGCGTTCCGAGGCAGATCCCGCCGCCGAACAGGACGATCGTACTCCAGTCGATGTCGTACCCCTCGTCCCACAGGAGTGCGGGACGACCCCCGGCGGGCACGATGAAGAGGAGCCCTGCGCCGAGAAGGGCCGCGACCGATTCGGGCAGGAGGGCCGCGATGCGGCGCGAGACCGGCGCTGCGTCTCCGGCGACGACCGCGACGAATCCGGGCGCAAGCCACAGCACGACCGTGAACAGGAACACGCCGAGCACGACCTTCTCGCGCAGGCTCCAGGGCCCGAACGTGGCCCGCTCTGCGAGGAGCCCCGGGGTCGGACGCGGTTGTGCCGCCGGGTCGTTCCGCACCGCAAAGAGGAAGAGCGCCATGAGCCCCGCGAGCATCACGAGCGAGACCGGGACCGCGACCGCCATCCACTCGAGGAACGTCGGCCGGTGCCCGATCGCGCGCTCGATGAGGCCGAGTCCAATGAGATTGGGCGGAGTTCCGACCGGCGTGGCGAGCCCACCGATCGAAGCGCCGAACGCGCACAGGAGAAGGAGACACGTTGCGTAGCGTCCCTTCGTGCGGCCATCCTCGATCGCTTTGAGCACCGACAGCCCGATCGGAAACATGAGTGCCGTCGTGGCCGTGTTGCTCGTCCACATCGAGATCGCGTAGCAGATCGATCCGTACACGGGAAGGATCCGCATCGGATGCCCCGCGATGCCGGGCAGCGTGAGGATCGAGTACGCGAACCGGCGCCCCAGGCCGGAGAGCTCGAACGCGCGCGCGAGGAAGAACGAGCCGACGAGGAGGTACAGCACCGGGTCGCCGAAGCCGGCGAACGCGTCGCGCACCGGAGCGACGCCGAACAGGACCGCGAGCGACGGCGCGAGCATCGCGGTCACGGCGAGCGGAATCGCCTCGGAGATCCACAGGACGACGACGACGCCCCACACGGCGGCGAGCCGGCGGGCTTCCGGGCTCAGACCGGGCGGAGAGAAGAAGAAGAGAAGCACGGCGGCCGCGATCGCGAGCGAGAGCCCGATCGCCGTTCTTCGACTCAACGGGCGAATCCTTCGTGCGCGTGGTCGGGGAGTGTGCGCAGGCGAGCCATGGCGGCGCAGTCTCGCACACACCGGGTCGAGAACGGAAGAGCGCGCGGTTGCCCGCTGCGCGGCCGTGTGGTGAAATGCGGCCATGTCCGGGCGTTCCCTCGCATTCCTGAGAACACTTGTCCTCGCCGCCGCGCTCGCAGGAGCGTCGATCGCCGCTTTCTGCGCGTTCGGCGCGCGCCCGGCGTCGGCCGCCGCCGATCCGCTTGCGCCGGCCGAGCTTCAGGCGACCGTGAAGACGCTGTCCGACACTGCGTGGACCGGACGCGGCCCAGGGACGCCCGGGCTCGATCGCGCGGCGGAATACCTCGCGCGGCGCTTCGAGGCCGCGGGTCTTCGTCCGGGCGGCGACGGCGGAACGTTCTTCCAGACGTTCGACATCAACACGGGAGTCGAGCTTCTCGAAGGCGAGAACGCGCTCGTGACCCGCCGCGGCGGCCCGTGGCGCATCGGATCCGACTACCTGCCGCTCGGGTTTTCCTCCTCGGGGCGGACGCGGGCGCCGATCGTGTTCGCCGGCTACGGCATCACCGCCCCCGAATACGGCTACGACGATTACGCCACGCTCGACGTCAAGGATCGCGTCGTGATCGTGCTTCGCTACGAGCCCGGCGAGGACGATTCCACGAGCCGCTTCGAGGGCCGCCTCCCGACCGTGCACAGCGATCTCCGGACGAAGGCGATCAACGCGCGCGAGCACGGCGCGACGGGCCTCCTCCTCGTCACCGGTCCGCGCTACCGGACGGGGGAGGAGGAGCTCTCGCGTTTGCGTCCGGACGCCGCGTACATGTCGTCCGGGCTCCTCGCGGCTTCGATCACGCGGGCGATCGCGGACTCGCTGCTCGTTCGCCACGGGCTCACGATCACAAGGCTCCAAGAGGCGATCGACGTCGGTCAGGTGCCCCATTCGGTCGCGTTTCCGGACACGGTCGAGATCGCCGTCGGGCTCGAGCGCAAGGTCGCGCGCGCGAAGAACGTGGTCGGCGTGCGAAATGGGAAAGCCGAGGGACGCGCGATCGTGATCGGCGCGCATTACGACCACCTGGGCTACGGCGGCGAGAGCTCGCTCGCGCCCCGCCAGTACGGCCTCGTGCATCCGGGCGCGGACGACAACGCGTCGGGCACGGCGGCCCTCGTCGGGCTCGCCGAGGAACGCGCGACGCCGGAGCACGACCGCTGGTTCGCTGCGTTTGCCGGCGAGGAAATGGGCCTCGTCGGCTCCTCGTACTTCGTCGAGCTTCCCCCGATGGCGCTCGACGGCGTGGCCGCGATGCTCAACATGGACATGGTCGGCCGCCTGCGCGACAACAAGCTCATGGTGATGGGGATCGGGACCGCGGTCGAGTTCCCGGATCTCCTGCGCAACGTGAACCAGACGCTCCCGGAGAGGGCCCGCTTCGACCTCAAGACGAGCGAGGACGGCTACGGCCCGAGCGATCACACGTCGTTCTACAAGAAGCAGCGGCCCGTGCTCATGTTCTTCACGGGCGCGCACGCCGACTATCACCGCCCGAGCGACACGTGGGAGAAGGTGGATGCGGCCGGATTGTCGCGGGTCGCTGAGTTCGTGGGGCTCACCGCGGACGCGATCGACCGGCTGCCCGCGGTGACGTACAAGCGCGCGACCGAGGATACGACCCGGCGCATGGTGCTCCGGGGCGGGCACGGAGCGTGGCTCGGATCGATTCCGGATTACACGCAGACGGAAGGGGGCGTCCTGCTCTCGGGCGTTCGCGAGTCGAGCCCGGCGCAGGCCGCGGGGATACGAGGAGGAGACACGATCGTGAAGATCGACCAGGTCAAGATCGACAATATTTACGATTTCACGTTCGTCCTTCAGTCGCACCGGCCGGGCGACGTGATCCAGGTGCACATCCTGCGGGATGGAAAGCCTCAGGCCTTGTCCGTGACTCTGGGGCGGAGGACCTCGTGAGCGCGCGACGCTTTGCCATCGTGATCGCAGCCGTCGCTGTCGCCGGGCTTTCGCTCGTGGCGACCGCGCAGCAGTCGCCGAAAGAACCGCACCTCACGAACGTTCGCCAGCTCACGTTCGGCGGCGAGAACGCCGAGGCCTACTTCTCGTTCGACGGGAAGAAGCTCATCTTCCAGAGCACACGCGACGGTGCGAAGTGCGACCAGATCTACACGATGGACGCCGACGGGAAGAACGTGAAGCGCGTAAGCACGGGCAAGGGCCGGACGACCTGCGCCTACTGGCTTCCGGACGGAAAGCGGATCCTGTACGCGTCCACCCACCTCGGCGGCGATGACTGTCCGCCCGCGCCCGACCGCTCGCAGGGCTACGTCTGGGCGATCTACAAGGACTACGACCTGTTCACGGCCGATGCCGACGGGAAGAACGTGAAGCGCTTGACGGACGTGCCGGGCTACGACGCCGAGGCCACGATCTCCCCGGACGGAAAGCGCATCGTTTGGACGAGCGCGCGCGACGGCGACCTCGAGCTCTACTCGATGAACGTCGACGGAACCGACGTGAAGCGCCTCACGAACGCCACGGGCTACGACGGAGGGGCTTTCTTCTCCCCGGACTCGAAGAAGATCGTCTACCGCGCGGGCCACGTGTCGCCGGACAGCCTGAACCAGCTCCTCGACTACGCAACCCTGCTCGGCAAGGGGCTCGTCCGGCCGAGCCGGATGGAGATCTTCGTCATGGACGCCGACGGGAAGAACCGCCGGCAGATCACGAAGCTCGGGGGCGCTGCGTTCGCGCCCTACTTCACGCCGGACGGAAACCGGATCCTGTTCGCATCGAACCACGAGGATCCGAAGGGCCGCTCCTTCGAGC
Organism: Candidatus Eiseniibacteriota bacterium; assembly: GCA_050733935.1. Classification (GTDB taxonomy): domain Bacteria; phylum Eisenbacteria; class RBG-16-71-46; order RBG-16-71-46; family DASYSL01; genus JBOHUC01. The sequence goes on along the minus strand of JBOHUC010000087.1, from coordinate 88,490 downwards.
TCTACCTGATCGGCATCGACGGAGGCAGCCTCGAGAAGGTGACCGACGCCCCGCCGTTCAACTCGTTCCCCATGTTCAGTCCGGACGGAAAGCGCCTCGTTTTCGCGTCGAACCGGGACGCGAAGGAGCGGGGCGAGACGAACGTCTTCATCGCGGACTGGAAGGAGTGAAGGCCCCCGCGGGGCGCCAATGATCGATTTCGAGAAGACGCCCCCCGAAGTCAAGGAGCTGCTCGGGAAACGCATCTCCCAGCTCGGCCTCAAGGTCGAGGGCTCCCCGGTCGAGCGCTACGTCGAGCGCCTCCGTAAGGAGCTCGTCCGGAAGGGCATCCAGAAATTCCGGGCCGTCGTCTATCTGACCGACGAATGGGGCTGCCCGTCGGGGGAGCCCGTGATCGGCGTGCCGTTCTACCTGGCCGATCCCAAGCTCGCGACCCTCGAGCGCCACATGAACGATCTCGAGAGCGAGCGCGAGATCCTCATGTACCTGCGCCACGAGGCGGGCCACGCGTTCAACTACGCGTACCGCCTGTACGCCACGCCCGAGTGGCGGGAGCTGTTCGGCCCCTTCAACCGCCGCTATCGCGACGACTACCGGCCCGTGCCGTTCTCGCGCAAATACGTGCGCCATATCGCGGGCTGGTACGCACAAAAACATCCGGACGAGGATTTCGCCGAGACGTTCGCGGTGTGGCTCACGCCCCGTTCCGCGTGGCGGCGCCGCTACCGGGGATGGCCGGCGCTCGCGAAGCTCCGTTACGTGGACAAGGTCGTGCGGCAGCTCGGCGAGAGCGATCCGCTCGTCGGACAGGGGGACACGGATATCACGGTTGATGAAATGGAGCTGACCGTGGAAGAATTCTACCGCCAGGTTCAGGAGCAGAACCGCGCCGCGGTGGAGATCGCCATGGACGGCGACCTGCGCGACATGTTCGTGCAGAAGAATCCCCGGCGGAAGAACCTGCGCCCTGCCGCGGAGTTCATCGCCGAGCATCGCGTCGCGCTCACGGACAAGATCACGTACTGGACGGGAGTCCGGCGTCCCGTCGTGCGGGCGCTGATCGAGAACATCGCCCAGCACGCGCGGAAGCTGGACCTTTGGAGTGAACGCCCCCGCGAGGCCGAGCGGCTCGTCGAGCTCACGGCTTACGGGACCACGCTCGCGATGAACTATCTGACGCGAGGCAAGTTCGTCCACGTTTAGATGTTCCGTCCGGCGACCGCCGGAGGGAGTCTGATCACGCGGAGAACCGATGGCCAAACAGCGGGTGGCGGTTCTGTACGACGTCTGGGATGACGGGTCGGCCGAGGAGGAGGATTCCAAGCCGCGCGGTCGACGGAAGCCCGAGAAGGAGGACCGGCAGGAGATCCACGAGGCCCTGAGAGCGGGGGGACACTCGCCGTTCTACGTCGAGATCGACGGCACCAAGGAATCCCTCCGGAAGCTCGCCGACGCCGAGTGCGACCTCGTGTTCAACCTGACGGAGTCCTGGGCCGGCGACGACACGAAGGACATCAACCTCGCGGCCTATCTCGAACTGCTCGGATTTCGCTACACGGGCGCCGGCCCGGCCGGGCTCCACCTCGCGCAGAACAAGAGCATTGCGAAGAAGATCTTCGCGTTCCACGGCATCCGCACTCCCTACTTTGCGAGCGTGCACCGCGGCCGGCTCGACTGGTCGCACGACCTCCAGTTCCCGGTGATCGTGAAGCCCGGGCGTGAGGACGGCTCGATCGGGATCGCGTTCAACGCGCTCTGCGAGTCGATCAAGGACCTGATGGAGCGGATCCACGACCTGCACGAGAAGTTCGACGCCCCGGTCCTGATCGAGGAGTACATCGAGGGACGGGAGCTGTACGTGGGCGTGCTCGGAAATGCCGAGCCCGAGGCGCTCCCGATCGTCGAGCTCGACCTCTCGAAGCTTCCCGAGGGGACGCCGAAGATCGCAGGAAGTGAAGTGAAGTGGGAGAAGGGGACGGTCGCCTACAAGGTGACGAAGAGTGTCCTCGCGGCCGACCTCGAGGAGGAGCGGATCGCCGAACTCCAGCAGATCGCCGTCCAGGCGTTCCGCGCGCTCGAGCTCAGGGATTACGGGCGCATCGACATGCGGCTCGCGCCCGACGGACGCGTGTACGTGCTCGAGGTGAATCCCAATCCCTGGCTCCATTCTACGGCCGAATTCGCGATGGCTGCGAAGAAGGCGGGGCGCGATCACGAGGCGCTGATCGAGGAGATCGTCCAGCTCGCGCTCGGGCGCCAGCGCACGTGAGGCGCTGAGCCGTCCGGCACCGCTCCAAACACGGCTTTTCAGAGGCGGCCCTCAGGGGGTATACTGTCGCCCGCTTCGTATAACCCCCCAATTGGCTGCATTTTCTCGCCTCTCACCCACCCCCCCACGCGAGGTGCGCTAGTGTCACGCGCTCATTCTCTCCAGGTCTGCATCGCCACGCTATTCGTGGCCGCGCTTCTGTCGGTCGCAGGGACGCTTTCGACATCCGCTCCGGCGTGGGCCACGGATCGCAGCGGGGGGTCCCTCGGCGAACCGGCATGCCCCACCACCGCGCTGTGGAGCTTCCAGACCGCCCAGGGATTTCTGCCGGCCGCGGTCTCCGGAGCCCCGTACGGGCTCGATCTCGTCTTCGTCTCCTCGGGAACGATCTTCTACGCGTTCTGGGCCGAGACCGTGCCGGGCCCCGGCGGGCACACCGCCGGCACCATCGCGTGGCAGGTGAACGCGCCGTTCGGCGTGACGTTCGAGAACGATCCCGTGATCGCAAACCTCTCGTTCGGCCGCGGCGTGGTCGTGCTCTCGAGCACGAGCGAGGCACGCGTCATCTGCCTTGACGCGGCGACGGGCACGATCCGCTGGCTCAGTCTGCGCGTCCGTCGTCCCGAGTGCGGGGATGACACGATCGTCGCAAGCCCTGCCGTCCAGCTCTGGGACTTCTCGAACTCAGCATTCCGTACCGCGGTCCCGAACGACGACCTCGTCTTCGTGATCACGAAGTACCAGTGCGGCACGACGACCGAGAATCGCGTCTACGGGTTCAACGCTTCCGACGGTACGACGAACTGGGCCTTCAACGATCCACCGACCGTGAGCATGGACTACGGGGCCGAAGGCTGCTCGATCGACTACGTAACGAACACGCTCTACTGCGGAACGAACGTCTCCGCCACGAACCCCGGCCAGCACTCGATCTGGGGCATCGACTCGCGGAACGCCGCGCTCAAGTGGTCCCACAACGCCGGCTCGATCCTGTCGCGCCCAATGGTCAGAGGCAGCCGCGTGTACGTCGGCGATCAGGACGGTTTCCTCCGGGCCCGAAACGCGGCGACCGGCGCCCACATCTGGGCACTCGATCTCACGCCCGGTCCGGCCGCGATCCTGAAGAACGTGTGGCCCGAGTTCCGTTCGCCGTTCCAGCAGTACGTGCTCGCGGCCGACGCCACGGGCGTCCTCCATGCGGTGATCGACGACGGGGTGACGATTCCGGCCGCTCCGGCCTGGAGCACGGTGCCGGGACTCTCCGTCTCGTCGCTGGGGGCGGTCGCGCCGTCACTCGGGAAGCTCTACGTCGGAATGACCGACGGAACGCTCCACCAGCTCAACTTCGCAACCGGCGTCTCCGAGAACTCGACGATCGTGAAGGCCGGAGCGCCCGTCTCGATGGCGAGTCTCGACAGCGCGCAGGCTGGAGCCCTGCCGAACCGGCTCAATACGGCCGCCGGGGGAGCGGAGCGCCGCTACTGCATTCCGTGGGCGAGCTTCGTCGACGTCGAGCCCGGGCCCGACGCGGGCGGCCTCAATCGGCTCACGCTCGAGAGCGCGCCGAATCCGTTCAGCGGAACGACGCGGCTCTCGTTCCGGCTTGCGACCGCGGCCCACGCCCGGCTCACCGTGCACGATGCGCGCGGCCGGCTCGTGCGGACGATCGAGGACGCGGATCGCGCCGCAGGCCCAGCGACGATGGAATGGGATGCGCGCGACGACGCCGGCACGCGCGTGCCGGCCGGCGTCTACTTCGCGAAGCTCACGCTCGAGCGGGAATCGGGGATCGAGAAGGCGGACCGCGTCCTCATCATCGCGCGTTGAGGCGCTGGCGTCCGATCACGACGACTGAGTTCACCTTCTGTGTCGCGTAGATGCTCGAATCGGAGAACTGGGCGAGCTCGGCATAATCCCGGCCGAGCTCGTCGAATTGTTCGGCCGAGGCGAACGGTTTCGCCGCGCCCGCGATCGGCTGGTTGTTGTAGAGATACCAGGGCCGGATGATGAGGAGATCCGGCTCGAGCTCGCGCACCGCGCGGTAGTACCAGCCGTCGCCGTCCTTCCGGTAGGGCAGGAGCTGCGGTGTGACGATCCCCACCTCGTCGTAGACCGTCCCTTCGTAGCGCCATCCGAGCACGCCCACCGCTTCCGCGAGCACGCTGCGCGCCCCCGGCACCGTGCGCGCGAACTCCGCGGCCCGTCCCCAGGTCGCGGTGAGCAGGCGCTGCTGCGCGATTCCGTCCTGGATCGCCCACACGTACAGGAACCCTGAAGCCGCGACGAGCGCGAGCGCACCCGCCGTCCAGCGCTCGAGCGCGTCCGCGCGGCAGGCCGACACGATGAGAAGAAGCGAGGGAACGGCCAGGTACCACTCGAACACGGGCGCCCCCGTCCCCACGAGGAACACGAACCACGCGCCGAGGAGGAGCGTCCCCCAGCCGCGGCCTCCGCGCGAGAGCGCGAGGGCCACGAGGAAATACGAGATGCTCGAAACCACGAGCGAAGTCTTGAGCGGGCGGAACTGGAACAGCGGAAACTGCGCTAAGTGGTAGAGCCACATGACCGCGTTGTCGGGGTTCGGCCCGCCCTGGAGGAGCACCTTGGCCTGGGCAGAGAGCGGAAACGGAGATCCGAACAGGGTCCACGCGGCACCGAACCACGCAAGGCCCGGCAGGAGTGCGAGCAGCGCGGCCGGGCGTCGCTCGCGCACGAGGTGCGCGACGGTCAGGAACCACCCCTCGGGGCGCACGAGCGGTGCGAGCGCAGCGGCGAGGGTCGGGAGCCGTCCCGCGCGTGCGCTCGTCCACCACAGGATCGCGAGGAAGCTCAACACTGGCGCTTCCATGCCGCCGGCCGCAGCCCCGTTCAGGACCGGCCAGGCAGCGAGCAGCGCTCCGAGGGCCAGCCGTCCGTTGCGCGACGGGACCGCGCGCGCGGCGAGATACACGGTTGCAACGTCGAATGCGATCGCGATTGATCCAAGCCAGATCTGCGGCGCGCCGAACGGAGTTCCGAGTGCTGCGACCACGACCCAGAACGGACTCGTGAAGCCGTAGGAGGACGCACCCTCGTTGAACGCGAAGCCGAGTCCGCGCGCGAGGTTCCTGCCGTAGCGTGCGGTGATGAATGCGTCGTCGATTGCGTAACGGGTCGAGAGCGCATAGACGACGCGCGCGGCGAGCACGAAAGTCGCGACGAGCCACGGAGGAACGGATGCGATCGAGGTTGCAGCCGGTGCTGCAAGTCGTGCGGGGGAAGGAGTTGCGGAAGTGGAAGGCGTCTCGGCCCGGCGCGCGCGATGGCGCATGGATCCTCCTCGGCGCACGGGCAGCGTGCGCAAGGTGTGCCGGGGGGAGGTTGTTTCTGCTACGCCGGTCAGGCCGCCTTGGGCGGCTTGACCTTGGGCTTGGGCGCGGTGACGGCGAGCTGATCAGCCGCGGGGCCGAGCTTCACCGTCTGGGTGGCAGCGCGCATGACGAAAACCCGAAGATTATTGCCCATCGGATCGTGCGGGAACACGAAGAATCCGGGCTTCTCGGGCGAATATGTGAGCGCGTAGCCCACCAGGAGTTCCCCGTCCTTGAAGTGGACGGCGATCCGCCGGCCCTGCTGGGGGCCGTTGTCGACGGGGGGGAACTTCCGATTCTTGTTTCGGAGGCGATTCCCGATCAGATCCCGCACGAAGAACACGGCCTTGAGGTCCGCGAGCCGGACCGGCACGGAGGCCATGCTGCCCTTCGGAAGCACGTGAAAGACCGGATGATCGGGGAAGAAGTCCTGCGTGTAGCCCTTGATCACTTGCCCGTTCGTGTAACGGGCAACGACCAGGTTGTTATCGCTCTTGCCGCTCGCGGTCGAGCCGGGATTCATTGCACGCCCCCTCGTCGGCGGGGTCGTCCTGGGCCCCCGCTCTTCACGGGGATATCGGCACGGGGCTGGAGTGACTCAAGCCCGGCGGCCTGCAATTCGCACTCGCGCTCCGCTTGGCCTTCTGCCGATGGCCGCGGTCCAGACAAGCGTCTTACGAGTGCCGTCAAGAAGCTTCAACTCATTGTGGAAGATGAATTTATAGGAGGCATCTGCGAAGGCAATCGAACATGCCCCGGGGCATGTTGGTCTACGGGATCACCGGGTGCCGAAGGCCACATCACTGGTTCTGGAACCAGTTCATTTACCGTCGGCCCGACCGCGAACTTCCCCCAAGGCAAGTTGGGACAGGCGCCGATGCAGAGTCCTTGCTGCTACAACCCGTAGTCTCCTCCCGCGAGTGCATCGAGAGCGAAGAAGCCAAAGAAGACTGCCCCCACCACGGCAATCAGAAGAATCGTCTTCCCCTTGTCCGGCTCATCGGCCTCGATCGAGCGAATGTCCGTGAGAGCCACGGCAACCGCGCGGTGGCGGTGATCCGACTTCCTGCCCACGCTCGTGTCCCCGCGAAGGCTATCGCCCTGCAGGTAGGCGTGTTCGATCTCAATCTGTCGGCCATCGACGAGCGAGAGACGGAGCGGCCGCTTCCCGTGCTCGGAAATCACGTCGGGCGACGGAGGTCCCATCGGCTTCCAGGAGCTGCATCCTGCAAGCAGAAGAGCTCCGGCCACAACCATTGGCAGTGCTGAGCCGGCGTGTGACCGAATCGGGGTCTTCATCACGGTCTCCGACACAACGAGGGCCTCGACTCCCAGCGCGGGCCGCAGTCGGACCCGGGCCATCCTTCCGGGATTAGGAACGAAGCACAGCGTCGAAGCGGTCGGAGGGCACAATGTAATAGTTACGGGATCGGACCCATGTCTCAAAGCGACCGGGCCGGCACACGCCGACCCGGTTCGCACACCGCCACATCTGGCTCCCCGGATCGGACTCGAACTTGCCCCGGGGCAAGTTGGGAGAGGAACATGCTTGGGGCGTTTTCATGAACTGGTCTCAAGACCAGTTGCGACCCACCGCTCCAGATAGCGAACCGGGGTGTCAGCGCACGATCGCGATCCTTCCAGATGCCGCGTCGTCACCGTCCAGGATGAGTCGCATGAAGTAGAGCCCGGTCGCCACGGGCGCGCCGTGGCTGCTCCTTCCGTCCCACACTCGGCTCGAGCGACCGGCCTCGAAACGCTCCTCCGCGAGGCGCGCCACCACGCGGCCTCGCACGTCGTGGATCGCGACCTCCACCCGGCCCGCACGGCTCAGATCGAACTCGATGCGCGCCGCCCCGCGCGACGGGCTGGGCCGAACGGATAGGAGCTGAAGACGAGCGGGACCAACCACGATCGGAGGATCTGGAACCTCGACGACCGGTCCCGGCGCATGCACGGCCAGATAGACCCGGCTTCCCGGGTTCGGATCGATCCCGATGGTCTCGAGCACGAGGTTGTCCTCGAAGGGCATGCTGCTGCGGTCGATCGTCGCGGAGAACGAGGATCCAGGCTGTCCGGGCTCCGCGAGCGAGAGCACGAAATCGTATCCCAGCTCCTGAATGCTGAGCTCGGCTGCGTTCGCGGTCGACAGATTCTCGATGCTCATGTGGAAGTTCGGAGCCATCGGTCCCCCAAAGGGGGGCAGCGTGAAAAACCCCTCCGGGGGGATCGCCACCGTGGCCTGCCCGGGTGGATGAGTCGAGGTCACAACCAACGTAGCCGTCGACGTCCCGCCGTTGTCGATCTGGATCGGCAGATGAGATTCGAACGGAGCGATCCCGAAGTTCACGATCCCGCCGGGGGGAATGCGGATCTCGCTGCTCCGCCGGGCTCTCAGGACGACCGGTCCCGCTCCCGTGCCGTCCTGGCGAACCACGTCGACCTGCAGGAATGGATCCGTCAGCGATGACGGTTCGAGTCCCGCCCCGCCGAGGGCACCGGAGAGTGTCGATAGATTCGCCGCCGTAAGATGAAACTCCGGCGGGCTTCCCGTCGGTGCCCCCGGAGCGAGGGCCACGTCTTCACGCTCGCCGCTCTCGTCCTCCGTTGCGGTCCGGAAGAGACATGTGCTCTGACCGATCCCCAGCACCGTGTCCATGTCGGCGCTTATTGGGCTGGTCGACGCCGGCCAGCCGAACGCCGCTCCAGCGACGCGACTCTTGCCCGGCTCGGTCGAGGAGAACACGCGCGTCCACAGAGAGGGGCTGTTGTTTCCGGGCTTCACACCGTCCGCGAAGCGCCCTTCGGCCCTTTGAAGGCTCGTGAACGTGCCGTAAGTCAAATCCTGCCGGGTGGCAGTATTCGACCCGCCTGGGATCCAGCTGATCGTCTGGACCGCTGTGCCCACGAGTTGCCGGAAGAGACTGTTGCTGCTCATCGCCACCCGGAAGAGCTTCGCCATCTCGGCCGCGGTGGAGTAGGGGTCGCCCCAGGGACGCCCGGCCGGGTTCTGAAACACGGTATTCGTCATCTCGAGGTCCGGCTCCTGCCGGCGGGCATTCATGTCCCCGACGAACCCGATGCACGTGTCGCTGTCGCGGCCCTCCCAATCGCCCGGACATTCCCCGAGCGCATCGGCGACAGCGAACGCCGCATCATTGGCCGAGATCACAGCCGTGAGCCGAAGCAGATCGATCAGCTTCCACCGCTCCCCTTCGAGCAGTCCCCAACGGGTCCCGTTGATCTTCCCGGACGCGTCGGCGATCCATGCCGGGATCGTGTAGAGCGCAGCGGAATCGGCTACGTCATCCTGGATGCGCTCGCATGCAATGAGGAGCGTCATGACCTTGTTGGTGCTGGCAGCACGGATCCGGTCGAAGGGGCGCTGGGAGAAGACCAGCTCATTGTTGCAGTCGAGGACCGCCGAGTTGCGACACGACAGCGGAGAGGGCTGGCGCCAGGGGGCAAAGATGTACACGCAGCCGGCATCGTCGAATTCGCTGTCCACCCCGCTCTCGTCGTACTTGATGTCGTCCGACGTGTCCTCGCGCGGGCAGCCTACCGCGACATTGGCGCGTTCGGTGTTGTCGAAGCGACCCATCGCGACCGCGAATCCGGCGTTGTCGAATGCCTCCGATTGACCCTGCAATCTCTCCTGCGTGAGGGAACGCAGGGACGACGCGGTGAATCCCGAGACCGCGCCAGACCCGAATGCCAGGAAGACCTGGGCGTATCCGGCGTCCGTTGCGTTCACGTTCTCGTCGGGCGCCCCGACGGTGAGGTCGTCATCTCCGTCGTTGTCGTAGTCTCCGGTTGCGAGAGACATGCCGAATCCGTCACCGTTTTCGGGTGTGGATCCGGTCCCCTGAGTCACGACCTCGACGGAGTCGCTCGCGAACGAGAGCCCCGTGGAGGACATTCCCCGCGCGACCACGACACGGCCGGCACCTCCCGCGCCCGAGACATCGCGGCCGGGGGCACTGATCGCGAGCGAATGATAGGTCGAGGGCCAGAACTTCCCCGACGCGAGCGCATAACCGAAGTGCTCACCGGCTTGCGCGCCCCCCGGTGTGATGCTGCCCGCGTAGATCGCGAAGTCCCCTGCCGCCGTGCTCAGGCCCGACGCCGTTCCCTCGACGATGTAGATGACGCCCGTGTCGTCGAAGCCAATGCCCCCGTTGCGATTGGGAGCTCCGATCGCGAGGTCGGATCGCACCGTCCCGGTCCCGCAGAAATTCCCGGCCGCGAGCGAGACGCCGAAGCGATCCGCAGGAGCGTCGCCGACGCCGAACGTGGATTGCTTCATCCAGCCCGCCCCCGCGCTCGTGATTCCGGCGGCCGTGCTGTAGTAGTGAAACACGGCGCCCGCGTCCGTGTCCTCGCCAGGAGAGCCGACCGCCAGATCGTCGTCACCGTCACCGTCGAAATCGCCCGCCGTGAGAGCTCGGCCGAACTCGTCGAACTCCTCAACCCCGCCTACACCCTGCTGCGAGAAAGACGTCTGGAAGCTGGTCGATAGACCCCCCGCAACCCCCAGCAGGATGTAGACCCGACCTGCGTCGTCGTACTTGGTCACACCTATCGTCACGTCCTCGAGCGGGGCCCCAATGGCGAGGTCGGCGAACTCGTCGTCATTGAAATAGCCGCTCGCCAGTGCATGACCGAAGCGCGCGCCGGCCTGGCTCGTCCCTCCGATGCCGGTTGCGGTTCGACTCTCCGCGCTCGCGGGAGTGAGGCCGTCCTTGGTTCCGTAGACGATGATCACGGCGCCAGCCGCGTCGTCTCCGCTCACATTCTCGTTCGGGGCTCCGATCGCCAGGTCATCGTAACCATCGTTGTCGAAGTCTCCGACGGCAAGCGCACCCCCGGTCTGATCCAGCCTTTCGAGGCCCGCGGTGCTCTCGGCTCCCTGGCGGATGATGCTGAGATGGGCGAAGGAAGGGGGGGTGAAGATGAGCTGGCTGAGGATCAGGAGCGACGCCCGTCGCAGAGCACGTCGTGCGGAGAGAGGAGCCGGCCAAAACATGAAGCCTCCCCGGAGTCCGCGCTCAGCCTCGGGCGCGGACGAACGACGCAACCGGAAAGGCCAGGATCCCATCTCCTCTTCACCTCAGCGGCAAGTACGCTGGACCTTCGGACCCCCCGTGTCAACGGGAAAGCGGTCCGCCATGAAGGGCGCTGGATCCGGGCAGATGGCTCGGGTGCGATCGACTCGTCAGGATCGCTTCCCTCAAAACGCAACCGGGCCGGCAAGCGCCGACCCGGTTCGCACACAGCCACATTTGGCTCCCCGGGTCGGACTCGAACATGCCCCGGGGTATGTTGGTCATACAGGGATCAGGAGACGGCCGATCAGCGGCCCGCCGTTTGTCCGTTCGCGCGTTCATCCCGCACGAACTGCCCGCCCTTCATGACCGCGGTCGGCCTCGCGAGGAGCGTGATGTTGGCGAGCGGATCGCCGCGCACGACCACGAAATCGGCGTAACGACCCTTCTGAACGGTCCCGACTTCGTTCCAGCCTAGGAGATCCGACGCGCTGCCGGTCGCGGCGACGATCGCTTCCATGGGCTTCATGCCGAGGTCGGTCAGGAGCTCGAATTCCTGTGCGTTCGTGCCGTGCGGGAATACACCCGCGTCGCTCCCGAACGCGATCTTCACGCCCTTCTTGTACGCCGTGCGGAATCCCTCGCGCATCACCGGTCCGACCTGGAGCGCCTTCTGGACCGCGTGCGGCGGGATTGAACCGCCGCCCTGGAGCGCGTGCGAATAGACCCACTCGCCGGCCGTGCGCGTGGGCACGAGATACGTGCCCTTCGCCTTCATGGCCGTGGCGCATTCGTCGTCCATGTACGTCCCGTGCTCGATCGACGCCACGCCCGCGCGGACGGCGGAGAGGATGCCGGCCTTGCCGTGCGCGTGGCTGCACACCTTGAGTCCGAGCAGCGTCGCCTCGCCGACGATCGCGTCGAGCTCCTCGTCCGAGAAGCTGCGCGACTCGAGCGTGCTTTTTGCGGACAGAACGCCGCCCGAGGTCATGATCTTGATCACCCCCGCGCCGTGCTTGTGTGCGTAGCGCACGGCCCTCCGGCACTCGTCCGCGCCGGTCGGAAGGCCCCGCGTGTAGTCCTCGTGCTCCTCGAGGATGCCCGGACGGTACCCATTTGCGTCGCCGTGACCGCCGATGATCGAGAAGCCCTGCGTCGCGACGATCATGCGCGGCCCGGGGATCGTTCCGCGGTCGATTGCCCTCTTGAGCGACACGTCGACGAATTCGCCCGCGCCGACGTCGCGCACGGTCGTGAAACCGGCCTCGAGCGTCGCTTTCGCGTAGCCGACCGCTTCGATGGCCTGGTCGGCGGGCATCCGGGTGACCTGCCGCAGCATGGCGTCCGGCGAGGTGAGGTGCGTGAGGTGCGTGTGGCAGTCGATGAAGCCCGGCAGCACCGTGTACTCGCGGAGATCGATCTCGACGGGCGTTCCGGTCGGCGCCTGGAGCCGCTCGCCGATCGCTTCGATCCGGTCGTCCTTGAGGAGCACGTCCACGTTCCGGCGCGGAGCGGCGCCCGTGCCGTCGATAAGCGTTCCGACGTGGAGCACGCGGTAGACCGGAGGCTTGCCGGACGGAGCCGCGGCCGCGGTTGCCGTCTCGGCCGCCCACGCGTCCGAAGGGAGGCCCAGGGAAGCGACGCCCGCGAGCACTGCGAGCATTCCGATTGTGGCTCCGAACAAAGCACGGGAGCGCGCCACCCGGCGCGCAGAACGCACGGCACGACGGTGCATCGGAATCCCCCTTATTGGGCTTTCGAACGTGGTCTTGCTTACATGAGCCGCGCGAGGAGCAGCTCGTTCGACGGGTACATCTTGAGCAGCTCGAGGAGCTCCAGCATCCCGGTTTCGGGATCGCGCTCGACAAGCCGGCGCCGGAGCGCGTGCAGCGCACGCATTTCGTTCGCGCCGTAGAGCTTTTCTTCCTTCCGGGTGCCGCTCTGCTTGATGTCGATGCAGGGAAAGATGCGCTTCTCGAACAGCTGGCGGGACAGGACGAGCTCCATGTTCCCGGTGCCCTTGAACTCCTGGAAGATCACCTCGTCCATGCGCGAGCCGGTGTCGATGAGGGCGGTGCCGAGGATCGTGAGGCTTCCGCCGTTTTCGATCTTCCGGGCGGCGCCGAAGATCTGGCGGGGGACCTGCATGGTGGTCGCGTCGAGCCCGCCCGAGAGCGTGCGCCCGATGCCCTGGAAATTCGTGTTGTAGGCGCGCGCGAGCCGCGTGATCGAGTCGAGAAGGAGCACGACGTCCTTCCCCTCGAGCACCGGCACGAGCACGCGCGCGAGCGCCCGCTCGGCGATCTCGACGTGCTCGGACGCGGTCTGGTCGCTCGAGGCGGCCATGACCTCGCACGGAACCGAGCGCCGGAAGTGCGTGACCTCTTCCGGCCGCTCGTCGACGAGCAGCACGACGGTCTCGACTTCGGGGTGGTTCGTCGAGAGCGCGACCGCGACGTCCTGGAGGAGGGTGGTCTTCCCGGCTTTGGGTGGCGAGGTGATGAGACACCGCTGGCCTTTCCCGATCGGAGAGATCAGCTCGAGTGCTCGGGTCGTGTGGATGTCGGGCTTGGTCTCGAGGCGGAGGCGTTCGATCGGGTCGATCGATACCTGGTGCTGGAGCTCACGCAGGAGGTCGGCGAACGGAAGGTCGCGGCGGTCCCTTGTGCGCCGGGGACGGTCGCCGTGACCGCGGTCGCGATCGCCGTAGGAGCGCTCGCGATCGTTGTAACCGCGGCCGCTGTCGTTGGGACGATCGCCGAAGTAGCGCGAGCGCTCGCCCGAGCGATCGGCGTCGGGCCGGCGGAAACCATTCGCACGCGGAGGACCGGCACGCCCGTCGCTCCGCATGTCGGGACGGGCGCTGCGCTGCCCGTCGCTCCGCGGAGTCTCCGTGCGGCCGGCGGAGCGGCGCGGACGGCCGCGCCGACGATCGCCGCGCCCTGCGCCTGCGCTTCGTTCACCGCCCGGACCTGCGCTCCGCGCTCCATCGCTCCATGGACCGTTCGAGCGAGCTCCCGGAGCGCGTTGTCCCGGTCGGGGCTCGCGGTTCTCGCGCGGCTGGCGATCGCGGGGATCGTGGGCGCCGCGCGGGTCGCGGGCCGGGCGGCCGTCGCGAGGATCCCGCGGCGGTCGATGCTCGCGCCCGCGGGGCTCACGGGTTTCGCGCGGGTCCCGGGACTCTCGAGGCTCGCGGGGCTCGCGAACCTGCGGTCCTTCTCGGTAGGGCGTGGGCGGGCCGCCTTGGGGTGCGGCGGCCGACGGATTCGGACCGGAAGTCGGACGGTCGCCGCGCGCGGGGCGCGAGGGACGGGACGAGTAGGCGGAACCGGTCGATCGGGATGTGGGGCGTCGGCCGTGCGGGCCGCTGGAAGAACGTTTCACGGAGTCACTCTATGGGTTGTCGGACCGGACTTCTGGATCGAGTGGGGCCGCTGGAGCTGCGGCCGGGCGGGTCGGGGTCGCGATCGGAACGGCCGGTACGCGACGAATTCCGCCTGCATCGAGGGCGGGTCTGGCTCACCGCCTTGCGCGCGTCAACCGGACCGCGCATTCGAGTCCCGCAGGTACTGAACGCTTGCGCAATCGATCCTAGCGCACCGTGGCCCGGAAGGGCAACTCCCGTCTCACAGGCTTTCGGCGCACCGAAAGGAGGCGGGGCGGTCCTTTGATCCGGCCGCCCCGCGTTCCCCGAGCTTGCTACTGCGTCGCCGTCGCGCCGGGCGCCGCGAACGCGGCGGGCCGGACCGGAGCCGGCAGATTCCGCTGCGCATCGAGTGCGCGCTTGGAACGAGCACGCATCTCGAGCAGGTGCGCCCGCACCGTGTCGCTCTTCGGGCCGACGGCCGTCAGGTCCTTCTGGCAGGCGTCCGAGATGCGCGTGAGGTGGAGGCGCGCGAGCGCCTGGGCGTCTTCCGGCAGGTTCGGCGCCGGAGTCGCGACCATCTCGGCGAGCTTGTCGACGTACGTGCGCTGGAGCTCGCGCCGCGGCATCGGCGTGTCGAGCGCCGAGAGCTTGGCCACGGCACCCCCGACTCCGACCTCGCTCATGATCGAGTTCGTGAGGCCCGAGAACACGTCGGCGACCCGGAGCGGATCCGCGCTCTTCAGCTCCTGCTCACGCACGCGCTGGAGCAGCGCCGGATCGAGCAGGCCGTTGAGCGCCGCCGTCTGAATCTGCTCGACGCGTGCGAGGAACGGATACTCCTGCGAGCCGTACGCGAACAGATTGTTGCCCCAGTCGAAGTTCTGGTCCTTGCCGATCTTGCCGAGCAGGGCCGGCGGGACGTCGAACGCGCGCGGCGAGAAGCAGCGATCCGCGAGGAAGCTCATCGCCTCCTTCTGCTTTGCGGGCGGGACCGGCTCGAACGGCAGCTGCGCCTCCGGATCGCCCTTGTGGGCCCGGCTCGCGTACTGGCCGCCGACGTACTTGCGCGCATGGGAAAGTCCGCGCGTGTACTGGAGCAGCATCGTGTCCATTGCGCGCCGGAGGGCCACGTACGAATCGTTGTCGCGCATGAGCTTGTTCTCGAGGCTCGGATCCTTCCACAGGGTCGAGACGTACTCGACGCGCGACTTCGCGAACGCGAGCGGATCGGAACCGAGGTCGTAGATGTTGCAGCGCGGATCGAGCGCGTCGGCCGGATACGTGTCCTCGTCCGTGCCGTATTCGTGGCCGGCGAGCGAGGCCTCACGCGCGATCGACGACACGATCTTGTAGTCGTCCTCGGGCGTGGTCGCCGAGGTCGGCGTGTAGCCGTAGCGGATCGTCCAGACGTCCGCCGTGCCCACCGTGGGCGACCAGTAGTAGCCCTGCGCCATTCCGTCGGTGGCCACGTTCGGCGTGTCGTAGTCCATGATCGAGGCCACGAGCCCGTGCTCGTCCACCCAGGCCTTGTCCTGCAGGCGGTCCATGGGGGTGGCGGTGCTCGACTTGAAGTTGTGGCGCATGCCGAGCGTGTGGCCGACCTCGTGCATGGTCACGGCCTTGAGGCCCGCGCCGACGAATTCCTTCGGCACCGGCTGGCCCGGCGGCACGATGCCGTCGAGCTGGAGCGAGGTCGCGAGGAACGCCCCTTCGAGCGCGTGGCCGAGGCCGGCCTCGCATCCATACGAGCCGTCGAGGCCGCGCTTCGCGAGATCCGCGGGTGCCAGGCCCATGATCCCGTCCACCGTCTCCTGGCCGACCCAGCGGCGCCAGGTGTTCGAGTAGCCGGTGATCATCGAGCCTTCCATGAGGATGTCCGCGTTCAGGATCTGCCCCGTGCGCGGGTCCGTCTGGCTCGGTCCGATGGCACCGAACGACGGCTCGGACGACGTGATCCAGCGGATCGTCGAGTAGCGCGCGTCCTCGGCATCCCAGTCGTGATCGTTCTTCGGCACGTCCTTCGCGATGATCGCGTTCCTGAGACCGGCCGCCTCGAATGCCTTCTGCCACTCCTCGATTCCGGCCTTCACGTACGGCTTCCACTCCTCGGGGATCGTCGTGTCGAGATAGAACACGATCGGCTGTTTGACGTCCGAGATCGCGGCCGACGGGTCCTTCTTCTCGAGCTTCCAGCGATTGACGTAGCGCACCCAGAAGTCGTCCTTGCCGTCCCGGCTCATGTCCTTGTACGCGTCGAGGAAGAAGCCGACGCGGTCGTCCACGAGGCGGGGAACGTAGGGCTCCGTCGGGAGCTCGAGGAAGCTGTAGTGGACGGACACAGGCACGAAGCGCGGGTCGGGCACGGTCGAGAGATTCAGGTTCTCGCGGTCGCTCGGCGAGAACGTGAGCAGCGCCTCGGCCTCGACGTTCTTCGGGAAGACCTTGTGCGAGGTGACCGAGGAGCGCTCCTTGTCGAAACGGAAGCTCTTCGTGGTCGAGTTCTTGAAGCGGGTGGACAGGTCGAGTATGTCCGAGGCGAAGAGCGGCGCCATGTCGATGAGGACCGTCGAGTCCTTCTCGCTCTCGATCTTGAACGATTGCACGACCGATCCGCCGATCGACAGATCAACCGCCCGGCGATAGGCGGAGTCCGCGCTGTTCGCCGTGATGCGGACGTTCGGCATGACGAGGAAGATCCGGTCGCCATAGCGCTCGAACTGCGCGAGCCCGTCCGCGATCGGAAGTCCACCGAGCTGGAACGCGAGCCCGATGCCGCGCGCGAAGTGGGCGTTCAGCAGGAACGGCTTCTCGAGCTGGTTCTGGCGGATCTCCCAGTAGATGTTCTCGCGCTTCGTCCAGGCGCTGAAGAAGCCCTCCTTGCGCGTCGCATCCTTCGTCACCTTGCTCCATTCCGTGAACGGCGATTCGCCGGGAGCGCCTGCCTTGGCGTCCTTGTCCTTCTTGTCGCCCTTCGAGCCGGAAGCCGAAGGTGGGGCGCCGTCGGGAAACGGCTTGGACCATGCGAGTGCGGGGGCTCCGCACCCAATCGCGAGCGCGGCCAGCGCAAGTAGCGACGCGGCCCGCGCGACAGGCGAACGCTCGAGCATGAATCGACCTCCTGGAACGGTGGGGCGGGACGGCCGTCTTCCTGGCGGCGAAACGGCCCGTCTGGCGTGTATGAAGGTTTGGGCGTCCATGGACAGGGAGCTTTGGCCCTTCGACAATAAAAGGACTCCAAGTGCCCGTCGGGGTCAAGAGTTTTGGCTGTTCGGCGCTCGCCCGCGCCTGCAAAATCCGTGTAGCTTTCCGCGTTTTCATGCGCGCCAAACCGGAGAACTTTCGGAGGTGGCTTCCATGCAGGATCCGTCCCGACCCCGCCGAGCTGCCGTCGCCCTGTTCCTGCTGGCTTTTGTCGCGGGCGCAGTGGCGCTCTCCTGTGCGACCCCGCAGAAGCCCGCCGAGCAGCACACCACGGCTGCGGTGAGCACCGCCGATGCCGCGCCAGCGGCCGCGCAGACGCTTGGCAGCGGCTCCGATCCGGTCGCGCGCGGGCGCTTCCTGGTCGAAGTGCTGGGCTGCGGAGACTGTCATTCGCCGCGTCTTCCGGAAGGCCGTCTCGATCCCGATTTCATCATGGCCGGACACAAGGAGAAGGATCCGTATCCCTCCTGGAACGACTCGCTGTTCACGAAGGGATTCGGAATGCTCGTTTCGACGAGCGGAACGGCGTTCGCCGGACCGTGGGGGGTCACGTTCGCGCGCAACCTGACACCGGACAAGACGACCGGAATCGGGGGCTGGAACGAAGAGGCGTTCATGAACGTGCTGCGCGAGGGAACGCTCAAGCCGCCGATGCCGAGCACGGCGTACGGGAAACTTCCGGACGAGGACCTGAAGGCGATGTTCGCGTATCTGCAGTCGCTCAAGCCCGTGAAGAACCAGGTGCCGTTCCGGGAGCTCACGCCGCCGCGCCTGCCGGGGGAGATCCCCGGTCAAAAGCAGGACAAGAAGCGCTGAGAACGCCCGGACGTATTTGCCCCGGGATGCGCCGGCCGCCTATGATCACCCGCATGCTCACGCGCACGTTCGTCCTTCTCGCGGTCCTGATCGCGGCCACGGTTCTGCCATGCGGTTCGTCGCTCGCTCAGGAAGCGGGCGGTGCAGGGGCGCAGAACGCGCCTCCGCCGGCGACCGACAAGCTCGTCCGCGTCAAGGTTCCGTCCGATCTCAAGGCCTCGCAGGGCGAGACGATCAAAGTCGAGCTCGAGTTCGAAGTGCTCGAGACCTGGCACGTGAACGCGCACCGGCCGAACGAGGATTTCCTCGTGCCGACCGTGTTCTCGGTGCGAAGTGCGGACGGCGTGAGCGCGGGCGAAGTGCGCTATCCGGATGCGAAGCAGGTCACGCTCTCGTTCTCGGAAACCCCGCTCGCGGTGTACGAGGGTGACTTCGAGATCGTCGTTCCGCTGCGCGTGGCACCCGATGCCGCGCCCGGGCCGCGCACGGTGAACGCGACCCTCCGTTTTCAGTCGTGCAACGATCAGGTCTGCCTCCCGCCCGCCTCGATTCCGGTGAAGATTGCCCTGATGGTCGAAGGAGAGCCTGTGAGTGCGCCTGCAGCGGGAGCGGCCGGCACGGGTGGCGCAACCGGCACGAGCGGCGCGACCGGCACGGCCGCCGACACGAGCGCGGGCGGGACGACCAGCGGGGGGACGTCTGCCCCGCCGGTCGGCGCCTTCGAGACCGCGCCGCCGCCCGGGGCCCAGACCGGAGCTTCGGGAGCAGCGTCGGTGGCGGGCGGAAACCTGGTCGGACGATGGTTCACCGAGCGCGGATCGTTCCTCGCGTTCGTGCTCATCTTCTTGATGGGACTCGCGCTCAATCTCACGCCGTGCGTGTACCCGATGATGGGCGTCACCGTGTCGCTGTTCGGCGCGCAGGCGGCCGGTCCCGGAGTGCGGCCCGGTGCCGGTGGCGGCGCCGGCGGGTCGAGCGCGCTCGCCGCGCTCCCCAAGGCGATCGTGTACGTGCTCGGGATCGCGCTCATGTACAGCACGCTCGGTGTCGTGGCCGCGATGACGGGGGGCTTCTTCGGCGGCTGGCTTGCGAACCCGTGGGTGCTGGGCGGAATCGGAGCCCTGCTCCTCGCCATGGCGCTTTCGATGTTCGGGCTCTACGAGCTCCAGGCGCCGAGCGCCCTTCTCTCCAAGCTCGGCGGAGCCGCGGGCGCCGGCTATCTCGGGACGTTCCTCGCCGGACTCCTAGTCGGCGTGTTCGCCGCACCGTGCATCGGTCCGCCCATCATCGCGCTCCTCGCGCACGTCGGATCGCGTGCCGATCCCGTGTTCGGATTCTGGGTGTTCTTCGTGCTCTCGCTCGGCCTCGGCCTTCCGTATCTCGTGCTCGGCGTGTCGAGCGGGCTCCTCGCGAAGCTGCCGCGCTCGGGCTCGTGGATGGACTGGGTCAAGCACCTGTTCGGGGTGATCCTGCTCGCGGTCGCCGCGTTCTATCTTTGCCTTGCGATCGCGCCCTCGAAGATCGGGTGGGTCGTGCCGCTTGCGCTCCTGCTCGGCGGGATCTATCTCGGGTTCCTCGAGCCCACCGGGCGCGAGCGTCCGGCCTTCCGCCGCTTCAAGTGGGCGCTCGGCACGTTTGCCATCGTCGCGGCCGCGCTCATCGCGTTCCGCCCGCAGCCTGCAACGGCGCGCTGGGACGCGTTCTCGGAGACTGCCCTCGCGGAGGCGCGCTCGTCCGGCCGGCCGATCATTCTCGATTTCTCCGCCGATTGGTGCGTACCCTGCCACGAGCTCGACCAGGTCACGTTCAGCGATCCGCGGGTCATTCGCGAGATCGAGCCGTTCGTGCGCATGAAGGTGGATCTCACCCGCTTCGATTCGGAGCAGTCGATCGAGCTCAGGCAGCGCTTCGCGATTCCCGGCGTGCCGACGATCGTCTTCCTGGGGCCCGACGGCCGCGAGGTCGCGGACGCACGCATCGTCGGGTTCATCAAGCCCGATCCGTTCCTCGAACGGGTCCGGCTCGCGCGCACGACCGTAAGACCGGCCGGTTCATGAGCCGACGTGGCGGGGCGCCCGCGGCGACGGTCCTCGCTCTCGCATTCGCCTTCGCCCTCGCGCTCACATCCGTGCTCTCGTTCCAGGCGACGGCGACTCCCGATCGCGCGCTCTCCTTCTCGGCCCCGGATTCGAGCGACACGTCCGCGGTCGCCGAGCTCAAGCGCGAGGCGGTCGCGATCTCCGGTCTCTTCAGCTCCCCGCTCGTCCACGGCTTCCTCGAAGCCGTGAACCGCCTCCCGCAGATCGAGACGCGCACCGTCCACCACGATACCGCGCGCACGCGCTACTACGATGCGAAGGCCTTCGCCGCGCTCCCGGAAACCGCGCGGGTGCGGCTCGTCACGCGAAAGCTCGACGACGGCTTCTACTACTACACGCGTTACGGGACGCCGCTCGCGTACAGCCGGGCGCTCGAGATTCTCTCGGCGAACGGCTTCGGCGATGCGCGCGGCAAGCGCGTTCTCGACTTCGGATACGGCGGGATCGGACAGCTCCGCCTGCTCGCCACACTTGGTGCGGATGCGGTGGGAGTCGAGGTGGATCCGCTCCTCGTGGCGCTCTATTCGGCGCCCGGCGATCAGGGTTCGATCGGCTCCCAGGGCGGGAAGGTGACGCTCGTCCACGGCCGCTGGCCCGCCGAAGAGTCGGCGCGGCGGGGAGTGGGGGGCGGCTACGACGTGTTCGTCTCCAAGAACACGCTCAAGCGCGGCTACATCCATCCCGAGCGTCCGGTCGACAAACGCATGCTGGTCGATCTCGGCGTCTCCGACTCCGCCTACGCCCGGGCCCTCGCGGAGCTCCTCAAGCCCGGCGGGCTCGCGCTCATCTACAACCTCTCGCCCGCGCGCAGCAAGCCGGACGAGCCCTACCGGCCGTGGACCGACGGACGCTGCCCGTTCCCGCGCGAGCTCCTCGAGCAAGCGGGATTCACGGTGATCGCCTACGACGTGGACGATTCGGGCCCTGCGCGGGAGATGGGACGCGCGCTCGGAGGGGATCGGGGCCGCGGTGCGATGGATCTCACGAACGATCTCTTCGGAACCTACACGCTGGTCCGTCGCTCGCGCTGAGCTTCTCCGTTCCCGGGGCTTCGTGCGGGCGGGGCCGTGACCCGATCGAGAAGTCCCGCGAGCTCCGAGGCGAGCGCGCGGCGCGAGCGCTTCTCGAACAGCTTTGCGATCGCCGTCTCGTTCGGATGCGGAGCGTTGGAGCCTCCCGAAAGGGCCTCGAGCAGAGCGTCGACGGCGCGATCCCCGTCCGCCGGGGGCACGATTACGGCTCCGCACGTGCGTGCAAGCTCCGCCGCCTCTCCCTCTGAAATCATCGCCACGAGCGGACGCCGCGCCTCGAGATACTCGTAGAGCTTGCCCGGAACCATGTGCGCGTAACCGGTTCCCTCGTTCCGAAGGAGCAGGAGAGCCCCGGCCTCACGCTGATGTCGAAGCGCCTCCTCGTGCGTCACGTTGCCCGCGAAGGCGACGACTCCGTCGAGACCCTGCGCGCGCGCACGCTCCGCATAGGCCGCGTCGAACGGGCCGACGAGCGCGACCTCGAGACGCTCGCGCAGGGCGGGCTCGCGCGCGAGCCTCCTTGCGAGTCCGTCGAGCAGGGCGTCGAGCGCCGGGAGCTCCGAGACGTGCCCGGTGAAGACAATTCTGGCGCGCGAGTTTACTCGCGCGCCGGGTTGCGCCGTCGGCAGGGCGCCAGGCGCCGGCGCGGCCGCCGCCGCTTCCCTGGCATCTGTGCCGTTCGGATGAAAGATCACGCGCTCCGTTCCGGCCGTCCCGAGAGCCGCACGCACCGCGCGCTCGTGCGTTTGCGACGCGCACAGGATGAGATCCGCACGCTCGAAGACGCGCCGCTCCATGCCCGCATGGATCGTGCGGTGGATCGCGGTCGGGGGCGTTCGGTAGTGGAGCCCGACCCAGGGATCACGGAAGTCCGCGATCCACGGCAGGCGCATGGGGCCGCCGCGCGCGAGCGCCTCGCCGACCTGATGGCTCGTTTCGGGCGGCGACGTCGAGATCACGGCATCGATTCCCCCGCGCGCAATGCGCTCCCGGCCCGCGCGAATCGCAGGAGCAGCCCATGGCCGGTAGGAATCCGGAAGGAGCACGAAGCGGGCAAGCGCCTTCAAACGCTGGTCGCTCCCGCGCGCGGACGGCGCGCGGTCGCCGGACGGAAGGCGCTTTCGAAGCGCAAGGCCCGTGAGCGCGCCCACGCGCAGAACCTCGGTCGAAGCGGGGACGAGCGCGAGCAGCGAATCGTCGCGCACGAGGCCGCTGTCCGCGTCAGCGGCGAGCACGGTGACGTCCCATCCGAATTCCGGGAGATGGCGCGTCCATCCGAGCGCCCGATAGACGCCGCCCCCGCCGATCGGAGGGAAGAAGTGGGAGACGAGGAGGACGCGCGGCATCCGATTCTCCTACTCGTGTCTCGAAGCCGGAGCCGACGAGGCCCGGGCCTGCACCGGTGCCGCAGCCCGCGGCCCCGAGAGACTCGTGAGCGCGACGCCGAACACGATGAGCGCGGTCCCCGCGAGGAGCCACGGACCGATCGCCTCTCCGCGGAACAACGCGCCCCAGATGAGTGCGAGCGCCGGGGTCACGTAGACCGACATGGCGACCCGGTTCGCACCGAGATCGTGCAGGAGACGGATCGTGACCGTAAAGGCGATCACCGATCCGAAGACCGCGAGGTAGAGGACCGCGAGCCACGCGCCGGCGGACGCCGGATGCCACGACCCGCGCTCGAAGAGGAGCGAGGCCAGGAGCAAGACCACCGCTCCGACCGAGGTGCCGATGCACGACAGGACGATCGCGGGCGTCGCGCGGAGGAACCGTCGCACCAGGATCGAGGAGGTGGCTTGAATGAGGCCGGTGAGGAGCACGGCGGTCTCCCCGAGCCAGGAGGCATGGGCCGAGAGCCGGTCGGCGAACAGGATAAGCACCCCCGCGAAACCGCCGAGCACACCGAGCACGCGAACCGGCGTGAGCCGCTCGTCCGGCAGCCAGATGTGGGCGAGGATCGCGACGAAGATCGCGTGCGGCGCGAACAAGACCGCGGTGAGTCCCGAGGGAACCGTGCGCTCCGCCGTGTAGATGAGCGCGAAGGGGATCGCGAACATGGTGAGGCCGAGGAGCAGGGGCAGCCTCCACTCGCGCGCGCTCGCGGGCCAGGGCAGCCTGCGGACGCGGGCGAGCGCGAACAGGATCGGTGCGGCGATCAAGTAACGGACACCGGCCGATCCCAGGGGCGGAAGCTCGTCGAGACTGATCCGGATGCCGAGCCACGTCGTGCTGAAGATGAGACACACGAGCGCGAAGAGTGCGTAGGAACGAAGGCCCGGGTGCGGGGCGCCGGCGTTGGACAGAGACGACCTCCTCGAAGTGCTTCGATGTCGCGCGGATTGTATCCCCGCGGCCCGACACCGCAAGCGAAAGGCCCTCCCGTGAACGGGAGGGCCCTTCGGGCGCTGCGTTGACGCTTGTGTTTCAGCGGGTGCCGACGGCCACCTTCGCGGCCTTCGCGACCCGGAACTTGAGCACCGTCTTTGCCGGGATCTTGATGGGCTCGCCCGTCTGCGGGTTGCGGCCCATGCGCTCCTTGCGCTTCACGATGACGAGCTTGCCGACGCCCGGCAGCGTGAAGCCCTTCTTCGCTTCGCGGTACGCGAGCTTGGCGATTTCCTCGAGGAGGAGCGTCGCGTCCTTCTTCGTCATGTCGAACTTGCTCGCGATGTGCGCGGCGATCTGCGACTTCGACATCGGGCGAGCGGTCGTCTTACCGGCCATTCATTCCTCCCTATCGGGGCTCACGGGCCCCAGAGGAGTCCGACTTGCGGCGCGTGTCCGGACCGCGTACCGCAAGCGAACACATCCCGTGTGGGCCGACGGCCGCATCATTCGCGGCTCGACGGCCATTCCGTCATTCCGGACGGCTGCATTGTGGGGATGACGCCCCGGAGGCGCAAGAAAAACTGCATGGATGGCGAGCGATTTCATGGTCGCATGGTCCCCGGGTGCATGGTTCTTGGGCGGCCTCTGCCGTGACCGGAAGGCTCGTGGCCGGAACCCGCATGAGGTCTGATCGGGAGGGGTCTCGGAGTTGGCATCGCTCGAAGTGCAAATCGCGCGATTGCGCACGCGATACGGAGACCACCCGCCATCCGCGCAAGCTGCCGCCGTATTGCGGGATGTCGGACGCAGTGGTTACGATCAAAATTCCGTGAAGAAGAGGCTTCGCGAAGCATTCTGGAGCGCCATGGCGCCTGCATGCTCAATTCCTTGCTCCGCATGCCCTTATGGAATCGAGGCTTCGCGATTGCGGCCCAATTCGAGCCTCAGGAGCCGATTGACAGGTTCCAGCGATGCTTTACCCTCCGCCACGAGTTCGACGAAGTGTTCTCGTCGCAGCGAACAGGCCATGCGCCAGACGCCTCCCGATGTCCCGTGGAAGGCGATCATGGACGCAGCCCCGACCGGAACCTCCGGCCGGGGTTTGCCGTCTCAGGAGGCTTCCTGGACGGCGCCGTGTTGGGCTGCGAGCGGGGTCGGGATCGGAGGATCGGGTTTGATTCGAGACAGGGGGGAGCGGGCCGTGGCACGGGTGTGCGCGGCCCTCGGGGTCCTCGTGGGCGCGGTCTTGATCGCAGGCTTTGCGGAAGGGGCGACCCCGCGCACGGGGGATCAGGCGGAGTGGGACCGTCCCGGAGAGTCGTCCGTCAGCGTCCTCTTCGGCGGCGGGTGGTACGACAACGAGGCGTTCAACGACTCGCTGATCGCGCACGATCTCGCTCCGATCGAGAACGGCTTCGAATACGGACTCACGTTCAAGTACCGGATCTCGCGCTGGCTCTCGCTCGGGCTCGAGGTGTCGCACCTGGACGGACGGTCGCAGGTTCAGTCCGCGACACCGGGAAGCGGGGCGGAGTACTCGATCGCCGGAACGCCGATCGTCGTGAACGCGCACGTGCACGCGGCTCGAGTTGGAAACTTCGGAATCGAGGGATTCGCCGGCGCGGGACCGCTGCTCGGCGGGAGACTGCGCCTCGATGACGAGGGCGGAACGCTCGACGCCACGGGCTCGGGCTTCTACTGGCACGTGGGCGCGGAAGGGGAAGTGCGGTTCGGTCCGAGCGTGGCGCTCTTCCTGCGGGGCCTCGTGCGCCGTTCCGAGGTGAATGACCTGTCATTCGAGGATCAGCTCGGGAATCCGGCTACGTACGACATCGATTTCAACGGGCACGCGATCCAGTTCGGACCGCGGTGGTACTTCCAGACGCGTCCCACGCCGTGAGGCGCGAGCCGCCGCCTCCAGCCGACGGCTCTAGTTGAGGACGACGCTCGCCTCGCCGATCCCGAGCTTCACCGCGACCGTCGAATTCCCGGTGCCGGCCTTCCAGTGGAGGCCGTTGCCGAACACGCTCACGCGCTCGATCGAACGCCTCCCGTCGTCGAAACTCGCCTCTCCGAGCCCGACCCTGAGCCTGACGTCGCGCACGCTCCCGCGCGGCGAGTGGATCTCCACTTCGCCGATCCCGAGTGCGATGTCGGCTCCATGCTCGAATCCCGTGAGCGTGAGCTCGCCGATTCCCATGTCGACGTCGAGCAGGAGCGAGCGCGGAACCTCGACGCGCGCCTCGATCTCCCGTCCGTTCCCGAAATTGAACCGCGGGCCCTCGAGTTTGACGATGAGGCGCTTCCCCGCACGCCGCGACGTGAAGCGATAATCCTCCGCGACCTCAAGACAGTCGGAATCGTCGCTCCAGCAGTCGACTTCGGCGAAGGCCTTCACTTCCTTGCCGTCGGTCGCGACGAGCGTGAGCTCACCGACCGGAAACTCGAAGTGAAGCGACGTCGCTTCTGCGACCGGCCAGGAGCCGGTGAGCGCGCCGGGCGCCGCGTCGCCGGCTTCCGCGGGCGCAGCACCGGCGCCTGCGCCGGCGAGAGCCAGAAGGGCGCCTGTAAAGACGCGGCCGAGGCCAGGGCCAAGGCGTTCGAGCGTTTCTCGCATGGCTTCTCCTTTGGCCCCTTTCAGGCGGCCCGCGGCCCACGCCGCCACAGCCGGCCGACCAGCCCCGCCCCGTCCTCGAGCATCGTGTAGAGGCAGGGGACGAGCACGAGCGTGAGCGCGGTCGAGACGAGCAGCCCGCCGATCACGGTGCGCGCGAGCGGGTAGTACATGACATCGCCGACGTGCGTGCTCCCGAGGGCCAGCGGAACGAGTCCGAGCACGGTGGTCGCGGTCGTCATGAGGATCGGGCGCAGCCGGTCGCGGCCGGCCTGGAGGAGGGCGTCCGCGCGTGGCATGCCGCCTTCGCGGAGCTGGTGGACGTGATGGAGCAGCACGATGCCGTTGTTGACCACGATCCCGACCAGGATCAGAAGCCCGATCTGCGACATGAGGTTGAACGGCGTGCCGGTGAGCAGGCACATCCAGGCGATTCCGCAGAACGCAAACGGCAGCGCGAACATGATCGCGAACGGATGGAGGAACGATTCGAACAGCGCGGCCATGACGACGTACACGAGGGCCAGCGCCAGAATCAGATTGAGCAGCATCTCCATCTGGGTCGCGTTCTCCTCCTCGAACGCGTTGCCGTACGACCACGAGTATCCCGGCGGGAACGCCATCACGTTGAGGTCGCGCGAGATGGCCTTGCGGATCTCGCCGCCCTTCTTGGAATCGATGTCCGCCCGCACCGTGACCTTGGACCGGCGCTGCTGGCGCTCGATGCTCGAGGGCGTCTCGACCACCCGGAAGTCGGCGACCGCTCCGAGCGGCACGAGCGTCTCGTCGGTGCGCGCCGTTCGCGACATGTCCACGGCCGCCTGCTGCGCGTTCTCGGCGGTGGTCAGGGCCAGCCGATCCGGTCTGATCGGGACGACGATCGGCATCGTGCGCAGGCGCTCGAGGCTCTGGCGGTCGGCTTCCGCGAGCCGTGCCTGCACCTGGACCTCGCCGTCGGGACCGCGGAAGCGCGACAGCGGCTGGCCGCGGAAGAAGAGCGCGACCGAGCTTGCGACCTGGGTCGCCGTGAGCCCGTAGCGCGCCGCGCGATCGCGCTGCACGAACACTTCGATCTCCTTGCTGCCCTTGTCGCCGCCGATCTCGACTCCGTCGGTCCCGGGGACGAGCGCCACGCGGCGGCGCACCTCGGCCGCGAGCGCGTCGAGGCGCGGGCCGGGGTCACCGAAGATGTTGACCGCGAGGCGCGAGGCGCCGCCCTCGTCGTCGTTGTCGCCGCGAATCTCGAGCTTCGTTCCGGGGAGCTCCGGAACCCCCTTTCGGAGGAGCTTCCGCACCTTCTCCGAGCCCTCGTCGTCGGCGTAGCCGTCGGCGAGATACGCGCGGGTGAACGCGTAGTTGTGCGTGAAGAAGGAGTACGTCGATTTGACGTGGAGCGAGTCCTTGCGCGCGAGAATCCAGTTCTCGATCTTCGTCACGTACTTCTCGACCTCGCGGTAGTTCAGGTTGTCCGCGAACTCGTACTCCATGCGCACGGATTCGACGCGGCTTCCGGTGAAAGCGCTCTTGTTCACCGGAATGAACGCGCCGATCGAGACGATGAAGAACAGGAACGCGGCCGCCGAGGCGAGCGCCCGGTGGCGCATCGTCCAGCCGAGCGTCTTCAGGTACGCGCGCGTGATCCGCTCGACGCCCTTCGCGTTCGGGATCGGCGCGCCGGCGGGAATCAGGCGTCCCATCGCGAGCGGGATCGCGGTGAGCGAGAGGTAGAGCGAGCAGCCGAGCGTGAAGATGATCGTGCGGCCGACCTCGCCGAGCCAGGTCGTGATCTCGGTTCGCCCGCCGAGCACGAGCGGCAGGAACACGATCACGCACGTGAGCGTCGAGCACACCACGGCGGGCTGCACCTCGCGCGCCCCGGCGAGGGCCGACTTGAGCGGACCCTGGCCCCTCTGCCGGTGGCGGAAGATGCTCTCGAGCACCACGACCGCGTTGTCGACCAGCATCCCGACGGCGAGCATGAGCCCCATCATCGAGAGGATGTTGAGTGACCGGCCAGTGAAGTACATGAGCGCTGCGGCGGCGAGGAGCGAGAACGGAATCGCGGTCGCGACGATGAGCGTCGTCACCCAGTTCCGAAGGAAGAAGAACAGCACGGCGACCGCAAGCGCCGCCCCGATCAGGCCCGCCTCGAGGAGGCCTTCGAGCGAATTCGTGATCTGCTCGGCCTGGTCCGTGAACGTGAGGACCTGGATGCCCTTCATTTCGGGATCGTGGCCGATGTCCTCGAGCGCCTCGCGGGCGCGGCGGGCGACCTCGACCGTGTTCGATCCCGACTCCTTGATGACATTGAGACCGATCGCCCGCGTGTCGTCGAGGTGCCGGCCATAGTCGAGATCGGGCTCGCGATAGGAGATCGCGGCCAGATCACCGAGCTTGAGGCCCTGCGGGGAGATCGGAAGCGACGCGAACTCCTCGAGCGCCTGGAACTGGTTCACGACGCGGAGCGG
This sequence comes from Candidatus Eiseniibacteriota bacterium, assembly GCA_050733935.1. GTDB lineage: Bacteria > Eisenbacteria > RBG-16-71-46 > RBG-16-71-46 > DASYSL01 > JBOHUC01. The sequence continues at coordinate 59,902 of JBOHUC010000087.1, read as the reverse complement.
CCAGGTCTCGTCCCCACGGCGAATCTGCCCCGCCGAGAGGCTCCGGTTCGACGATTCGACGCGGGCGAGCACTTCGTTTGCGGAGAGCCCGTGGCGCTCGAGGTTGTTGAGGCTGAACTCGATCAGGACCTGCGGCGGCTCGACTCCGTAGAGCTCGACCTTCGCGACACCCGGCACCCGGCGCAGGGGATCCGCCACGTGCCGGTCGAGGAGCTCGTAGGAGCGCGACAGATCGCGGTCGGCCGAGACGCGGCACTCGAGGACGGGGATGTCCGTCGAGCGGAAGCCGTTCACGTTGATGAGATCGACGTCCCGCGGCAGAAGGTCGCGGATCCGGTCGAGCTTCTCGCGCGCCTCGACGCGGAGCGGCCCGATGTCCTCGCCCCAGTCGAACTGGACGTAGATGTTCGCTCCGCTCGCCGACGACGAGGAGTAGATCCGCCGGATGCGGCTCATGGTCGCGAGCGCTTCCTCGGCCGGCCGGACGATCTCCTCTTCGACCTGCGCCGGGAGCGCGTTCGGATAGGGGACGCTGATCTCGAGTCCGGGGAAGTCGACCTCGGGCAGGAACGCGAGCGGAAGCTTCGGTGCGGCGAGCGCGCCGAGCGCCACCATGCACACGATCACCATGCTCGAAGTGATCGGGTAGCGCAGGCTCCAGCGGGACAGGTTCACGGCCCTAGACCTCCGTCCGCTAGCGGGAACGGTCGAACGTCGCGTACACCACGGGAATCACGAGCAGCGTGAGCAAGGTCGAGCCGAGCAGCCCGCCGATCAACGTGATCGCAAGCGGTGCCCGCACCTCCGCACCCTCCCCGAATGCAAGCGCCATCGGCACGAGTCCGAGCACGCTCGCAAGCGTGGTCATGAGGATCGGGCGCAGGCGCAGCCGGCCGGCTTCGAGGAGCGCGTCGAGCGTGGGCCGCCCCGCGTCTCGTAACTGTTTGGCGCAGTCCACGAGCACGATCGCGTTGTTCACCACGATGCCCGCGAGAACGATGAGCCCGATCAGGACCATGACGCTGATCGGCGTTCCCGTGACGAGCAGGGCGGCCACCACGCCGACGAGTGCCAACGGAATCGAGAACATGACCACGAACGGGTGGAGCAGCGACTCGAACTGGCTCGCCATGACGAGGTAGACGAGCACGATCGCAAGCAGGAGCGCGAACTGGAGCGATCCCGTCGACTCGGCGAGCTCGCGATTCTGGCCGGCGAGCGCGGCCCGGATGCCGTCGGGCAGGTCGATCGAGGCGAGCGTGGCCTCGATGTCGCGCGACGCGGACGCGAGATCGCGGTCCTCGAGGTTCGCGGTCACGACGGCCGCGCGGCGCTGGCCGATGCGGCGGATCTCGGCGGGCCCGCGGTCGATCACGACATTCGCGACCGCGCCGAGCTGGACGTCCGGCCCGTTCGGCGTGCCGACCGCGAGCTGGTTGAGCGAGGCGACGTGCGTGCGCTCCGCCTCGCTGGCCCGGACGCGCACGTCGAGTTTCCGGTCGAGATCGTTGAACTGCGTCGCTTCCTCCCCCTGGATTGCGTTCCGGACGAGTCGCGAAGCCCAGGCCGGATCGAGCTGATAGGCCGCGAGGCGGTCGCGATCGAACGAGATCTGGATCTCCGGGTCCCCTTCGCGCGCCGAGGATTCGACGTCCTCGAGCCCGCGCAGAGCGCTCACTTCGAGCGCGATCCGGGACGCCGCGAGGCGCAGCGAATCGAGGTCGTAGCCGTACACCTCGATCTCGACCGGATTCTTGAACTGGAGGAGCGCCGGGCGGTCGAATTCGTACGCAAGCCCCGGGACCTCCGACAGGGCCGCGCGCAGCTGGTTTGCGATCCGCTCCTCGCCCCTGCGATCGGTCGCGCGCTTCATGACGACCGTGATCTGTCCGCGGTTCGGCTCGAGCACGGAGCCCGCGAACGCCGAGAGATCGGTCTGCCCCGCGGTCGTGTACGCGAACTTGACGGCGGGGTCCTTCCGAACGGCTTCGGCCAGGCGATCGAGCGAGTGATCGGTCACCGCGAGCGCCGTGCCTTCGGGCATGCGGACCGTGAAGCGGAACTCGCCCTGGCTCGGGGACGGGAAGAGCTCGAGCGGAAGGAGGAACGCCACGCCGACCGAAGCCGCGAAGCTCAGGGCTCCGGCCACGAGCACGGCCTTCCGGTGCGCGAGCGACCAGCGGAGAACCGGCGTGTACGACTCTTCGAGCCGCGCGTACGCGCGATCGAACGGCACGAGCGCCCGGTGCACGACCGGCTCGATCTTCCGGCCGAGCCAGCCCACGAAGCGCGCGAGCAGACGCGGTACGAAGAGGAGCAGGAAGAGCGCCCACTTCGTGATCGAGCGGACCCGCCCGGGGCGGGGCGCGCTCGACGCCGGGACGGCCACGAGCGAGTCGTCGGCCGCGGCTGCGGCTCCGATTCCGGGAATGGGCTCGCCGCGCAGACGCCGGAAGCCGAGCACGGTCAGCATGGGCACGAGCGTGAGCGCCACGACGAGGGCCGCGATGTTCGAGAACGAGATCGTGAGCGCCTGATCGCGGATCAGCTGCCCGGCGAAGCCCTGTACGAATACGAGCGGCAGGAACACCGCGACGCACGTGAGCGTCGAGGCGGTGATCGCCATCGCGACCGACCCCGCGCCCGTCGAGGCGGCGGTGAACGCGCTGTCGCCTTCCTCTCGTCGTCGGTGGATCGTCTCGAGCACCACGATCGCATTGTCGAGGAGCGTTCCCAGCCCGAGCGCGAGGCCGCCGAGCGACATGAGATTGAGCGAGAGCCCGAAGCGATACATGATCACGAACGTCGCCATGACCGAGATCGGGATCGCGGCCGCGACCGTGAGCGTCGAGCGGAGGTCCTTGAGGAACGCGAACAGGACGAGGATCGCAAGCAGGCCGCCGATCCAGGCGGAGTCGACGACGTCCTTGATCGCATCCTCGACGAACTTCGCCTGGTTCGAGACCTGGACGACCTTCATTTCCGACGGGAGCTCGATCCTCTTCAAACGGGCCTGGACCGCGCGCGCCACGGCGACCGTGTTCGCATCGCCCTCCTTGTAGACCGCGATCTCGACCGCCTCGTCGCCGTCCACGCGCGCGACCACGTCGCGGTCCTTGGGCCCGCGTGCGACGCGTGCGACGTCCGAGACCCGGATGATCCCGTCGATGCGCGAGGCCAGGACCACGTCGCCGATCTCCTCGGGCGAGAGGAACTGGTTCGTCGCGCGCACCAGGTACTCGGCCTGGCCCTCGGTCAGCGAGCCGCCGGCCACGTTCACATTCTCCTCGCCGAGCCGCCGCGTCACGTCGTTGAGCGAGAGACCGACCGCATTCAGGCGACCGGCATCGACCTCAACCTGGATCTCCTCCTCCTCGCCGCCAGCGACGCGAACTGCGGCCACGCCCGAAACGCCTTCGAGGTCGGCCTTCACGGTGCGGTCGGCGATGCGGCGGAGGCGCTGGAGGTTCTCGCCGCCCGAAAGGCGGAGGCGAAGGATGGGATCGAGCGACGGATCGAAGCGCAGGATCGCGGGGCGCTTCGCTTCGCGCGGCAGGACGACGAGGTCGAGCTTCTCGCGCACTGCGAGCGAGGCGAGGTCCATGCGCGTGTTCGAGGTGAACTCGAGCGTGACCTCGGATTGGCCGGGCCGCGAGATCGAGTGCATGCGCACGAGGCCGGGCACGACGCCCACGCCTTCCTCGACCGGGCGCGTCACGAACTGCTCGACGTCGCCGGGGGCCGCGTCCGGGAGGTCCGTGCGGACGGTGAGCGAGGGATAGGAGATGTTCGGCAGGAGGTCGACGCCGAGTCGCGTGAGCGCGACCGCTCCGAACAGCACGACCGCAAGGGTCGCCATGGAGACCGTGACCGGCCGCTTCAAGGATCCGTCGACGAGGCGCATGCGTGACTCCGGGTTGGCGGTGGCGGCAGGCCATCCGCTGCGTTAAGCGACGCCCTAGAACGCGACCTGCTTGATCTTCGCTCCGGGCTTGAGTCCACCCTGTCCGACGGTGACGACCTTCTGTCCCGGCACGATTCCCGCGAGGATCTGCGCCGTGTCGCCCGAGATCGCTCCCAGCCGGACCGCAACCCGGTTCACGGTGTCACCCTGCGCGACGAACACGAACGAATCGCCGTCCTCGCTCACGACCGCCTTCCGCGGGAGGACGACCGCGTTGTCGAACGCGCCGCTCGTGAGCTTCACACGCGCGAAGCTCCCCGGGCGCAGCACGCCCTCGCGATCGGTGACCTCGAGCGTGACCTTGAACGTGCCGTTCGTGCGGTCGACCGTGGGATTGACGATCGTCACGCGCGCCGGGAACGTGCGCCCCGGATACGAGTCGAGCTCGAGATCCGCGACCTGCCCGGTGCGCACCCGCGTCTGTTCGCGCTCCGGGAAATAGACGCGCGCGAGGAGGGGAGTGAAGTCGTCCACCCGGAAGCACTCGCGGCCGGGCGTGACGGTCTCGCCGAGATTGATCATGCGGGTCACGACCTTGCCGCCGAACGGAGCGGTGATGCGCGTGTGCGAGAGATCGTATTCGGCCTGCTCGAGATCCTGCTTCGCCTTCTTGCGCTTGAGCGTGATCTCGTCCATCGCGGCCGTCGAGGCGACGCCGCGCTCGAGCAGCGACTGGTTCCGCTTCGCGTCGCGCTCCGCCTGATCGAGCGCATCGCGCGCCCGCTCGAAGGCGATCTTCGCCTCGGTGTCGTCGAGCCGCGCGAGCGTCTGGCCCTGCTTGACGTTCTGGCCTTCCTCGGCGAGGAGGGCGGTGACCTGGCCCTGCCGGCGCGCGACGAGCACCGCGCTGTTCACGGCCTCGAGCACGGTGGTGGTTTCGAGGTAGGTCTCGATCCGGCCCTTCGCGACGGTCGAGAGCTCGACGGGGGCGGCCGGTGCGGCCTCCTCCTTCTTGCCCTTGCCGTTCTTCTTGTTCTTGTCGCCGTTGGCCTGGCCGTTCCGCGCGAGCAGGAGCCCGGTCGCGATGATCGCGACGGCGGCGACGCCCACCGCGGACCAGATGATGAGGCGGCGCCGGCTGCGCCGCGGAGCGACTGGGACTGCCATGGCGAGAACCTCCGAACGGTGCGCGGACGCGGACGACGAGAGCGAACCTGGACCGGTGGGGAACGCCGTCCCGGGAGGGCCGGCGACAAAGTCTTTACGCGCGAGGGGTGCGCGGGTTGCACGTTCAGGCATGTTAAGTTCTTGCCATGCCCGAGTTGCCCGACATCACGATCTACGTCGAGCACCTGGAGCGGCGGACGGTGGGGGCCACGCTCAGGGCCGTCCGAGTCTCCCAGCCCAATCTTCTTCGCACGGTTCTGCCCGCGCCGCAAGCGGCGATCGGACGCACGGTCGTATCCGTGGGACGAGTCGGAAAGCGGATCGTGATCGGTTTCGAGGGCGACCTCGCGTTCGTCCTCCATCTCATGATCGCCGGACGCCTTCACTGGTCGGAGGGCTCGGAGAGCGCAGAGAGCGTGCGACCGCGAGTTTCGAGGAAGTCGCTCTCGGCCGTGTTCGGCTTTTCCTCGGGAGTCCTCACCCTCACCGAAGCCGGCACCCACAAGCGGGCGTCGCTCCACGTGGTCGAGGGACCGGATGCGATGAGGGCGCTCGATCCGGGCGGGCTCGAGCCGCTCGACTCGAGTCCCGAGGACTTCGCCGCGGCGCTCACGCGCGAGTCCCACACGCTCAAGCGGACGCTCACCGATCCGCGCATTCTCTCGGGCGTGGGGAACGCGTATTCGGACGAGATCCTCCACGCGGCCCGGCTCTCGCCGACGCAGCTCGCGCGCAATCTCTCGCCCGGGGAGATGACGCGCCTCCACGAGGCGACGCAGCGCGTCCTTCGCGAATGGATCGATCGCCTGCGGGCGGAGTCGGGGGATGCGTTTCCGGAGGGAGTGACCGCGTTTCGCAAGGGGATGGCGGTGCACGGGCGCTTCGGCGAGCCGTGTCCGGTCTGCGGATCACCCGTGCAGCGGATCGTCCATGCGGAGAACGAAACGAATTACTGCGCTCGCTGTCAGACGGGCGGGCGGGTTCTCGCGGATCGTGCGCTCTCGCGGCTCCTCAAAGAGGACTGGCCGCGTCGGATCGAGGAGCTCGAAGAAGGTCCGGCGGCTCGTGCGGGGGCACGGCCGCCGGATTCCAAGCTCTGACTCGCAGCTCTCGATCAGTCGTTCGGGTTCGAGGCGTTCTGGAGGAGCCGATCCCGTCCTCCGCGAACGCTCTCCTTGATGCGGAACTCCTTGCCCTCGACGATCACGGCGATCTTGTCGCCGTCGCCGCCTCCGGCGGGCGGGAGCGTCCACATGACGGCACCATGCTCGCCGGTCTCGCGGGTCGCGTTCGGAAGCGCCGCGTCGTAGAACGCGATCAGCCGATCGCCAGGACTCTCGACCTCGAACCACCACGCCATGCCCTCGGAGTAGCTCTCGGGCGTGTCGCCCCAGGACTCGCTTCCCATCGCGTCCTTGATCTTCGCGCCGGGATAGACGGGAACCTGGTTCGCGTACACGGGCCTCGGGGCTTCCGCGTAGTCGTCGATCGAGTGCGTTGCCACTTTCCCGTCGTAGACGGCGGGCTTGCTCGTGCAGCCGGTGAGCGAGACCGCCAGCGGGAGCAGGAGCGCGGCATGGAAACGAGCGCGTGCCATGGGCACCTCCTCGGCCAAGGTTCGCGAGGAGGTATCGGCGTTTCTGGGCCTGTGCTGAACGGACCCGGGAAGTTGTGATCTTCGTGGAGCTTGGGGGAGGCTCAGCGGACCACGAGGATGGGACGGGAGAGGCGGGCGAGGAAAGTTTCGACACCCGGTGAAGTGAGAAGCGGGGAGTTCGAAGCGAGGACCACGATTCCGCCGAAACTCATTCCGGAAAAGAGGAGGAGGTGCTCGCGTGAAAGACGGGGCACGTCGATGAACGAGAACTCGACACCCCGGGGCGCCGGAATTCGTATTCGCGGAGTGGGGGAGAGGATCCGGACCTCGGAGTCGTCGCGCGCGGCGAGGCGGGCGGCCCACTCGAGCACGGCCTTCGCTTTGGACTCGTCGTCGAGGACCGCGACCACGGGCCCCGCGAGCGGAGCACCCGGACGGAGGACGAGCACGGGCCGCGACACGTCGCCGGCGATCGATTGCGCGCTCCGGCCGAGCGGGGCTGCGGCGCCGCGCAGGCGGGGACCTTCCGAGAGCACGACGAGGTCGACCTGACGTGCGGCTTCGCGCACGGTTCCCGCGATCGATCCGCGCACGGTGCGGAACGTCCACTGCACGTGGAGTCGCTGCGCTTCGCGCGCGAGCCGCTGCTCGGCACGCCCGGCGGATTCGCGGAGCCCGCGCTCGGTGGGCTCGCTCTCGAACGCGGCGGACTCGCCGGTGAGCACGTCGACCTGATGGACGAACGGAAGCGCCGCGGAGCGCAGTAGATCGACGTCCTCGATGAACAGTCCCTCGAGCTCCACGTGAAGACGGGCCGCGAGCTCGACCGCGGCGGACAGGGTTGCGGGATCTTCGTTGAGCCCGTCGAGCGCGAGCAGGATTCGCTTGAGCGCGATCGATCGGGCCGGGCTCACGGTCGGCCTTCGATCGGCGCTTGTGGCGCGGCGAACGATCGGGCAAGCCGGCTCAGCTCGCGCAGGCGTGCCTGCACCTGGCCGTTCACGGTGCCCTCCGGGAAGTCGCCGTTCGCATCCGCCGTTCCGGCCGGCTGGCCGGTCAGGATCTCGATCGCCTGATCCACGGTCGCGATCGCGTGGACCGAGAAACGGCCGTTTGCCACGGCCTCCACGACGTCGGTGCGCAGCATGAGGTGTTTCACGTTCGACGCCGGAATGAGAACTCCCTGCTCGCCCGTGAGTCCGGCCTTCGCGCACACGTCGTAGAAACCTTCGATCTTCTCGTTCGCCCCGCCGATCGCCTGCACTTCACCCCGCTGATTGACCGAACCCGTGATCGCGTACGACTGGCGGATCGGAACGTCCGCGAGTGCGGAGAGGAGCGCGCACAGCTCGGCGCACGACGCGCTGTCGCCTTCGACGCCGGAGTACGACTGCTCGAACACGAGACTTGCCGAGACGGCGAGAGGGAGGTCGCGCACGTAGCGTTCGCCCAGGAACCCCGCGAGGATCAGGACACCCTTCGAGTGAATCGGGCCGCCGAGCTCGACCTCGCGCTCGATGTCCACGAGCTCGCCCTTCCCGAGCCGCACGCGCGCCGTGATCCGCGTCGGACGCCCGAACGCGAAGCCTCCGAGCTCGAACACGGAGAGCCCGTTCACCTGGCCGGTCTTCGCCCCCGTGACGTCGATCAGGATCGTGCCGCGGCGAATCTCCTCCTGCATGCGTTCGCGGATGCGGTCGGCACGGCGTTCGTCGGCCGCGATCGCGCGATCCACGTCGGCGGACTGGACGACGTCGCGCCCGGCGTCCCCGGCCCAGAAATCGGCCTCCGCGAGCAGGTCGGAGAGAGTCGAGAGATGCGTCGAGAGCCGCTCCTGATCCCCGGCCCGCCGCGACGCGTGCTCGATGAGGCGCGCCACCGCCGTGCGGTCGAACGGCCGGAGGCGCTTGTCGCGCACGAGCCCGCTGATCCAGCGCGCGAAGTCGGCGACGGCATCCTTCGAGTGCACGATGTCGTCCTCGAAATCGACCTCGACCTTGAAGAACTCGGAGAACTCCGGCTCGGCCGACGCGAGCGCGTAGTAGAGCGGCCGGTCACCCGTGAGCACGACCTTGCATTCGAGCGCGATCGGCTCGGGCTCGAGCGACACGGTCGAGATGAGGGAGAGCTGCTCGGCCGGGGACTGGATCCTGATCTCGCGCGAGCGCAGCGTGCGCTTGAGCTCCTCCCATGCGAACGGCTGGAGCAGGAGCTTCCGAGCGTCGAGCACGAGGTAGCCGCCGTTCGCTCGGTGGAACGCGCCCGGCTTGATGAGCGTGAAGTCGGTGACGAGCGCGCCGAACTGCGCCATGTGTTCGATCCGGCCGATCAGGTTCGCGTGGCTCGGCGTGTCCTCGGTCACGACCGGAGCCCCGGGCGCACCCGCGTGCGTGACCATCACGTTCACCTCGTAGCGCCGGAGGCCGAGGCCGGGAGGAGCGCCGGATCCTCCGCCCAGGATGACGCCGGGACCCGGGGGCACGGGAGGCCCCTCCGAACCTCCGGACCGTCCGGAGCCGCCGGACCGGGAGCCGAATGCGGGTCCAACGGAACCGCCCGACCCGTCGGGACCGGGCGTGCCGCCACCGGGTCCCTGCCCGTCGGTCGAGGATGGCGCGGTCTGCGCCTGGGTGAACGCCTGCACGTTTTCAATGATGTCCTCGCGCACGGCTTCGAGGTGCGCCTGCACTTCGGGCAGGTCGTCGTACGCGCGCATCAGGTCCTCGAGCGCGTGACCGACCGCTGCGCGCGTGACCTCGCGACGGAGCTGGCGGAGCTTCTGGCGCTGATCGCGCTCCCAGCGCGGAACCTGGCGAAGGATCGTCTGAAGCTTGGTCTGGAGCTCCGCGATCACCTTCTGGAGGCGCTCCTGCTCGTCCGGCGGGAGCTTCGAGAACGCTTCCGGCTCGATCACTTCCTCGCCCTTGAGCGGAGCGAACGTGAGTCCCACGGGCGTTCGCAACAGCGCGACCGCGCGTGTCTGGGCTTCGCGCTGCAGCTCGTTGAAGGCACGCTCCTGTTCCGCTTCGGTCTCACCCGTGATCGTCTGACGACGCGCGCGATAGCTCTCGCTGTCGAGCGCGGCCGGGATCGCCGCGCGCAGGTCCTCGATCAGGTGTGCCATGTCGACGCGCAGCGTCGGTCCCCGCCCCGGTGGCAGACGGAGCGCGTTCGGACGATGCGGCTCTTCGAAGTTGTACACGTAGCACCAGTCCGAGGGCACGGGATCCGAGCTCGCGCGCCGTTTCAGGAGATCGATCACGGTGACGTACTTCCCGCTTCCGACCGGGCCGAGCGCGAACAGGTTGAAGCCGTCGAGGCGAATCCCGAGCCCGAAGCGCATGGCCTCGAGTGCGCGGTCCTGGCCGATCGTGCCGGCGAGCGGCTCGATCTCCGCGGTCGACGTGAATCCCAGGGACGCCGGATCGCAGACGCGACGCAGGGCGGAAGGCGGCAGCGGTCCCGCGCCGGAAGGCGCGAGCGGTCCCGTGTTGGAATCTTGTGCGCTCATGAGATTTTCAGCCGACGCGAATTTCGCGTCCGAGGAAGAACCCGTCGTCCCCGAGTCCCTGGTAGAGCGGCATCACGACCAGGCAGTCCTCCGGGGCGCGGATCTCGCCGTGGCGGTCGTGCGCGAGGAGCGTTCCGCGAGCGATGCGCTGAATGTTCGCGAATCCCGGGGCCATACGGAAATCATCCTCCTTCCGGATCGCGTGCCGGTGGTAGACCTCGATCGCGCGCGGCAGGCCGCGTCGTGCGCGGTCGAGCCGGTCGCGCATCGCGGGGAGGTCGCGCAGGGCGCGCGGCGGAACGAGACCGGCCTCGACGAGGGCGATCCAGAGAATGGCCTCGTGATGATCCACGGAGGACGCCGCTTCGTTCTGTCCGCCCTCGATCGCGACTCCGACGACCCCGCGCCGGACCAGAAACGGCATGAGCGTGCTCGTGAGCCGGCCGACGAGGCCGAGAAACGCCGGGAGCCCGAACGCGAGCGCGAACGGCAGCTGCTCGGGCCCGTCGTCGACGACCATGAACGGCGGGCCGGCCGCGGACGTCGTATGGAGGTCCACGAAATAAACGCCGCCCCGCGCGGCCGCGAGCACGCCCTCGAGCTCGTGCCACAGCTCGCGCTGCTCCGCGTCCTCGACGGCGTGCGGGGAGGCGGATGCGTCGGGCGGCGTGCCGGCCGGCGTGCCGAGCCCCGCGACCGTGGCCTGCGTCCACCCGCGATTCAGATCGCGATCCACGTACCGCACGCCGCGCTCGAGCGCCGTCCGGTTTCCGGCGAGCACGACGAACGAGCCGTCGAACTGCCCGCGACCCACGAGATCCTCGGCCGCGATGCGCTCGAGCACGCGCTCGGCGGCAAGGAGTCCCGCGGGCTCGTTGCCGTGGATTCCGCCGAGCGCGATCAGGGTGGGCCCGCCGGACCGGCCTTCGATGCGGCCCGGCACGCGCGGCCAGACGTGACTGGAACCGGAGCGACCGGGGCTACTCACGGAGACGCTGCTCCAGCAGCTGTCCTGCGATCGCCATGAAATCGTGCTCGGTGACGAGCCCGACCAGCCGGTTTTCGTGCACGACCGGCAGACAACCGATGGCGTTTTCGCGCATGACCTCGATCGCGCGCAGCGTGGTCATGGTCGGGGACACGGTGACCGGATCGCGCTTCATGATGTCCGCGACCGCGATCGAATGCGCGCGCTGCGCGAGATCCGGATCCGACAGGAGGCGGAGCAGCGCGCGGTAGGAGACGAGCCCGATCAGCCGGTGCTCGTGGTCCTCGACCGGAATGTGGCGGAGCTTCTCCCACTCCATGAGCTTGGCGACCAGATCGACCGGCTCGTCCGGATGCACCGTGAACAGGTCGGTCGTCATGTACTGCTCGACCTTGAGGTAGTTGTTCTTCCAGCCGCCACCCTCGTCGAGACGTGCGGGCTCCCACTCGGAAACCGGCCCGCCCGCGCGCTGGCGCGCCACCGTCGCGGTCGTGAGCGCGTTCAACCGCTCGGCCTGCGTCCCGTGATCTTTCATTCCGGCGAGCGAGAAGAGGAGCCAGCGCGCCCCGCCGCGCCCCGATCGCACGCGCTGCTCGACGACGCCGAGCAGGCGGTCCCGATCGGCGGCCGTGATTCCCGCGGAGTCGAGGCCCTCGGCCGCGAGCGGAAGCAGGTGATCGAGAATGAGCGCGGGCGCCGGCATCTCGTGGCCCTCGAGCCAGACCATGGGCGCACCCAACCCCTGGCGCGCGGCCGCGACGAAGTTGTGCTTCGCGTGCTCGAATTCCATGACGCGGGTGATGTCCTCGTGGCGCCGCATGAGCCCGGTCATCGCGCCGAGCCACAGGGCCGCGTTTGCCATCTCGTCGATCGTGCTCGGGCCGGACGGCAGGACGCGGTTCTCGATTCGAAGGTGCGGCTTCCCGCTCGTGACGCCGTAGCAGACGCGATTCCAGCGATAGATCGTGCCGTTGAACAGCCGGAGCGCCTTGAGGGCCGGCACGCGTCCCTCGGAGAGCTCGCGCAGCGGATCCTCGTCGAGATCCGTGCCGACGAGCGAACGGAAGCGGGCGATGTCCTCCTTGTAGATCTCGAGCACGGAGCGGCGGACCCAGCGGTTCCCAAACGTGACGCGGGGCGCCATCTCCCGAGCCTGGCCGGGACTCCGGCTGTCCACCGCCTGCTCAAAGAGCGGGATCCTCGTCTCGGCCCACAGGCGCCGGCCCCACAGGAGCGGAGAGTTCGCGGCGCACGCGAGCACCGCGCCCGCGATCGCCTGCGCGACGTTGTACGCGTTCGCGGAGTTCGCGGCGCTCACCTGGAGATGCGTCTGGAAGCTCGCGTTGCACGCTTCGACCATGACCGAGTCGTGCTGCGCGCGCAGCTCGTCGATGCCCCGGATGTGGATGAAGTACGCCTCGCCGCGCAGGCGGGTCGTCGCCTCGTTGAGCGCTTTGTAGCGCGTGAGCGGCACCATGTTGTCGAGGCCCAGGTCCGACTTGCGGAGCGTGGGCAGGATGCCCGTGAGCACGATCTCGCAGCCGATCGACTCCGCAGCTGCGCGCGCCTGAGCGATCAGGGCCTCGAGCTGGCGCTGCATCCGGCTCAGGCAGGCGCCCTTGAACTCCTGCGGATCGAGGTTCATCTCGAGCTGGAAGAGACCGAGCTCGGTCGTGAAGTGCGGATCGGCGAGGCGCTTCAGGATCTCGAGCGACACGGGCGCGGCATGCCCCGCGCGGTCGATCAGGAAGACTTCCTGTTCGGCCCCGATGCGCGCGATGCCCTCCTCGAACAGGCCATGGTCGAGCATGTGCTCGAACGCGCGCATGTCGAAGAGCAGCGCGCGCATGAACTGCCGGCGCTGTTCGCCGCTGAACTCGGTGATTTCCTGGAGACCCATGCGACCGTTTCTCTCCCGAACGACCGGGGTTACGGTTCGGTGCGCTCCCGCCCCGGACCGGCGAACTCCGACAGATAGAGCGGGAACATCGTACGCCACGTCGGCCAGTCGTGGTGCCACTCCGCTCCCCACGGATCCACGCGATTCGGAATGCCCTTCCGCCCGAGTGCGTGCGCCATGTTCCACGACTCACCCAGGTTCTCGGCCCGGCCCTGCCCGGAAGCGAGCAGGACGAAGCGCCGGCGCGCCTGCTCGAGGCGTACCCCCTCGAGGCCGGGGAGGAAGTGAAGCGGTGACGAGTAGAAAAAGTCCTCCGGCACCCGGCCGCCCTCGGTCAGGAAGCGCGTGAGGTCGAACGTACCCGAGAGCGCGATCGCGTGCGTGAACACGTCCGGATAGCGGCACAGCACCGACACGGCGTTGAACGCTCCGATCGAGGCTCCGGCGGCGATGACGCCGATGCCCGGGGCCCGGCAGTCCTCGCGGATCGCGGGAACGAGCTCGCGGTAGATGAACTCGTGGAACTGGCTCTGGATCCAGGAACGATGGCGGTCCGTTCCTTCGCCTTCGATCCACGTGCGCCCGGCGACGCTGTCGCACGAGTAGAGCTTGATCCGTCCGGCCCCCAGGAGATCCGACAGGACGTCGATCACGTGGAAGCGCTCAATCTCCTCCGCGTCCCCGCCCGCCGTCGGAAACAGGATGACCGGCGTGCCCACGTGACCCCACCGCACGACCGTCACCTGTCTGTGGAGCCGCTCGGAATACCAGCCGGTTGCGGTCTTCAATCAGGCCTTCACGCGCGCGGGCGCACGCCGCCCGGTCGTGGCCTTCGGAGAGCGCGACTTCCCTCGGGCGGCGGCCGGCGCGGCGGCCTGTGCGGTGGTCTGTGCGGCGGCCGGCCGGGCCGTCGGAACGGGCTCCGGCGTGCTCCGCCACTTCTGGATGCGTTCCCAGAAGAGATCGGTGAACGCTTCGACCTCGTGCGCAGGATAGAGCGCGGCCGTCTTCTGCCGCACCGCGTCCTTCGCACGCTCCGTGCCGAAGAACTCGCGGGTCACCTCGGGCAGGTGCGCGAGATGCTTTGCCGTAAACTCCTCGAACCGGTCCGCCTCGAGCCGCTTGCGCGCGATCGCCGCATAGGCCGCGAGCTTCTCGCGGAACGGAGCCTTCTCGCGCGCGATCGCGTAGAACGGATCCCAGTCGAGGTTCAAGCGCATCGGGCGTTTGGTCGCGGCGACGAACACGGACCAGGCGAGGTTCGCCATCACGAGCCACGGGAAGTGGTAGTGGAGCGACGTGACCTGCGAATCCGGGCACGCGTTCGCGAAGTCGATCGGGTGCCAGACGCCGTCCTTCCGGAGCGCTTCGCACGAATTGAAGTCCCACCCGAAGAACGCGTTGATCGTGAGCGTCATGTCCTCGAGCAGCGCAACGTCCTCCGCGCTCACGAAGTCGCGCTCCATCGTGTAGCGGTCGTGCAGCGGGAGCGTCGGGTCGTACAAGATGGCGCGCGTCTGCGGCCCGAGGCCGACGACCCGCACGAAGCGATCGAACGGCTCGATCGCCTTCTGCAGATGCATGACGTTCGTGCCGCTCTGCTCGTACGAGGCACGAAGCTGTGCTTCGTCCCCGGCGCGCGAAACTCCCTGCCAGCCGCCGCCGTCGTACGGCTTCATGTACGACGGATAGCCGAGCTGCCGGCCGACGTCTCCGAGATCGAACAGCTTCGCGTAGCGCTCGAGCGTGATCGCGAGGTCGGGCTTCGGGTCGTACGACTTGGGCGGGATCATCCACGTGTCGGGAACGGGCATTCCGAGCGCCATCATGGCCGCGTACGTCGAGTGCTTCTCCATGGACTGGATGGTCCACGGATTGTTGAACACGTAGAGTCCGTCCATGAGCACGGACTTCTTGATCCATTCGCGGCTCACGGAATACCAGTGCGTGAGCCGGTCGACCACGAGGTCGTAGCGGCACGGCTTTCGCAGGTCGAACGGCTCGATCGTCACGCGATCCACGTCGAAGCGCACGGTGTCACGACCCACCGGGATCGCGAGATCGAGGCGCTTCAGGATCTCTTCGTAGCAGATCGGCCAGCACAGGTCGGCGCCGAGAGACAGGCCGATGTGGCGGGTCACGTTGGCCATGGACTTTCCGAAGCGGAAGGGGAGCAAGGGGGGCCGCGGGCGGCGGAGCGGCCGGTACAGCGGCAGATTACCGGAAGGGGGGAGAACCCGTCAAAGGGCGGGCCTGCGACGGGCCCGGGCGCGGGAACCGTGCAATCCGCGCCGACCGCGCGCGAGGCGCGTCGCGTCGCAACGGCGCCGGTGCAGCGCACGGCAAATCGCCGCGTCCGTGTTCGCGCTCGGCGAAATTCCTCGGGCAGAACGATCGGCAGGTGGGATCGCGGGCCGTGCGGGTGCTAGGATTCTTCCCGTGAAGGACCGCGCATGAACGACTACACGGAGCGAACCCTGCCGCTCTACTTCGCCTACGGCTCGAACCTCGAGCCGGAACAGATGGAGATGCGGTGTCCGGGGTACCGCCTGCTCTGCCGCGCCATCCTCCACGATCATGTGCTTCGCTTTCAGGGACACAGTCGGATCTGGGGTGGCGCCATCGCGACGATCGAGCACACTCCGGGGGCGATGGTGCACGGAGTCGTTTTCGAGCTCGCGCCGGATCAATTCAACGCACTCGACCGGTCCGAGGGATGTGTGGCACCCGGGCATCCGGACAACCAGTACGATCGCGTGCAGCTTCCGGTTCAGCTCGAGTACGGTGAGTGGATCCAGGTGTTCACGTACATCATGCGGCCCCAGACCCCGGGACGTCCGTCACGCTCCTATCGCTGGGCCATCCTCAAAGGAATGCGGCACTACTCGCTGCCGATCACGGCCATCGAAGCGCTCGAGGCCGAACCGACCGTCGACTGAGCCACTACTCGTAGACCATCCAGAGCGGCCCCGGGAAGAGCCACGACAATCCGCCGCGCATCCGGTCGCGCCAGTTCTCCCAGTTGTGGCCGTCGCGCGCCTCGACGTACTTCACGTCCATTCCGGTGGACTGAAGGAGCGGGACGAGCGATCGGTTTTCGTAGATCAGGCCCTCGTACTGCCCGCAGCTCACGAACACCCGCTCGGCCACGCGTGACGGATCGTCGCGGAAGCGGTTCACGAACTCGACGACCGGCTCGAACGCGGGTCCCCTCCGGTTCGCGCCGATGTCGGTGAACGCGAACGAGCCCGACTGGAGGAAGAGGCGCCCGTAGAAGCCCGGGTCGCGCAACGCGGTGGAGAGTGACGCGACCGCGCCGAAGCTCGCGCCCATGAGGCAGCGCCCCGCGGGTGTGGCCTCGAGCGGATACTCGCGCTCGAGGAGCGGCACGAGCTCCTTCGTCATGAAGCGCGCGTGCGGCTCGTGGTTTGCGTACTCGACGAGCCGTGTCTCGGGCACCGTGAACGCCACCACCATCTCCGCGATCTCGAGCCGGTGAATGAGATTGTCGAGCACCGTCTTGAGCGCCGAATACTCGAGGTAATCGGCGCCGTCGTGCGCGACCAGGAGCGGATAGCGCCGCGTGCGCCGGAAGCGCGCGGGCAGGTAGAGGAGCACGCGGGCGGGTCGACCGAGGGCGGCGCTCGGGGTGACGAGCTCCTCGATTGTTCCGGGCCGGGACTCGGGATCGGGCTTCGTCCACTCCGGCACTTCGTAGCCCTGCCCGTGGCACACCGAGTTCGCTCCGAACGGATCTCGCGCTTTGAGCGGGTTGAGCGGATCCTCGATCCATTCACCCTTCCCGCCGCGCACGACTTCGATCTTGTACTCGACGCGGGAGCGATCCGGGAGCTCGAGGATGTGGTACCAGAGGTCCGTGCCGACGAGCCGCGTGAACGCCTGCACGGCCGGGAGTCCGAACACGAAGTGCCGGAGGTTCACCGCCTCCGCTTCGCCGCGCCAGACGAACGTGACGCTCGGCCCCTCGACGAGCGGAAACGTGTGCGCGCCGAGGAACGCGTCCACCGCCGCCGCGTCGAGCGGCTTCTTCTCCTCGAGATTTCGGATCGCAAGCCGGTGTCCGGGCGTCACGCCAACGCGCCTTCCACGGTCGAGAGCGGCACGATGGCCCCGTCCTGCGCGAACCGCGTGCAGCCCGCGTCGCCGTGCCAGCGCGCGTCGCGGCCGCGCCGGAGCAGGTGCGCGCCGTCCTCGAGCGCGACGCACGAAGCGGGTGCGAAGCGGAGCGCGAGCATCTGGATGCGGACCGGATCGGAGAGATCGAGCCGCCGCTTCGCATGCGGAAACGGCTGGATGCCGGGGGCCAGACCGAGCCCCACGTCGAGCACCTCCGTGCTGCCCGTGCCCTGGGGCGGAAAGTCGTGGAACAGGACGATCGACTCCGCGCACACCATGGCGCCGGCCGACCACGCGACGACGGGCTTCGTTCCGAGGAGCTCGACGATGCCGAACAGGCGCAGGCGATTGACGAGCACGGCCACGTGGCCGCCCGCGATTCCGAGTCCAGCGCTCTTCTCGAGAACGCCCCGGATCTCCTCGCGCTCGGTGCGCACGGCCTCGCGCTCGAACGGGCGCCAGCGCGCCTCGAACTCGGCATGGATTGCGCGCTGCTGCCCGAGGTGGCGTTCGTCGAGGCGGCGGATCGCTTCGATCGAGTCGCCCCGCTCGCTCGCGAGCGCGGGCCCGTTCTCCGCGCGCGCGAAGAGGGCGCGGGCCACGCGCTTCGCGGCCTCGAGACGGAACCGATAGAGCTCGTGCATGCGACGAAACAGCTCCTGCCGCTCGTGGTGCGCGCGGGCGAGCTCGGGATCGCGTTCGAACACGCGCTCGGCGCGGCGATGGAGCTCCAGGTTCACGGCGCGTCCGGCGAGATGCTCGACGAGCTCGCGCGTGTCGTCCTCGCGCTCCTGCCAGCCGGCCGTGACGACGGCGAGCGAGCCCTCGATGCCAAGGGCTGTGACGGCGGCCGAGAGGGTGGGAGTGAGCCGCTGCGGGCCGAGGAGACCGATCGATCGTTTCGCGGGCGGCACGCTCACGCCGCGTGCACCCGGATCGTCTGGCCGACGAGGTCGAGCATGCGGCGCAGCTCGTCGTAGTCGGCATGCTTCATGCGGACCCACGCGTTCGCCATGTATCCGGCTTCGACGGGCTGTGTGTGCGTCCCCGGCGAGGGAAAGTGTGCGTCGATCATCCACGTGCCGAACTGTCGCTGGATGGCCTCGATGCCCTCGTAGCCCGTGATCCGTCCGTCCTGGTCGGGACGCAGTGCGATCAATCCCGCGGCGAAGCGGCGGGAGGGACGCTGGGCGGTGCGGCCGTGCACGACCGCCATCGCCCACTCGCGGTAGAGATCGAAGTCGTTCGCCACACAGTAGAGGTCCCACGTGCGCACCCCGGGCGGGCGGCACGCGATCTCCGAGAACTTGAGGCCCTTGGGGCCGTAGAACCACTCCATGTGCGTCGCGCTCGTCCCGATGCCGAGGAGCGGAAGCACCTTCCGGCCGAGGACTTTCACTTCGTCGTAGCCGGGCGATCCGTCGAGGCGGTTCGTGGCCACGACCTGGGGCGAGATCCAGCGCGTGCGCATGGCCTCGAGCACGTTCGGGAAGTAATGGATCGCGAACTCGTGCGCCACCCGGCCGTCGATCGAGAGCGTGTCCCACACGCCCTCGTGTCCTTCGATGAACTCCTCGATCGCGACCGAGCGCCCCTGCGCGAGCCCGATCTCCTGGATGGCTTGATCGAGCTCCGGGTCGTTCGACACGCGGTAGGTGCCCGAAGCGCCGGCCGCATCGCGCGGCTTCAAGATGAGCGGGAAGCCGACCTCCCGCGCGAACGTGTGCGCTTCCTCCGGCGAGGACGCCGCGGCCGAGCGCGCGCACGGGATACCGCCCGCGCGCAGCACTTCCTTCATCGCGGGCTTGTCGCGGCACAGGAACGCGGTCCGCACGGACGTGCCCGGAATCCCGGTCGCCTCGCGCACGTGCGCGGCCGCCATGATGTGCGCCTCGATCGTTGCCTCGAGCCGGTCCATCCACTCCCGGTCCTGGAGCCAGCGCACCGCGCGGAGCAGCGACTCCTCGTCGACAACCGACGGGATCTGCTCGTAGTGGAACAACCAGCGCTTGAGCTCGTCGTCGAGAGCCTCCTTCGGACGCTCGCCGATTCCGATTACGCGCGCGCCGACCTCGTGGAGGCCGCGCACGAACTCGCGCTGATTCGCGGGGAAGCAGGGCTCGACGAAGATGACGTTCACGGGCGGGCCGAGGGTTCGAGCGCCATGGCTTCGTAGAGCGCGACGTACTTCGGGCCCTCGACGGCCCACGAGTAGTCCTGCGCCATGCCGTTCAACATGAGCTTCTTCCAGGCCTTTCGGTCCGCGTAGACGTCGAGCGCCTGGCCGAGCGCCCACGCGAGGCCCTGTGCGGTGAAGTGGTCGAACAGGAATCCCGTTCCCTCGCCGGTCCGGGGATCGAACGGCTCGACGGTGTCGGCGAGGCCGCCCGTGCGCCGGACGACAGGCACCGTGCCGTACTTGAGGCTGTACATCTGATTGAGGCCGCACGGCTCGTAGCGGGACGGCATGACGAACAGGTCGCTCCCGGCTTCGATGAGGTGCGCGAGCGGCTCGCTGTATCCCGCGTGGAACGACACGCGCTGGGGGAATGCGGCCGCGAGGCGGTGGAAGCCCTCCTCGTAGCGCGGCTCGCCGGTGCCGAGGGCGACGAACTGGACCTCGCGCGTGCGAAGGATCGGCGGCAGCGCGTCGAACACGAGCTCGAATCCCTTCTGGGCCGAGAGACGCGAGACCACGCCGATCACCGGAACGCCCTTCACGGCCCGAAGGCCCATCGCCGAGAGTAGCGCCTCCTTGTTCCTCTCCTTGCCGTGCAGGCTCTTCTCGGAATAGCGGCGCACGATGTGGCGGTCGGTGCGCGGATTCCAGTTCTCGTAGTCGACGCCGTTCAGGATCCCGGTGAGCGCGTCGGCGCGCGCGCGCAGGAGGTCCGAGAGGCCGAAGCCGTAGGCCTCGGTCTGGATCTCGCGCGCGTACGTCGGGCTTACGGTCGAGAGCCGGTCGGCATGCAGGAGTCCGTGCTTCAGGAAGTTGATGCGCCCCGCGCGCAGGTCCTCCTGATGGAGGCGGACGGCGCCGTCACCGAGCTCGAGGTCGGGCACGATCGACGATCCGAAGACGCCCTGGTGTCCCAGGTTATGGATCGAGAGGAGCGTCCGCGAGCGGGCGAACAGGCGGTCCCACGCGTACGTCGTCCGGAGGTAGAGCGGCACCATCGCAGCGTGCCAGTCGTGCACGTGGAACACGTCCGGGGCCCACCGCCAGCGCTGCGCGATCTCGATCGCCGCGCGCGAGAGGAGGAGGAACCGCCGGTGCTCGTCCGGGTCGTTCGTGTAGATGGACTCGCGATCGAAGAGCGGGCCGCACTCGATGAAGTGCACGTCGAGATCCGAGCCCGGCAGGGGCGCCTTCCACAGCTGGAACGAGACGCGCTGGTCGCCGAGCTTCAACCACGCCGGATCGAACCCCTCGACCGGCGCGAGCCCCTCGGCATTTCTTCGAATGCGCGGATAGAGCGGCATGACGACGCGGACGTCGTGCCCGGCTTCTTTGAGGTAGCGCGAGAGGGAAGCGGAGACGTCGGCGAGCCCGCCGGTCTTCGCGAAGGGAGCCGCTTCGGCCGTGACGAAGAGAATCTTGAGGGGGTTCATTCGCGCCGGTAGACTACCGAATCCACATGCCCGCCGCCATCTTCGTCGCGCCATATTTCCTCGAGGCCACTCTCCGGTTCGTCGAGGCCGTCTCGAATCTCGAGGACGTGCGCTTGGGTCTCGTGAGCACCGACCCCGAGGATCGCCTTCCGCCCGCGATTCGATCCCAGCTTGCGGCTCACTGGCGCGTCTCGGACTGTCTCGATCCCGTGCAGACCGAGCAGGCGGTCCGCGGGCTGGCCACGCGTCTCGGCCGGCCGGACGTTCTCCTCGGCACTCTCGAAGAGCTCCAGGTGCCGCTGGCCGAAGTGCGCGAGCGCACGGGGATCCCGGGCCTCGGTGTCGAGGCCGCGAAGAATTTCCGCGACAAGGCGCGCATGAAGTCGGTCCTCGCCGCGGCCGGACTCCCGTGTGCGCGGCACCGGCTCGCGGCCGATCCCGAAGCCGCGTTCGCGTTCGCGCGCGAAGTCGGCTATCCGGTCGTCGTCAAGCCGCAGGCGGGCGCCGGTGCGCGCAACACGTTTCGCGTCGACTCGGACGACCGCCTGCGCGCGTACGTCGCCGAAATCCCGCCGTCGTCAGAGCGCCCCGTGATGCTCGAGGAGTTCGTGACCGGCGAGGAGCACTCGTTCGACGCGGTCGTGATCGACGGCCGTGCCGTGTGGCATTCGATCAGCCGCTACTACCCGTCGCCGCTCGAAGTCCTGCGCGAGCCGTGGATCCAGTGGTGCGTTCTCCTGCCCCGTCACGTGGACGGTCCTGAATACGAAGCGATCCGCCGCGAGGGACCCGCGTCGCTTGCGGCGCTGGGCTTACGAACCGGGCTCGCGCATATGGAGTGGTTCCGCCGTCCGGACGGGTCGGTTGCGATCTCGGAAGTCGGCGCCCGGCCGCCGGGAGCCCAGTTCACGACGCTCATGTCGTACGCCCACGACACGGACATGTACCGCGCGTGGGCCCGGCTCATGGTGTACGGTACGTTCGATCCGCCCGCTCGACGCTATGCCGTGGGCTGCGCGTATTTGCGCGGCCAGGGAACGGGCCGCGTGCGCGCCGTGCACGGGCTCGCGGATGCGGCGCGCGAAGTCGGGGACCTGGTCATCGAGTCGCGCCTGCCGCGCCCGGGGCAATCCCCGAGCGGGTCCTACGAAGGCGACGGTTACGCGATCCTCCGGCATCCGGAGACCGCGGTCGTGGAGGAAGGACTCCTCCGGCTCGTCTCGCGGATGCGCGTCGAGCTCGGCTAGGCATTCGCCAACCCCGCGCATTGCTCACGCACCGACGAAGGAAGGAACGTCGCGACATGAACGTGCTCTTTCTCTCCCCCGGGTATCCGCCCGAGATGCCGAAGTTCGTGCGCGGGCTCGCGCAGGCCGGCGCGACCGTGATCGGCATGGGAGACCAGCCCGACTCGAACCTTCCGCGCGAAGCGCGCGAGTCCCTGGCCGCATACGCGCGCATCCCGTCGTTCGCCGACGAGGACGGGCTCGTGAGCGAGGCGCTCAGGCTCGCGTCGAAGGTTCGGATCGACCGGGTCGAGAGCCTGTGGGAACCGCTCATGATCGCGGCCGCGCGCATCCGCGAGCAGGCCGGACTGCCGGGAATGACCGTTGCCGAGACGGTGCCGTTTCGCGACAAGGAGCGGATGAAGCAGGTGCTCGATGCGGCCGGGATCCGCACGCCCCGTCACGCGCGCGCACACAGCGTGGCCGAGGTGCGCGCAGCGATCGAGCGGATCGGGTACCCGGCGATCGTGAAGCCGATCGCGGGCGCGGGCTCGGCCGACACCTATCGGCTGAACGACGCGTCCGAGCTCGAGAAGGTCGTGGCGCGCCTCCGCCACGTCGAGGAAGTGAGCGTCGAAGAGTTCGTGGACGGCGAGGAGTTCACGTACGACACGGTCTGCGGGGGAGGCGAGATCCTCTACTGGAACATCTCCTGGTACCGGCCGCGTCCATTGATCGCCCGGTCGCTCGAGTGGGTGAGCCCGCAGACCATGGCCCTGCGGGATCCTGAGGCTCCGCGGCTGGCCGGCGGCCGCGCGATGGGGGAGGCCGTGATCCGCGCGATGAATTTCCGCGAGGGCTTCACGCATATGGAGTGGTATTTGAAGCCCGACGGTGAGGTCGTGTTCGGAGAGATTGCCGCGCGCCCGCCCGGCGCGTTCACGGTCGACGTCATGAACTACGCGTGCGACATCGATCTCTTCCGCGCGTGGGCCGACGCCGTGCTTCACGGGCGGCTCTCGATGCCGGTCACGCGGAAGTACAACGCGGCGTCGATCTTCAAGCGCGCGCAGGGCCAGGGGCGAATCCAGCGGATCGAAGGGCTCGGCCCGCTGCTCGCCGAGTTCGGTCCCGCGATCACGTGCGTGGACCTGCTCCCGGTCGGGTCCCCACGCCGCGACTGGCTCCAAACGCTCATCTCGGACGGCATGGTGATCCTGAGGCATCCGGATCTCGAGATCTGCATGGAGATGGCGGACCGTGTCGGCACGGATCTCCAGCTCTATGCCGGCTGAGCTTCGCGGCACGGCTCTTCCGGCCGACGTGCTCGCGATCGAGCGCGGGATCCACGGCCGGCCGTTCGACGTGCTCGGCCCGCACTTCTACGCGGGCGCCGACGGATCGAAGGTCGGCACGGCCGGCGAGGGCGGCAAGGGCGGGCTCGCGATCCGCGCGTTTCTTCCGGGAGCGGTCGCCGCGCGCATCCGGCGCGGAACGAAGAGCACCGAGATGTCCCGGCTCACCGACACCGGCTTCTTCGAGGCGGTGTTCCCGCGCATCACGAAAGTCTTTTCGTATCGCTTCGAGATCGAGTTTCCCGGCGAGACGGGCACGGCCGCGGTCGTGCGCGAGGATCCGTATCGCTTCGAGCCGCTTCTCTCCGAGTTCGATCTCCATCTCCTCGCCGAAGGCACGCACTACGAGCTCCATCGGAAACTCGGCGCGCACGCGCGGCCGCACGCGAAGACGAACGGCGTGTCATTCGCCGTGTGGGCGCCGAACGCACGCCGCGTGAGCGTCGTCGGAAACTTCAATCGCTGGAACGGGCGCGCGCATCCGATGCGCCTCCACCCGAAGGCCGGCGTGTGGGAGCTCTTCGTTCCCGGACTCGGCCCGGGCGAGGTCTACAAGTACGAAATCCTGACGCTTGCGAGTGATGAGCCGATTCTGAAGGCCGATCCGGTCGGACAATTCATGGAAGTGCGCCCGGACACGGCATCGATCGTGGTCTCCGAAGGCAACTACGCGTGGGGCGACGGGGCGTGGATCCAGGGGCGCGCGGCCACGCAGGCGCACGACCGTCCGCTCTCGATCTACGAGGTGCACGTGGGCTCGTGGAGACGGCGCGCGCCGCACGCGAGTGAATCCCCTCCGGGCGAAGGTCAGGAGGGCCACTGGCTCACGTGGCGCGAGCTCGCGCACACGCTCGTCCCGTGGGCGGCCGGCCTCGGTTACACGCATCTCGAGCTCCTGCCGATCACCGAGCATCCGTTCGACGGCTCGTGGGGCTATCAGACGGTCGGGTACTTCGCGCCGTCCTCGCGCTTCGGAACACCGGACGACTTCCGCCACTTCGTGGATGCGGCGCATCAGGCCGGCCTCGGCGTGATCCTCGACTGGGTGCCCGCACACTTTCCGAAGGACGCGCACGGCCTCGGATGGTTCGACGGCACGCACCTGTACGAGCATGCGGATCCCCGCAAGGGGCACCATCCCGACTGGCAGACGTACATCTTCAATTTCAACCGCCCGGAGGTGTGCGCGTTCCTGCTCGCGTCGGCCCTGTACTGGGTCGAGGAGTTCCACATCGACGGCCTGCGCGTGGATGCCGTCGCGTCCATGCTGTACCTCGACTACTCGCGCAAGGAGGGTGAGTGGGTGCCGAACCGGTTCGGCGGGCGCGAGAACCTCGAAGCGGTCGAGTTCCTGCGCCGCTTCAACGCGCTCGTGCACGAGCGCGTGCCCGGCGTGCTCACGTTCGCGGAAGAGTCGACGAACTGGCCGGGCGTCTCGCGCGCCGTCCACCTGGGCGGGCTCGGTTTCGACTATAAGTGGAACATGGGATGGATGCACGACACGCTCGAGTACATGCGGCTCGATCCCGTGTTCCGCCGCTTCCATCACGGGAAGCTCACGTTCTCGCTCTACTACGCCTGGAGCGAGAACTACCTGCTCCCGCTGTCGCACGACGAGGTCGTGCACGGCAAGTACTCGCTGCTCACGAAGATGCCGGGCGACGTCTGGAAGCGCTTCGCGAACCTGCGCGCGCTCCACGCGGCGATGATCGCGCACCCGGGGAAGAAGCTCGTGTTCATGGGCGCGGAGTTCGGGCAGTGGCGCGAGTGGCACCACGACCGGCAACTCGACTGGTGGCTCCTCGACGATCCCGAGACCGGGCCCGGCCACCGCGGACTGATCGAGCTCGTTCGCGCGCTCCACACGGTCTACCGGTCCGAGCCCGCGCTCCACGAAGTGGACGCCCACTGGGACGGTTTCGAGTGGCTCGACTTTCGCGATGTGGAACAGAGCGTGATCGCGTTCGTGCGCCACGCGAAGAACCGCGAGCGCGCTCTGGTCGTGGTCGCGAACTTTACACCGCTCCCGCGTCACGGCTACCGGATCGGCGTGCCGCAAGCCACGTCCTACCGCGAGATCCTGAACTCGGACGCTCCGCAGTTCGGCGGCTCCGGCGTGGGGAATCCCGGGCCTCTCGTGTCCGAGGCCGTTCCCTGTCACGGGCAGGGGCAGTCGCTCCTGCTGTCGTTGCCGCCGCTCGGAGTCCTGTTCCTTACGCCCGATTCGCAACGAGGAGTGTGACCATGAAGCGCCTGTCGTGCGTCATCGTTACTGCGCTCGCGGCTCTCCCTGTGTGCGGGGCGGCTGCACCGGCGCCCGCGGCGGCACCCGCGGCGGCACCCGCGCGCGATCCGATCGTCCACACGTTCTCGATCGTTGCGCGCGACTCGGTGACCGGCGATCTGGGCGTCGCCGTCCAGTCGCACTACTTCGCGGTCGGTCCGATCGTGCCGTGGGCCGAGCCGGGAGTTGGCGCCGTCGCCACGCAATCCCTGGTCGAAGTCGCGTACGGGCCGCGCGGGCTCTCGCTCATGCGCGCGGGCCGATCCGCTCCGGACGCGCTCGCCGAGCTCGTCGCGCAGGACTCGGGACGCGCCGGCCGGCAGGTCGCGATGATCGATGCGCGCGGCCGGGTCGCCGCGTACAGCGGTCCGCGCTGCATTCCGGACGCCGGGCACGAAACCGGGGAGCAGTTCTCCGTGCAGGCGAACCTCATGGCGAATCCGCGCGTGTGGCCCGAGATGGCGAGCGCCTACCGCAAGAGCCGAGGCGACCTCCCCGAGCGGCTTCTCTCGGCTCTCGAGGCGGGACAGGCGGCGGGAGGCGACATCCGCGGCCAGCAATCGGCGGCGATCCTCGTCGTGCGTGGGACGGCGAGCGAGCGCCTGTGGGCCGATCGTTACCTCGATCTCAGAGTCGAGGATCACCCGCGTCCGATCGACGAGCTGAGGCGTCTCGTCACCCTGTGGCGCGCCTACCGCTGGGTCGACCGCGGCGATTCTGCGATCACCGCGAACGACGCGAAGACCGCGGCGTACGCGTACGGCGAGGCGGGACGTCTCGCACCCGAGAACATGGAGATCGTGTTCTGGCAGGCGGTGGGACTCGTCGGAGTGGGGCGCGATGAAGAGGCGCTCCCGCTCTTCAAGAAGGTCTTCGCGCGCGAGCGGCAGTGGATCGATCTCGTTCCGCGACTCACAGGCAAGGTCGGGATTCTCCCGGACGATCCAAAGCGCATCGCGAAGATCCTCGAGCAGGCACCGGCGAAGTAGACTTGCGTCCAGGCCCGCAAGCGGGCATGTTCCCTGTGTTTTCCGCCGTTCTCCCGGCGGGGGCGCTGAAACCGCCCGGGATCCCTTCGGCCGACCCTGAAAGGAGCGTCACGATGCGCGCTTCGCTCGTTCCCGTTCTGCTTGTCGCCGGTGGCGCCATCGGGATTGCGGGTTGCGGCAGCCCCGAGCTCCCGCATCCTGCCGAGACGCCTGCCCCCAATCTCATGACCCATGCAGTTGCGGACATCCGGCCGACCGAGGGCAACGAATGCCATGGAACGGTCGAATTCTCGAGCGAGGACGGAAAGATCAAGATCGTGGCCTCGATCGAAGGACTCGCACCGGGCTCGACGCACGCGATCCACATTCATGAGGTCGGAGACTGCAAGTCGCCGGACGCGATGAGCGCCGGTGGCCACTACAACCCCGAGCATCACGACCACGGGCTGCCGACCCAGACGGATCGTCACGCGGGCGACCTCGGAAACTTCACGGCCGACAACGGCGGGAAGGCGAGGTACGAGATCGTGGTCGACAACATCTCGCTCGTCGGCTCCAAGAACCCGATCATGGGCCGCGCGGTGATCATTCACGAGAAGCCCGACGACGGGAGCCAGCCGGTCGGCAATGCCGGTGCCCGGCTCGGGTGCGGCCTGATCCACCTTCCGAGCCCGAAGTAGCGCGAAGCGACGAACGTCTAAGACGTTCGAAGAAGCTGGCGCGCCCCGCGAAGCTCAGGGCTTCCGGGGCGCGTCCTTCTGTGGCACTTCGCTCGGCGCGGGTGCGAGATCGAGCGATGCGGAGTTGATGCAGTATCGAAGCCCGGTCGGCGCCGGCCCGTCGTCGAACAGATGTCCGAGGTGCGCGTCACAGTTCCCGCAGCGAACTTCCGTGCGAACCATGCCGAAGCTCCGGTCCTCGAGGTAGCGGATCCGGTCCTTCGCGATTGCTTCCCAGAAGCTCGGCCAGCCGCAGCCGGAATCGAACTTCTCGTCGGAACGGAACAGCTCGGCGCCGCAGCAGATGCAGCGGTACGTTCCGTCCTCGTGACAGTTCCAGTACTTGCCCGTGAACGCGCGCTCGGTGCCGCCTTCGCGCGCCACGTGGTACTGCTCGGGCGTGAGCTTCGCCCGCCAGTCCGCCTCGGTGCGGGCTCCGGTGTCTCGATCGTTCGCCATGGAAAGCCTCCTTCCGCGACCAGCCTACACCCTGAGAACGGCGCACGGCGCTGCGAGTGACCGCGATCTGTTAGAACTGTTCCAGGGTGCCCCCCCGAGTCACCCCCGTCCGGAGGTCTGTGCATGAAGATTCTGGTTCTCGGTGGGGGCGCGCAGGGTCGCGTGATCGCGAACGACCTGGCCCGCTCCATGCCCGGCGCGACCATTCACGTTGCCGATGTGCGCGAGCCACGCCTCGATCCGCACCCCGGACTCCGGTTCGTCGAAGCCGAGCTCTCCGACATTGAGACGGTCGCGCGTCTCCTGCACCGCTACGACTTCGGGGTCGGCGCGCTGCCCTCGCGCTTCGGCCCCGGAGCAATGCGGGCCGCGATCGACTGCCGGCGCACGCTGGTCGACGTCTCGTTCGCCGCGGAGGATGCGCTCGACCTCGACGATCGCGCAAAGAGAGCAGGCATCGCGATCCTCCCGGACTGCGGGGTGGCTCCCGGCCTCTCGCATCTTCTGGTTGGGGACGCAGTCCAGCGCTTCGGCGCGCCGGCCTCGATCGAGATCCTCGTGGGCGCGATCGCGCAGGACGCGTCGCGCCCGTACGGCTACGTCGTGACGTGGTCGCTCGATGATCTGCTCGAGGTGTACACGCGCCCTGCGCGCTTCGTTCGACAAGGCAAGGAAGTCTCAGAGCCCGTGCTCGAAGCCGTTGAGCCGGTCGAGATCGCGGGCGTCGGCACGATGGAGGCGTTCGTCTCGGACGGATTGAGGACGCTCATCCGCACGATGTCGTCCGTGCCCGAGATGGCCGAGAAGATTCTCCGCTGGCCGGGTCACGTGGCCGCGATCCGCCCGCTCGTCGAACAGGGGCGGCTGATCGAGGAGTTCAGGGAAAAATGCGTGGTCGAGCCGGCGGAGGATCTCGTGGTGCTGGTCGTGCGGGCGTCCTGGAACGGACGCTCGATCGAGCACGTCATGACCGATCGCTACGATCGGGCGACCGGACTCACCGCCATGTCCCGCACGACCGCGTTCACGACTTCCGTTGTGGCCCAGCTCGTGGCAGAGGGAGGCGTGAGTGCTACGGGCGTGCTCCCGCTCGAGCTCGTGGCGCGCGAGCCGGGAACGGTCGAGTTCGTGCTCGGAGAAATGCGGAAGCGCGGCGTCGCATTCCGCTCACGGGAGAATTAGGGAGAATTTGGGAGAGCCAGGGAAGCCAAGGAAGCTAGAGCTTCGAGCCCTTGGCTGTCGCCCGCTGACCGAAAGCGCTCAGGCGATAGAAGTAGAGGCCGGCTCCGACCTCGCGGCCGTCATCGTCGCGCCCGGTCCACAGAAGCCGTCCTGGTCCCGCCGGCAGATGACCCTCGTAGACTTTCGCGACCCGTCGCCCGGCCGCGTCGTACACCTCGAGACTCGCAATGCCCGCCCGCGGCATCTCGAAGCGGATCGTCGTGCCGAGCGCGCCGAATGGATTCGGCGCACCCCCGGCGAGCGAGATGCGTCCGATCGCTCCGTCCGCGCCGGGATCGACGGCGACGTTCGCGGGCGTTGAAGCAGGATCGGCGGGATTCGATCCCGCATCGAGCTCGTCGCGGTCGAAGTACGTGTCGCGGTCGCGGTCGAGCGCCATGCGGAGCCCGGAGCCCGGCGGCACGCCGAACCACGTGAGCTCCGAGCCGTCGCCTGCGAGCGCGCGCAGCGCCGTCTTCGAGATCTGGGCTTCGCCCGCCCGGTCGCTCCGGAACGCGTCGGTCGTCCGGTCGTACAGGAATCCTCGCCTCAGGCCGCCGGTCTTTCCGAGCACGATGAGATCGCAGTTCTGGGCCTCGGCCTGCCCGTACAGCGAATCGAGGAGGGCGGTCGTTCCGGGCAGGTCGCGATTTCCGGCAAACAGCGTGATCCGCCGGCCCACCGACGGGGCCGTCCCCGTGTCGAACGCGAGCAGGAACGCTTCCACGTCGCGGCGCTGCGCGTCGCCGCCGTTGAAGTTGAAGACCGGGAGTCTCAGGAAGTTGAGCAGGTTGTCGAACGCCCCGTCGTGCGTGAAGCCGTAGCCGCCTTTGTTCACCGCTCCCGGATTCTGCGACAGGTTCGTCTTCTCGTACATGTTGCGAACCTGCGGGATCTTCATGTCCTGGTCTTCGAGCAACGCTGCGTCGTTGATCACCTGGCCGTTCGTTCCCGACGGAACGAGGTGGCAGTTGTTGCAGGTGAACGGCCCGTCGTGCGGCACGTTCATGTACTCGTTCTGCCCCCGCTGGGCGCTCGGACCCACGGCCGGATTCGGCATCGTCCGATCCAGGTTCTGATTCGGGTTCGGCGGATACTGGACGGTGCTGATGAAGTCCGTGAACGCCTGCATCTGATCGTTCGCGAGCGAATCCCCGCGGCCCAGAAGCCCGACGAACGCCGGATTGAAGGCGTTGAAGTCGGTGCGGTCGGCCCGCCAGTGGAGCCGGAACGTGCCCGGAAGCCCGCGCAGGGACTGCGTGAACATCGGGCCCTTCATCGGATGGAAGCCCTCGAGCACCGGGTCGATCATGCCGGGGGGAGGATTCTGGAAGTTGCCCTGCGGATCGCCCAGGTCCCAGGCCAGGTTGTCGAAGTTCCCGAACAGGTGGCAGGACGCGCACGAGATATCGCCGTGGCCCGACATGAGCGAGGCGTCGTACAGGAACGGCCGCCCGGTCTTGATGACCGCGGGCGTCGGATCGAAGCTGATCGAAAGCGTCGAGAGCACGGCGTCGGTCTGCGTGTTCACAATCGAGATCGAGTTGTCGAAGCGGTTGAGCGCGTAGAGCCGCGTGCCGATGGTGTTCATCGCAAGCCCCACCGGGCCCTCGCCGACGTCGATCCTTCCTGTGACCGCGGCGGTCGTCCCGTCGAGCACGCCGAGCTTGTTCGAGCCGAGGGCTGCGACGTACGCCTTCGAGCCGTTCGGCAGGAACCGGATGTCGTTCGCCATCGCGAGCGAGAGCGCGATCTCGGACGGCGGTCCGGGCGTCATGGCGTAGTTGATGTGGGGATTCAGCTCCGCGGGAGCGACCGCGCCGGTCGAGGGATTCGCGATCGTCACGCGCGTGCGGGTGAACCGTCCGCGGAGGTTCGGCTCGAAGCGGATGTGATTCAACGCCTCGGTGTTCGTGACCCAGACCTGGCCGCTCACCGGATGCTCGGCGAGGTTGAAGAGCATCGTGCCCACGCCGGTGATCTCGCGGGTCACGGTGCGCGTCGCGGCGTCGATCACGAACACGTCCTTGTCGGCCACCGTGTAGGGCACCGAGGCGTCCCAGTTTCGCCCGAGCTCGTCCACCCAGTCCGCACCGTTGTGGCGGACGATGAGGCCCACGCTCGGCGCGGGCGGAAGGTCGGCGCGCATGGCCGGGTTGGGCGGCGGGAGGCCGAGGGTGCTCTGCACCGCCTGGAACGGGACGATGGTCGTCTTGTTGCCGGACTCGAACGCCGCGGCATAGACCTTCGTCCGATCCACCGACAGTGCGAGCGCCCGCGGATCGATCCCGAACAGGGGAATCGGCGACCCGACCGGGGTGAGGAGCACCGGGTCGTACACCTTGAGCCGATCCTCCTGCGAAAGGCAGACGAACGCGTGCTCGGGTGCGCCGGGAGCGGGGCTCGTCTTCGCGAACACGACGTCGGTCGGCTCGTCCCCGACGCGAAGCGTGCGCACGACGTTTCCGGCCGCGACGTCCACGATCGAGATGTCGTCCGAGAGATGATTCACGACCCAGACTTCGTTGTCGGTGCGCGCCGCGACCGACACCGGCTCGAGCCCCACCGGAATCTCGTCGAGCAGCGTGAGCGCATCGCCCTGCACCGCGAACACCGCGAGCCGGGCATCCGGGATGTTGAGAGCGAACAGCCGCTGCCCGTTCGGTGAAAGGCAGATCGGATGGACCGGATGGCTCTCGAAGTTCGTGAAGTCGGAAGGGATCGGTGCTTGCGAGCGGACGGGACGGGCCTGGCCCGAGAGGCCGAGCACGGCGAGCGTGACGGCGAAGACGAACGCAAGCGGGACGATCTGGCGCGGTGTCATGTCTGGGATCTCCGGAAAGACCTTATAACGCTAACAGGATCTGTCCTACAGTTCCACGGCGGATTCCCCTCCACCCTCTCAAGGAAGGAGACTCTCGTGAGCCCCCGCCCATCCCGTGCGACTCGCTCCCGTCGTTCCCGTTTCACCCGTGCAACGCGCCCGGCCGCGCGCGGCCGCGTGGTCCTCGTGCCGTTCGAGAGCCGGCTCCTGAGGAGGAATCCGCTCGGGGATCCGCACGTGCGGACCGTGCCCCTCTACCTGCCCGCCGCCTACGACGATCCGACGCGCGCGCGCGAGCGCTTTCCGAGCGCGTACATGCTCACGGGCTTTACGGGCAAGGGAACGATGATGCTCAACGAGTCGGCCTGGGGGGAGACGCTTCCGAGCCGAATGGATCGCCTGATCGCAAGCGGACGCGTGAAGCCCATGATCGTCGTAATGCCCGACTGCATCACGCGCTACGGCGGGAGCCAGTATCTCGACTCGAGCGCCCACGGACCCTACGAGAGTCACCTCATCGAGGAGCTCATTCCGTTCGTGGACCGGAACTTCCGGACGCTCAGGCGGGCGCGCCACCGCGCGGTGCTCGGGAAGTCGAGCGGCGGGTTCGGCGCGATCGTGCTAGGACTGCGCCACCCGAACGTGTTCGGCGCGCTCGCGGATCACTCCGGCGACGCGGCGTTCGAATACTGCTACCTGCCGGATTTCCCCGCCGTCGTGCGCGCGATCTCGAAGCACGGCACGCTCGCGAAGTGGTACGCCGTGTTTCGGAACGCCCCCAAGAAGACGTACGACCTGATCAAGATCATGAACATCGTGGCGATGGCCGCGTCGTATTCGCCGAACCCGCGAAAGCCACTTCGGATCGATCTCCCGTTCGACGAGTACAGCGGGGCGCTGATTCCGGAAGTGTGGCGGCGCTGGCTCGCGTGGGATCCGGTGCGGATGCTCGCAGGCTCCGCGCGCTACCGGGCCGCCGCGCGACGCATGAGCCTCGTGTTCGTGGACTGCGGGATCAAGGACGAGTGGGCGCTCGACCTGGGCGCGCGCATGCTCGTGCGCGAGCTCGAGAAGGCGGGCGCGCGGGTGATCCACGAGGAGTTCGACGACGGCCACCTGGACATTCAATACCGTTACGACCGGTCGTTCGCGGAGCTCTCGAAGGTCCTGTGAGCGGGGGAGGCGTGAGCGCGCTCGGCAAGATCTGGACCTCGCCCAACACCGTGCTCGGAGTCACGGTCGGAGCCGTCGCCGTGATGCTCGGCGCGCGTGCTCAGCGCGGTCGGAACGCGATCGAGTTCCTCGACAATCCGTTCGTGGCTCTGCTCGGCGTGCGTGCGGTCACCCTGGGGAACACGATCCACTACGCGCCGGGGTGGGGGCCGGACGACTTCGTGACGCGTTACGACGGGAGTGCCCGGATCGGGCTCGGCCAGCACGAGGAGTCGCACACGCTTCAGTACGAGCGCTGGGGCCCGCTCTTCCTGCCCGTGTACTTCGTGTGCTGGCTGCCGTGGATTCCGCCGTCGGGGAACCGCTTCGAGCACGCGGCCGACGATCGTGCGGAGAGAATCGCGGCGGCTGCGGGGGCCGCCGGGGTCGCCGGAACCGCGGGAGAAACGACGGACGGGTCGGAGGCGAGCTAGGGCTTGCCGCGGCCGGCGCCGCGCTTCCAGCCTTCGCCTTCGTCCTCCTCGTCGTCATCGTCGTCCAGCTCGTCGAGCGTGATGTCGAACGGCTCGAGCTCGATCGTGAGCTCCTCGCCGGACTCCTTCTCGCCGCCTTCGTCCTCGTCCTCGTCGCTCGCGGCCGCTTCGTCGTCGGAGTCGTCGTCCGCGTCCGCGTCCTCGTCGTCATCGTCCGTGATGTATTCGAGATCGAGGCGATCGTCCTCGCTGATGCCGAAGATGAGGTCGCTCGAGGCGTACGTCGTCCCCGTGTTCTTGACGAGACGGACCACCTGATCGATGTAGAGGCCGAGGTCGTCGGGAACGAGCGTGGAGAGGGGATGCATGAAGACCGACCACAGCTCGCGGCGGCGCAGTGCATACTTCGCGTCGAGCGCGCGGTCGAAATTCGCCTGCAGGAGGATCGAGAGGAAACCGGCATCGGTGCGTTTCAGCTCGCCGATGGGGGACATGATCCGCATCCGGTCGTGCTCTTCGTCGGAGACGATATAGACGGAGACTTCCTCGCGCTGCCCGTGCCAGAAACTGTCCGAACCTTCCATGTCGTTGAGCAGGCTCTGGAGCAGACGACCGAGCGTGGCGTTCGTCATCCTGAATGCCTCCGGGTTCCATCCTGGACGTCCCCCCGCGGTTATCGGCAGGTCGGGCCGCCTCGTGAGCTTCCGCCTCGAATCTATCCCACCCGGGGGGCGGGGTCATGGGTCTCGGGCCGGAGCGCCCCCTTGTGGGCCGCCGTGAACGCCCGTACAGTGGCGCTATGTCCAATGGTTTCGGGCAGGTAGCCCGTCTGGGGTACGAGGAGCCGGCCGCTTCCCCTCCCCGTTTCACCCGGGGCTCGCTCCGTCGGATCGCCTCCTACTTCAAGCCCTACCGGTCCTCAGCGCTCTGGATCACGCTCCTGATCCTCGCGGGGGCGGTGCTCGGGCTCATCCCGCCCCTTCTCGTCCGCGAAGTGATCGACCGGTCGATTCCTCAGCGAGACGTGAGCCAGCTCGCCTGGCTCGTTGGAGGAATGATCGCCGTGCCCGCGCTCGCGGGCCTGATCGGCGTCCTCCAGAACTTTCTCTCGGTCCGCGTCGGACAGGCCGTCATGTTCGACATCCGGA
This sequence comes from Candidatus Eiseniibacteriota bacterium, assembly GCA_050733935.1. Classification (GTDB taxonomy): domain Bacteria; phylum Eisenbacteria; class RBG-16-71-46; order RBG-16-71-46; family DASYSL01; genus JBOHUC01. The sequence continues at coordinate 25,215 of JBOHUC010000087.1, read as the reverse complement.
ACGACATGTACCAGCGGCTCCTCGCACAGTCGCTTCGCTTCTACACCAACACGAAGTCGGGGGAGATCCTCTCGCGCCTCCAGAGCGACGTCGGCGGCATCCAGGGCGTCGTCACGGGAACGCTGGTGGCCGTCGTGACGAACGTGCTCGTGGTCGTGACCACGCTGATCGTGATCTTCGGCATCAATTGGAAGCTGTCGCTGCTTGCGATCGGGATCCTCCCCGTCTTCATCCTGCCGACGCGGCGCGTGGGACAGATCAGGAAGCGCATCTCGAAAGAGACGCAGGAGAAGGTCGCGGAGCTCACCGCCTACGTGCAGGAGACTCTGTCGGTGAGCGGACACCTGCTCGTCCGGCTGTTCGGGGCCGACCGCCACGAGGCCGCGCGCTTCCGCGCGAAGAACGACGAAGTGCGAAAGCTCAACCTGCGCCAGAACCTGGTGGGGCGCTGGTTCTTCTTCTTCCTCATGCTGTTCGCCTCGGTGGGCCCGGCACTCATCTACGGATACGGCGGCTATCTTGCGATCCAGGGCGCGCTCACGGTCGGAACGATCGTGGCTCTGGTCGCCTACCTCGGGCGGCTCTACGGCCCCGCCTCCTCGCTCGTCAACGTGCACGTCGATCTCACGACGGCGGCCGCACTGTTCGATCGCATCTTCGCGTACCTCGACCTCGTGCCCGAGGTCGCGGAGGCGCCTTCGGCGGTCCGGCTCGTCGAGCCGCTCGGCCATCTTTCGTTCGAGCGCGTGTCGTTCGAGTACGACGCCGGGAAGCCCGTGCTCGAGGACGTGTCGTTCGAAGCCCGTCCAGGAGAGCTGATCGCTCTCGTGGGCCCGTCCGGATCAGGGAAGACGACCGTCACGTACCTGGCATCGCGCCTCTACGACCCGAAGGCCGGACGCGTGTGCTTCGACGGCCACGATCTGAGGGAGGTCTCGCTCGAGAGCCTTGGGCTTGCGGTGGGGGCGGTCACGCAGGAGACGTTCCTGTTCCACTCCACCGTGCTCGAGAACCTGCGCTACGCGAAACAGGACGCCACGCTCGAGGAGATCGAGTCCGCGTGCCGAAAGGCGCAGATCCTGGACGTCGTGCGCGCGCTTCCTCAGGGCTTCGAAACGGTCGTGGGGGAGCGGGGATACAAGCTCTCGGGGGGCGAGAAGCAGCGGATCGCGATCGCGCGCGTGATCCTCCGGAACCCGCGGCTCCTCATTCTCGACGAGGCCACGTCGAGCCTCGATGCGCGCTCCGAAGCGCTGATCCAGGAGGCGCTCGCAACGTTGCTCTCCGGTCGCACGAGTCTCGTGATCGCGCACCGGCTCTCGACCATTCTCGCAGCGGACCGGATCCTCGTCCTCGATCGCGGACGGATCGTCGAGCAGGGAACGCACGGCGAGCTGCTCGCTCGCGGCGGCCTCTACGCGGTGCTCTACGAGCAGCAGTTTCGTGCGGGAGGAAACGGCGAGGTCGCCCTTCCCGATGCCACGGGAGCGGCGACCCCGGCGCCACGCGTCTGATCGGGCCGACCGGCGCGCCTGATCAGGGCAAGGACACGATCCGGCTCACCCGCTCCGTGTCCTCGAATCGCAAACGCACGAAGTAGGTCCCCGCAGGTGCGCGCCGACCGCCGGCATCGAGCCCGTCCCAAGACAGCGCATGCGTTCCCGCTTCGATCGCGCCCTCGAGGAGCGTGCGCACGCGGCGCCCCGCGACGTCGTAGACGCCGACCTCGGCGAGCCCGGAGCGCGGGAGCGTGAACGTGAGCGTTGTGGCCCCGCGGAACGGATTCGGCCGTCCGGGTGAGAGGGAGAGCCCGGCGCCCACCGCGACCCCGCCGTCCGGCCCGACGTCGACCGGCGGCTGAGCGCCTCCGGTCCTGAGATCGATCTCGGTCTTCCCGTTCTCGTTCACGGAGAACCAGATCGAATGCGGGAAGTAGGGCGAGTCGGAAGCGACGCGCGCGCGCCAGCGATAAGGAGTATTGATCGCGAGACCGCCGACCAGAAGATTGAGATCCACCGTGCTGCCGTCGCCGTCGACCGGAGTCCCCGTGAGGAGCTTTGGCGACGAGGCGAGACCCGCACCGTTGAACGCAGTCGCGAGCGGCTTGATCTCGCGCTCGAGGCGGACGCGCGCGCGACCGGCAAGCGAGCGCCCGTGCGTCACGAGCCGGAACGCGCTCTGCGATTCGGACGCGAGACCGGGGCCGATCGGGGCGGAGTTGTCGGCGCGGAACTGGCGAATCGCGCGCACGGGCGAGCTTCCGATGACGTTCGGGAACACGGCAATCGCGACTCCCTGCTCAAGCTCGCTGAACTCGTCGCGGGGCGCTCCAACCAGGAGATCCGAGAATCCGTCGCCGTTCCAGTCACCGCCGCCAGCCACGCCGGTTCCGGTGCTCGTTTGCGTGTCCGTCGGCGGAATCTCGAGAATCGGAGTCGTATCGAGTCCGTTCGAGCGCCCCAGATAGACGAGCGCGCGTCCATTTGCGGACTGGTAGCCGGGCTCGCCGACGATGATGTCACCGAAGCCGTCGTTGTTGATGTCTCCGGCGGACGACACAGCCCGGTAGCCGAACTGCCCGAACGCCTCCGTGCCGAGCTGGTCCCAGATCGGATTCGCGGAGATTCCGGAGGCGGAGCCGGCGTAGACCACGACCCGTCCCGCGTTCTCGAGCGGTCCCGGAACGTCCGTGAGCCCTGCTGCGACCAGGATGTCGCTGAATCCGTCGCCGTTCACGTCGCCGGCTGCCCGAACGGGATCCCCGAAGTACGCGTCCGCCATCCCGCCTTCGCGCACGGCGTTGGGAGTGGTCGAGATCGGCAGGGGTGATCCTCTGTAGACGAAGATCGCGCCCTCCTGCGCCTGTCCGTTCGAGTAGTCAGGTGCACCGAGCGCGAAATCGGCGAATCCATCGCGATTGAAGTCGCCCACGCCGGCGACGGAGTACCCTAGTGGCGTTCCCGGCACTCCGGATCGAAAGACCTTGTGCGGCGTGTGCGCGAGGCCGAGCGCGGAACCAAGATAGAGGAAGACCGCGCCCTCGATGTGTGAAGCCGGAGCGCCGACCAAGACGTCGGCGAATCCGTCGCCGTTCACGTCTCCTGCCCCCGCCACCGACGTGCCGAGCTCGTCAGTGATTCCCTCGCCGTGCTCGGTCCATCCCGGAGACGGGGAAAGCCCCGTGGCCGAGCCGTAGAAGAGATAAGCAATGCCCCGTCCGCCGCCGCCGAACGGCGACTGCGGAGCTCCCACGAGCACGTCCCCGTAACCATCGCCGTTCACGTCGCCCGCAGCGGCGACCGAGAATCCCACCGCGTCGTTCAGGCTCGTACCGAGGAACGTCCAGTCCGGAAGGGCAGTCGCGCCCGGAGGCTCCGGCTGGAACGGGTCGAATCCACCGTGGAACACGTACGCGGCGCCGGCCGCGAACGACTCGCCGTTCGCGAAGTACGGGCTGCCGATGATGACGTCGTCCACCCCGTCGCCGTTTACGTCTCCCGCCGAGCCGAGGATGCTTCCCAGCCCCTCGCCCGTGGCTGTGCCGGCGGTGACCGTACGCGTGCGCGTGAAAATCGGCGTCGCGCCGCCGTGAACCACGACCAGCGTGCCCGCGAACTCGACGCCGTCGAAATAGCTCGGGGCGCCGATGACCACGTCCGAGTAGCCGTCGTTGTCCATGTCGCCGATCGTGCACAGCGAGCCCCCGAAGAACGCGCCCGACTGGTTGGGCCCTCCGAGGTAGCCGGAGATCCAGGGATCGGCGACATGCGTCTTCCCGAGATAGAAGATCGCGGCGCCGGGGAATTCCATTCCGTCGTTGTAGTTGGGCGCGCCCACCAGGAAGTCCGCGAGGCCGTCGCCGTTCAAATCGCCGCACGGCGCGACCGCATAGCCCATAAGCGCGCCCTGAGTGTTCTCCTCCGGCAGCTGATAGGCCTCAAGGAAGAACGAGATTGGCCCGCCCAGGACGAGCCACGCCGTGCCTTCGTTCGACTGGCCGTTCGCGTAGCCGTAGGCTCCGATCAGGAAGTCCGAGTATCCGTCCGCGTTCGTGTCGCCGGCAGTCGCAACCGAGGTTCCCGCGTACGCCTGGGGAGTGTCCGACTCGAACGTGTAGTCCGCGGTGAGGGACGGACCGCCGGGGCCGCCGAGATAGAGAAACGCCGCACCCTCGAAGTTCTGTCCGTTCGAGTACTGGATCGAACCGACGACGACGTCGGCGAACCCGTCGCCGTTCACGTCGCCGGCGCCCGCGACCGAGAAGCCGAAGAACTCCGCGGCGGCCGTTCCCTCGGCGGTCCAGATCGGCGCGAGCGAGAGACCGGAGGGCCCTCCCGGGAACACGCGCGCGCGGCCCTGCGAGAGCTCGAGATCCGTGAAACCGGGCTCGCCGACGATCACGTCGTCGTAGCCATCGCCGTTTACGTCGCCCGCAAATCCCACGCTCGATCCGGCGGCCGAGCTTCCGAGGTTCGGCTCGTAGATCCAGGACGGAACGGTGACGATGCCGGTGGGACTTCCTTTGTAGAGATACGCCCTTCCTTCGTTCGAGTGGCCGCCCGAGTGGCCGGGTGCTCCGACGACGATGTCCGCAAAGCCGTCGGCGTTCACGTCGCCCGCCGCCGAGACCGCGGATCCGTACAAGGAGCCGGGCCCGTCCGGATAGAGCGTCGTGACGATCTCGCCTCCCGGCGTGTGGCGATGCACTTCGACCCCGCCCACGGTGACTCCACTCCGCTCTGCGTTGGGATTCCCCGAGATGTAGTCGCTCAGTCCGTTCCGGTCGATGTCCCCCGCGGCCGACACGGACTTGCCGAGTCCCGTCGGAATTCCGAGCGTGCGGGGCGTCTCCGCTCCGAAGGCCGGCGTGGCGGCCACGAGCAGAAGCGCGAGTGCGCGCGCCGCGGCGAGGCGTGCTCGCAATTCGTTCATACCGGTTGTGTTCATGGCAGGAGCACCAGCTTCGAGACCACTTCATGGCCCTCGAATGCGAGTCGTGCGAAGTAGAGTCCGGGAGCGACGCGTCGTCCCGCGTCGTCGCGGCCATCCCACACGGCACTTCCGGGACCGGCGGAAGCGTTTCCGTCGATCAATTGCCGCACGCGCCGTCCCCCTGCATCGTGGAGCGCAAGGCGCACGAAACCGGAGCGGGGGAGTGCGTAGACGAGCGACGTTCCGTTCCGCGACGGATTTGGTCGTGCGCCCGAGAATTCGAGCGCGAGCGGGAGCACCGGATCGGCGCCGGGAACGTCCACCGCACCGGCTTGCCCCGCGGTGTTGAAATCGAGCTGCTGATCCCCGTTCGCCGCGACCGAGAACCACGGCGTCCGCGGGAAGAGAGGCGAACGTGAGAGAAGGCGCGCGCGCCAGTGCTGACCGAGCGCGGGAGTGAGGCCGCTCACGAGCGAGGAGAGCGGCGCGAAGGTGCCCGCGCTCACGACCGGCGGTCCCGTGTGCGCGAACGGTCCGCGCGCGAGCCCCGAGCCCGAGAGCAGGGTCGAGAACGGCTTCAATTCCCACTCGAGACGCACCCGATCGCGTCCGCCCGCGCTGCGACCCTGAGCGCTCAACCGGAAAGCGGTTGTGCTGTTCGAGCGCAGGCCGGGAGGGATCGGTGCGAGATTGTCGGCGCGGCGCTGACGAATCCGCCGATCCGACGATTCGTAGATCGTGTTCGAGAGCTGCACCCAGACGCCGCCGTTGTCGATGCCCTTGATGAGATCCCCCTCCGGCGCGCCGTAAGCGATGTCCGGGAATCCGTCGCCGTTCAAGTCCCCGCCTCCGGCCACCGAAGCTCCGAGCCTTCCCGAGCGATCACCGTCGGCGTTGATGACGAGCTCGGCGGAGTTGTCGAGCCCGCCGGCCGAACCGAAGAAGACCGAAACCTGCCCGGCATCCGCGGATGCGCCCGGGGTTCCGATCACGACGTCCGAGAAACCATCGCGGTCGTAGTCGCCGGCCGACGAGAGTCCCGTGAGGCCCATCGCTGCACCCGCCTCGTTTCCCTGCATCGTCCACGGGGGCTCCGAAGGAATCCCGCTCGCGTTGCCCTGCCAGACGAAGACCGCTCCTTCGTCGAGATCGGGATCGCTGAAGCCGCTCGCCGTCGCCATGAAGTCGGCGAAGCCGTCGCCGTTCACGTCGCCGGCCCCGCTCACCGGATAGCCGAGCACGCCGTTCAAATGCTCGCCGTAGAGCGTGACCACCGGGTTCACCTGAAGTCCGGCCACACTGCCCAGGTAGAGATCGATCTTGCCCTCGAGGCTCACGGTGTTCGTGTAGAAAGGCGTGCCGATCAAAACGTCGTCGAAGCCGTCGCGATTCACATCGCCCACGCCGGCGACGCCGAAACCGGCGAGCTCTCCGGCCGCTGCGCCGGCGATCACGCGCGCGGGCGTGTGCGCGAGGCCGAGTGCGGATCCGTAATAGAGGAGAGCGGCCCCTTCGTCTCCGGTCGGAGCGTCGAAGAATGGGGCCGCGACCAGCACGTCGTCGAAGCCGTCGCGGTTCACGTCCCCGGCCGAGCACACGTTGAAGCCGATGCGGCCGAACTCCTGGTTCCCTTCGACGATCCAGTCGGGAACCGGTGAAAGTCCGGAAGGCGAGCCATGGAAGACAAGGGCCGCACCTTCCTCCTCCTGTCCGTTCGACCAGCCGCGCGCGCCCGTGATGACGTCCGCGTAGCCGTCGCCGTTCACGTCTCCCGCCCCTGCGACTTTGACTCCCAGGAACGCGTCGTCACGGTTCGATTCGTACGTCCAGTCCGGCAGCGGCGTGAAGAACGGTCCGAACGGATGAAAAGGCTTCGCCGCTCCCAGGAACAAGAGCGCCCGGCCCTCGGAGTCCTGCACGTTCGAGTAGTCCGGTGCACCGGCGACCAGATCGTCGAACCCGTCGCCGTTCACGTCTCCCGCGACCGACACGGAGACGCCGAGCATCGTGAGATCGAAGCCGCCCATCGCGACGAGCCGCTCGTCCCCCAGCGCAGTGCGGTGGAAGGGCGATCCGGTGAGATATGTAAAGGTGGAGATGGTCTCGGTCCCCGTGAAGAACGTCCCCAGGCTCATGAGAAGCTCGCTGTATCCGTCTCCCTGCCAGTCGCCGCCGGTCGCGACCGAAATGCCGAAGCCGCTGTTCGCCTGCTCTCCCGTGAATCCCGTCCACGCTTCGACGGGAGTGAACTGCGGCGAACCGAACAGGATGACGAGCGCACCCAGACGATCGGGTCCCACCTGATAGCCGGGCCCGCCGATCACGAGATCCGCGAGCCCGTCGCCGTTCAGATCTCCGCCCGATCCGACCGAGTAGCCGAACTGCATGCCGATCGTGTCGAACTCCCAGGGCGGCGTGGGCGTGATCGTCGCGGGAACCGCCCGGCCCGGAAACACGAGCACCGCTCCTTCGGAGGACTCTCCGTTCCCGTAGAATGGCGCACCCAGCGCGACGTCGGAGTAGCCGTCTCCGTCCATGTCGCCGATCCCGCAGACCGACCAGCCGGCCTCCCAGGTCGTTCCGTTCGATTCGTACGTGTACGCGGGGGAGGTCGAGATGCCGGCAGCACTCCCGAGATAGAGGAAGAGCGCGCCTTCGAACACTTCGCCATTCGAATAGAACGGCGCGCCGACCACGATGTCCGCGTAGCCGTCGCCATTGACGTCGCCCGCGCCCGAAACCGAATAGCCGAAGCCCGAGAACTCGATGGCGGGCATGAGCGAGGCGGACGGAGCCGCCGGCGGGCCGGCGGGCCCCCCATAGAAGACGTGCGCGGCGCCGAGCTCGAGACCCTCGTCGAGGTGAAACGGCGCGCCGACCACGATGTCGTCGAAGCCGTCACCGTTCACGTCGCCCGCGTTCGCGACCGAGTATCCGGCGCGGTCGTTCTGCGGCGACACGTAGCGCCACACGCTCGCGAGCGTAATCCCGCCGTTTATTCCGTAGAAGAGATACGCCGTTCCGGTCGTGCCGCCCGAGAGCCGCTCTCCGGGTGCACCGACCAGCACGTCTTGCCGGCCGTCGCCGTCGACATCGCCCGCGGGCGAGAGGGCGTGACCGAAGAACGAGTTCGCCTCCTCGCCCTCGACCGAGACCGTCGTTCCCCAGCCGGCGGGCGTTCCGAGACGCGCGGTCACGCGGCCGAGGAACGTCTTCGCGCCTTCCTGATAAGCGCCCTCGCCGTGCACGAAATCGCTGAAGCCGTCGGCGTTGAGATCGCCCGCGGTCGCGACCGTCGCGCGGTTGTGCGGCTCGGGGCCGCCCTGTGGCGAGAGGGGGCCCGCACCGTTCGGATTCCCACGCGCAGCGTCATCGGGAAGGCGCGCGGCATCGCCGGGAAAAGGTCGGAAGCTCCGGAGCGGGGAGAAGGAACCGATCGCTGACGCGGTGGGCGCGGCGGATGCGCCGGACGCCCGTTGCACGCGTGCCGCTGCGCGCGTCGCCCGTCCGCGCTCGTCCCCGAGGAAGCGCTCGAGAATGACTTCTTTCTTCGAGGGGGCAGGAGTCGGCTCCGCGGCATTCCCGGCAACGGCTCCGACCAGAAGGAGCTCGACGATCGCAAACACGGACAAACAGGCCGGCCGGTGCGGGGGCATGGGTTCCTCGGCGGACAATGAGGCGCCTCAGAATGGCGGGGGCGTCTTTCGTACCACTCCACGGGGGCTGCCGTCAATTCGCGGGTGTCGCCTGGGTCGGCCGGCTCCGAGCCGCGATCCAGAACGCGGCCGACCCGAGAGCGCCGAGTGCGAACGCGCACCAGAGGAGCGTCCGGGGCCCGAACGCCTGCCAGAGGAACGCGCCGACGAGCGGTGCCGGGAAGATCGCGAACGCGCGCCAGCCCCAGTAGAGCCCGACGCCGCGCGCCCGGTACTCGGCGGGGAAGAGGCTCGTGATGAGCGTCTTCCGCGCGGGTTCCCCGATTTCGCGGAGCCCGTAGACCACGAACGCGATCACGAGCCCGGTCGTTCCGCGAGCGAGCGCGAGCGCCGCCGGGACGAGCGTGAAGAACAGGAACGTGAGCCCGATGAACGGCCGGTGATGACCGCGATCCACGATCGCTCCCACGGGGAGGTAGGTCGCGAGCGCGACCGTCATTTGAAGCGCTACCAGGACTCCGTAGAGCGCGGGCGTGATGCCGAGCACGTTCAAGCAATAGAGCACGACGAAATCGCGGACGAGCCAGTCGCCCCAGCGCACGAGAGTGTCGCTCCACCAGAGGCGCTTGAGGAACGGTGGCATTTCGCGCCACACTTTTGCCTTCGAGATCGAAACCGGATTGCCCTCGCGCGGCTGCGACCGCCGGATGAACACCCACTGCACGACGATCGAAACGAGCGCGCACGCGAGTGCCGCGACGAGCAGCGTGCGCACGCCCGACGCGATCCCGAGGGCGGTCAGCACGAGCCCCCCGATCAGGGGCCCCACGATCTTCGGCAGGCGTTTCTGCACGGACTGGAGCGCGAACGCCATCGTGCGCCGCTCGGCGGTAAGAGACGAGCCGACGACCGAGAACGTCGCGGGAACCGCAAGCGCCTCCCACGATCCGATGAGGAACGACGCCACGATCGCGGCCGGTACGGAATCGGTCGCGAGGAAGATCACGTAGCCCATGACCGGCACGATGCCGGCGAGTACGAGCGTCCCGCGTTCTCCAAGGCGGTGCGACAGGTTGCCGCCGCCCCAGAAGAGAAATCCCTCAAGCAGGTTCTTGCCCGAGGACCAGAGCCCGATCACGACGAGGCTCGCCCCGAGCGTGTCGAGGTATTTGGGAAGGTAGGGGCTCCAGAGCTCCTCGCCGAGGCCGACGAGGAAGAGGGCCGCGAGCAGCGCACCGGTCTGGGCGTTGAGGCCGAGTGCGCGGGACAGCGAACGTTCCTGGCTCACGCGCCGGAGTGTGCCCGCGCGGGCTCGCGCGCGCACTGGAATTCCGACGAGATTCCGGATGGAATTCCGGATGCGGTAGACTGCGCACATGAGCGACAGGACGACGAACACGACCGGCACCGGGGCTCCCGCGATCCGGCTCACGAAGACGGCGCAGCGTGCCGGATGCGCCGCCAAGCATCCGCCCGGCTACCTGCTGCCGCTCCTTCGGAACCTGCCGGCCGTCGACGACCCGCGCGTTCTCGTCGGATCCTCGACGGCGGACGATGCCGCGGTCATCCGGCTCGACGACGAACGAGCGCTCGTGTTCACGACCGACTTCTTCACCCCGATCGTCGACGATCCGTTCGACTTCGGTCAGGTGGCCGCGGCGAACGCGCTTTCGGACGTCTACGCGATGGGCGGGCGGCCGATCTCGGCTCTCGGAGTCGTCGGCTTTCCGGATCACGATCTGTCCCCCGAGATTCTCGCCGAGATCCTGCGCGGAGGCGCCCTGAAGGCGAAGGAAGCGGGGATCGACGTCGTCGGCGGACACACGATCAAGACCGACGAGCCAATCTACGGGCTCGCGGTCATCGGGGAAGTTCATCCGGATCGCATCGTCTCGAACGCAGGGGCTCGGCCCGGCGACCGGCTCGTGCTCACGAAGCCGCTCGGGATCGGGATCATCGCGACCGCGGCCAAGAACGACCAGGATCGCCTGAACGCAATGCCCGAAGCCATCCGGCTCATGGCGACGCTCAATCGTGACGCGTGCACCGCGATGCTCGAGGTCGGCGCCCACGCCGCGACCGACGTCACGGGCTTCGGGCTCCTCGGACACCTGCGAAACGTCTGTGCGGCGAGCGGTGTTTCGGCACGCGTCTGCGTGGAGCACGTGCCGGTTCTCGAAGCCGCACGCGCCTACGTGGCGGAGGGGATCGCGCCGGGCGGCACGCACGCGAACTGGCGCTTTCTGAACGATTGGACGAGCTACGCTCCGGATGTGACCCGCGAGGAGCAGTTGCTGCTCGCTGATGCGCAGACCTCGGGCGGACTCCTGATCGCGGTCGCGCAGGAGCGCACGCTCGATCTCATGGCCGCCCTCGAGCGCATCGGAACCCCGGTGGCCGCGATCGTGGGGGAGATCACGGCCGGTCCGGCCGGCCGCATGGACGTCGTCCGACAGTAGGATTGCGAGCCTCCGGGCTCGCGGTGCCCGGACCCGGGCCCCAACGGTATCGGGGTCATTGAATTCTGCACGGTCGGTCCCCCTCGATCCCTCCTTAGCGGGCTTTCCACGCCAAGAGCCTGAAGGGGAAGAAACGGCCCGCCGATAATTTCGACGTGCCTTCCGCCCCTCGCAAGAAGAAGCCGGATCCCGACTCCTTCCACGTCCGGCCGCCGCTCCATGCATCGGCGGTCGAGACCGCTGCTGCCCTGATCGAGCAGCGAACCGAGAAGACTCCGGGCTATCCCGATCTCTGGAACCGGCTCGGTCTCTATCACGCCACGCTCGGACGTCTCGATGATGCGGGCACGAGCTTCGAGCGCGCGCTTGCGATCAATCCGCGGTTCCTCGGCGCGCTCGAGAACCGCGCGTGGACCGCGATCGCGCTCGGCGACGTGTACGGCTGGGAGCGCTTCCTCGACGGTCCCGACTACGTGCGCCTGCATCCCGGCGTGCGTCACCACCTCCTTCTCTTCGCGACCGCGCGTTTCGAGTCCCCCGAGCGCGCGCTGGTCATGTCGAGCATGCCGCCCCAGGGCCGCTACGAGGACGTGCATCTGCTCGATCGCCTGTGGCTTTTCATTTCGCTCGAACGCCATCGCGAGGCGCATCACCTGGTCGAGGACATCACGTGCTCCGATCCGGCGCTGCGCGGAGCGTTCGGCTGTGCCGGCCTCCTCGGAACCTCGGTGAACGAAGAAGCGTGGCAGACGTGGCGCGCTGCGTACGCGTTCAACCCCCAGCTGTCGGAGGTCTGCGCGCACACCTCACGCACGTGCCAGAAGGGCGACGAGCTGCGGGAGAGCCGGGCGATGGTGGACTGGGCGCTTTCGCTGTCGCTCGACCTGCCCGCGTTCTGGGTGAACCTCGCCCTCCATCACGAGGCAGCGGGGGAGTCCGCCCGCGCGCTGCCCTGTCTCGAGCGTGCGGTCGCGGCGAATCCGCAGAACCGCCGCGCGCGGAAGGAGCTCGCGATGTGGCTCATCGCGCGGGGCCGGACGCGCGAAGCGGTCTCGCACCTCGAGGTGCTGCGCGAGCTCGCGCCCAACTACGCGGACGTGCGCTTTCATCTGGGGGTGCTGTACATGGAGCGGGAGGACTTCGATCAGGCGGCGGAGGAGCTCACGGCTGCGCTCGCCGCGAATCCGCGCTACACGCGTGCCGCGCTCGTCCTCGCGCGGGTCCGCTTCGAGCAGCAGCGCTGGTCGGAAGCGCGAGCCGGCTATGAGCGCGTGGTCGCCGACGGCCACGAATCGTGCGAGATCCTGACCGCGCTCGCCGAGGTATACGATCGGCTCGGGGAATCCGATCTTGCCGGAGAGACGTTCGCGCGCGCCGACGCGCTCGACTCGAGCGACGCGCAGCTCCTGCGTGCGCGCGCCGACTGGCACGAGCGGCACGGCCGGTCGGTCGAGGCGACCGCCGACCGCGAACGCCTCGACGACGGTCTCCGCCAGCACGACTCCTCGCAGGAGCCCACTCGCCCGCGGAAACGGGCCGCCTAGCCCGAGTTGCTCCGATGAACATGCCCCGGGGCATGTTCAACCTCAGTATCTAATGACCTCAGTATTTAATAGGGATTAAACAAGTTAGACTTTCAAATCGGGGTGCTCTAACCGGTTCCAGGGCCAGTTGGGGGCGATCCCTGCAACTCGCTCCAGAGCGAGTTCGTCGGAGGTTGCTGCGCAGCAGATTGGCTCAACTTGCGGTGCGGCAGGTTGCCCCAGGGCAAGTTGGGTCGTCGAAGTTGCTGCGCAGAAAGTGGGCTCGCTCGAGCTAGCGGCGCTCCCCGATCGGGACGTAGCGGGCGTTCGTCGGACCCGTCCATTCCGCCTCGGGACGGATCAGCCGGTTGTTCTCGAGCTGTTCGATCGCGTGGGCGGTCCAGCCGGTCATGCGGGAGACGGCGAACAGGCAGGTGTACATCTCGGGCTCGAACCCGAGCACGTAGTAGACGGACGCCGAATAGAAATCGACGTTCGGATTGAGGCCCTTCTCCGCTTTGACGAGCTCCTCCATCTTCGCGGACCACTCGTACCAGCGCGGCTGGCCGGCCTGCTCGCACAGCTCGCGCGACATGCGGCGCAGGTGCGTCGCACGCGGATCCTCGGTCTTGTAGACCGCGTGCCCGAAGCCCATGAGGCGCTCCTTGTTCGCGAGCGCGTTCTTCGTCCACTCCTCGACGCTCCGCACCCTGCCGGCCGCGATCTCGCCTTCGATCTTGAGCAGCGTCTTCATGACCGCCTCGTTCGCGCCGCCGTGGAGCGGTCCCTTGAGCGCGCCGATTGCGCCCGTGATCGCGGAGTGGAGATCGGACAGGGTCGAGGTGATGACGCGGGCGGTGAAGGTCGAGGCATTGAAGCCGTGGTCCGCATGGAGGATGAGCGCCAGGTCGAGCGAGCGCACCGCGGTCGCGTTCGGCTTCTCTCCGTTCAGCATCCACACGAGATTCGCGGCAAACGGGAGCGAGGGGTCGGGCGCAACCGCGTCGAGACCCCGGCGGAAGCGCGCGATCGCGGCGACGATGGTCGCCGTCTGGGCGGTCAATCGCACCGCCTTTCGCTTCGAGGCTTCGATCGAGTTGTCGTCGCGATCCGGATCGTAATGATGGAGCAGCGAAACGCCCGTGCGCAGCGCATCCATGGGGGCAGTGCCCTTCGGCAGCCCGCGCAGGACCTCGAGGACGCCGGGCGCGACGGCTGCTTCCCGCGCGAGCTGCGCCGAAAAACCGGCGAGCTCCGTTGCGGTCGGCAGGGCCCCGTACCAGAGAAGCCACGCGGTCTCCTCGAACGAGGACTGCATCGCGAGCTCGTGAATGTCGATGCCTCGATAGATCAGACGCCCGGCGATGCCGTCCACGTCCGAGAGTGCGGTCGAGCCGACCGCCACGCCCCGGAGACCTGCTTTCACTTCAGACACGCTGCTCTCCTGGCCCGCCGTGCGGGCTGCATGGCTGCTGCGGTTGAGATGGATCGGGACGCTTCCTGTGCGAGCGGGATGCCAGGACAGGACGCGTGCCGCTTCGTCCGTCCTCTGAAGAATAGAGGATTCCGGGGTCTGCCTGAAGGGGGCCGCCAGGCGCGCCTCTAGCGGCCGTTCTCGAGCTCCGGATGCGGCAGGAGGGCGGGCCGCGGGCCGACGAACAGCACCTCCTCCTCGAGCCAGATCCCCGAGATCCTGTGCGCGCGCCGCTTCATGATCTCCCCGAGGGTGAGGACCTCCTGCGCGGTCGCCCCGCCGGCGTTCACGATGATGTTCGCGTGCTTCTGGAACACCATCGCTCCGCCGACGCGCAGCCCGCGACAATGTGCCTCGTCGAGCACGCGCCCGGCCGGCACGCGATGCGCACCCGGCTCCGCCGGCGGCAGGTTCTTGAAGTACGAGCCGGCGGTCGGCTCCGTGCGCCATTGCGGATGCTTCACGCGCCGCTCCTCGAGCTTGTCGTCGATCACGGCCTGGATGTCGTCAAGCCGTCCGGGCGCAAGCCGAAGCCGGCTCGAGACGAGCACGTGCGTCTGATCGCGCTTCAAGCGTGACTCGCGGTACTCGAACTCGAACCACGATGCGTCCACGCGCACAGGCGCTCCACCGTGTTTCGGCGCCAGGATTCCGTCGATCACGAATTCGCCGATCGCATGTCCGTAACAGCCCGCGTTCCCGTGGATCGCGCCGCCGATGTCGCCCGGAACGCCGGAAGCAAACTCGAGGGCCGTCATCTCGCGGTCCCGGCACATGAGGATGAATTCGAGGAAGTCGCGCCCGGACTCAACGGTGGCGATCGTGTCGTCGAATTTCACGTCGTCGCACGCGACGTGGACGACGAGTCCGCGGAAGCCCTGATCCGAGACGAGCAGGTTCGATCCGCCGCCGAGGACGAACACGGGCAGCCCGGCTTCGGCGGCCGCGTCGAGCGCGCGCGGGACGTCCTCGGCGTGCTTCGCCTCGTAGAACCAGTCCGCGGGTCCGCCGATCTGGAGCGTGGTGTGCGCGCGCATCGGCTCGTCCTCGCGCAGGAACGAGCCTGCGGGACCCAACCGTTCGACGAGGAGCTTGCGAATCGTTTCGCGCGGGGGGCGGGACGTCGGGGGCGTCTCTGGCGTCATCAAAGTCCCACGATGTTGTAGCCGGCGTCGACGTACAGGGTCTCGCCCGTGACGCCGCTCGAGAGGTCGGAGAGCAGGAACAGGGCCGCCCGTCCCACGTCTTCGAGCGTGACGTTGCGCTTCAGAGGCGCCTTCTCCGCATGGTGGCCGAGCACGGCCGAGAACCCTCCGATGCCGCGCGCCGAAAGCGTGTTGATGGGTCCTGCGGAGATGCAGTTCACGCGGATCGAGAGCGGTCCGAGCTCGAGCGCGAGCTGGCGGACGATCTGCTCGAGGGCCGCTTTTGCGCTCCCCATCACGTTGTAGTTGGGAACCGCGCGGTCGGCCGCGAGGTAGGAGAGGGCGATCATGGCCGCGTTCCGGCCCTCCATGAGGGGGGTGGCCCGCCGGGCGAGGGCGACCAGCGAGTACGCGCTCACTTCGAGCGCCATCCGCCAGCCCTCGCGACCCGTATCGCGGAACGCGCCTTCGAGGTCCTCCTTGTTCGCGAACGCAATCGAGTGGACGAGACCGTGCAGGTCCTTCATTTCGCGCGCGACCGTTTCGAAGCACGCATCGATCTGTGCATCGTCGTTCACGTCCACCTGGAGGAACAGGGGATCGCGGAGCTTCTCGTCGGTGGCGAGCTTCTCGAGTGTGCCCTTAAACCGCTCGCCCTGGTACGCGAGCGCAAGACGGGCGCCGCGTGCGGCGAGCTCGCGTGCGATGCCCCAGGCGAGCGAGCGATGGTTCGCCACGCCGAAGACGATCAGGTTTCTGCCGGTGAGATCGGTCGCGTCCATGCCAGTGCCCCGCATCCGGTTCGCGCCAGCCGGCTTTCGGAAGGCGCCTCAACGGGGTAAACTACGTTCCCGCAGTCCGTTTGGCAAGAGAGGGAACAATGGTCGAGCCGCCGCTTCCGCTCAAGGTCACCGAAGTCGTCTCCGAGCTCCCGCTCACGGGGCGCGTCGCGCTCGTGACGGGGAGCGCGACGGGCATCGGGCGCGCCTGTGCCCTGGCACTCGCGCGTGCGGGCTGCGCGGTCGCCATCAACTACCGGACGAGCGGCGAGGACGCCGCGGAGACGGTCGACCTGTGTCTTCGCGAGCGCGTGCGCGCACAGCCTTTCGCGGCCGACGTCACGCTGCCGGAGGAGGTCGAGCGGCTCTGGGTCGAAATCACGGCCGCGCTCGGCGCGCCGACCATCCTCGTGAACAACGTCGGAGCGTTCTTTGCGCGGCCGATCGGCGAGACCGATCCCGGGGAGTGGCGACGGATCGTGGCCTCGAACCTGGACTCCGCGTTCTACTGCTCACGCGCGGTCCTTCCCGCGATGCGCGCGGCGGGATTCGGCCGCATCGTGAACCTCGCTTCCGCTCCCGCCGAGCGCCTGGCCGCAGCCCCCGGCGAAGGCGCGTACACGGCCGCGAAGGTCGCGCTGCTCTCGCTCACGCGAACGCTCGCGGCCGAGGAAGCGGCGCACGGGATCACGGTGAACGCCGTCGGGCCGGGTCTTACCGACACGGGGCACGTACCCGAAGCGCTGCGCGAGGAGCTTGCGCGCAACGTTCCGCTCGGTCGCCTCGCGCGGCCCGAAGAGGTGGCGCGGGTGGTCGCGTTTCTCGCGTCGCCCGCGTCCGAGCACATCACCGGCGCCCACGTGAACGTGGGAGGAGGTTGGTCGCTTTGATGCGCCCTTTAAGACATCTCGTCGTCGCACTCGCACCCGCATTCGCGCTCGCCATCCTCCTCTCTCCCGTCGACCTTCGTGCCGCCGAGATGAACGGCACCGTCTCCGTCGTCGGCATGGATCCCCTGACGGGGGAGATGGGCGTGGCGGTGCTTTCACACACGCCCGCGTGCGGAAACGAGGTGCCGTGGGTCCAGGCCGGCGTGGGCGCGGTTGCGACACTCGGCGAGTCGAACGCCGACTGGGGGCCGCGCATCCTGGGCCTTTTGCGCGAAGGGCTCTCGGCCGCGCAGGCGGTCGACTCGATGACGAAGCTCGATCCGCATCTTCAGCGCCGGCAGGTCGGGGTGATCGACCGGAACGGAAAACCGGGCGGCTACACCGGACTCGAATGCCTTTACTGGTCCGGCGGAGTCATCGACAACCACGTTGCGGCCCAGGGAAACTTCCTGAAGGGTCACGAGTCCCTTCAGGCGATCTACGATTCGTTCAAGTCGTCGGTCGGAAGCTCGACGCCGCTTGCGGAGCGGCTCCTGTCGGCGTTGCGGGCGGGGGAAGCACAGGGCGGTGACCGGCGCGGCGCGCGCTCAGGGGCACTCCTCGTGGGCCGTCCGTCGTCGGACCGGCTCGACTATCTCTCGCGCTTCATTTACCTGCGGGTCGATGACGCTTCCGATCCTCTCGCCGAGCTCGATCGGCTGTACCGCGCGTATGCGGCCACGCGCCTGCTCGAGGCGCATCTCCACTACGCGGATTCGTACCGGAAGGGCGGCGCGGCGGCCGCCGAGCGCCTCAAGAAAGAGGAGGAGCGCGCAAACGCGATCGTCGAGCAGACACTCGGTGACAAGGAAGCGACTGCGCCCATGCTGAACGCGGTGGCCTGGCAGCTCGCGCAGCGCGGAATGATGCTCGACCGCGCACAGACGGCCGCGGATCGCGCGCTCAAGCTCCAGCCGGAGAACCCGGAGATCCTCGACACGATCGCCGAGGTTCGTCTGCGCCAGGGGCGGACGGCGGACGCGCTCACGGTGGCGAAGCAGGCGGCAGCCCTCGAGCCCAGGGACGAGTATCTCGCGGCCCGCGTCAAAGCGATCGAGAAGGCCGCAGCCGGAGCGCCCCGGGCGCCGGCGCCGAAGAGCGCGTCCGGGTCGAAGGGCGGAAAGTCGGGGTCGGCGGGGAAGTAACGGTCAGCGATTTCGGAGCGTGCGGCCGCTCTCGGCGAGAACATCCGGGGCGCGGCCCGACGACTCAAGATCCTTCGCGAGATCGCTTGGCAGGTGGAAGAACATCTCCTCGGGAACCGCGACGAGATCGCGCGCTTCCGATCCGCCCCGCGTGCGCAGCCATTCCACGAGCTCCTGCACGAGATGCTCGGGCGTCGACGCGCCTGCGGTCACGCCGACCGCGCGCTTGCCTGTGAGCCACTCCTCGCGCACGTCGGCAACGCTCTCGACCAGGTGCGACTCCGCGCCGCACTTCTCCGCGACCTCGCGCAAACGATTCGAATTGCTGCTCGTCGGGGAGCCGACCACGAGCACGAGATCGCACGCGGCCGCGAGCTCGCGCACGGCGGCCTGGCGGTTCGTGGTCGCGTAGCAGATGTCTTCGCGCGCGGGTCCGCGGATTGCCGGGAACTTCTGCTTGAGCGCGTCGAGGATCGCGGCCGTTTCGTCGACCGAGAGGGTCGTCTGGGTGAGATACGCGAGGCGGGCCGGATCGCGCACCTCGAGTCGCTCCACGTCCTCGAGCGTCTGGACGAGGATCATCGCGTCCGGCGCCTCGCCCATCGTGCCCTCGACCTCGGCGTGACCGGCGTGTCCGATGAGCACGATCTGGTAGCCGGCCTTCGCGAAGCGGAGCGCCTCGAGATGAACCTTGGTCACGAGGGGGCACGTCGCGTCGATGGCGCGGAGCTTGCGCTCCCGGGCCTCGCTCCGGATGGTGGGCGCGACGCCGTGCGCCGAGAAAACGACAACCGATCCCTCCGGCACGGCCGAGATCTCGTCCACGAACACGGCACCGCGCTCCCTCAGGGAGTCGACGACGTGGCGGTTGTGCACGATTTCGTGCCGGACGTAGACGGGCGGACCGTAGAGCTCGAGCGCGATGCGCACGACGTCGATGGCGCGGTCGACACCCGCGCAGTAGCCGCGGGGGCTTGCGAGGAGGATTTCCATGCGGGCCAACCGTATCACATGCCTTAGGATGCGGCCATGCTCAAGCCCCTGGTCTCCCGGCATCGCGACGCGGCCTACGCGTACCTCACCGAGCGCGGTCTGCGCGACATCTTTCTCGCGAGCAAAATTCACGAAGGCGCGCTGACGTTCCCCGATGGTGCAGGACAGGGCCGGTTCCTCGGCGCGTTCGACGGCGAGAAGCTGGAAGGTGTTCTGTTTCTCGGACACGGCGGGCTCGTCGTGTTCTCGGCCGAGCGCCCGCATGCGCGAAGACTCTTCGCGGAGGAGGCGTGGAAGGAGCGCGCGAAGATCCGGCTCCTGGTCGGCGAGTGGGCGTCGGTGAGCGACTTCTGGGGTCACCTCGAGGCGGCCGGATTCGTCGCACGACGCGACTGGCGAGAAGTCTTCTGCGAGGCCGACCGCGCCTCGCTCTCTCCAGAGCGCGAGCCCAGGCTCAGGCTCGCCGAGGCATCCGATTTGCCCGTGCTCGTCGATCTTTCCGCGCGCGCGTACCGCGAGGAGACCGGCGAGGATCCGCTGGCGGCGATGGGAGAGGGCTACGTACGTCACGTCGCGCGGAACGTCGAAGAGGCGCGCACGTTCGTGCTCGAAGATTCCGGCAGCCGCCTCGTGTTCAAGGCCGATCTCTCCGCCCGCTGCCCGGCGGGCGCTCAGATCGTCGGCGTGTTCACCGAGCCCGAGCTTCGCGGGCGCGGCATCGCGCGCCGCTGCACGGGAGAGATCGTGCACCGGCTCCTCGAGGCGAACGGCCAAGCGTCCGGAGTTTCCGCGGTGTGCCTGTTCGTGCGCGAGGACAACGCGCCCGCGCGGCGCGCTTACGAACGCGCGGGATTCGTGCCGAGCATGACCTACCGGAGATTGTTCGTGGAGGCGGTCGCCACAGTTCCTGCGGTTACGACCAGCAACCGCACGGGATCGAACGCGCGGGCGAAACAGCCGGCTTCCGTGAAGCGTCGATCCTAGCGTCCCCCGACCTGAGACGTGGGCGAAGCAACTCGTGCCACCTTGCGCGAGGCCGAGGTCAGCCGCCGCTCGTCGAGCTCCCACGCAGCAACCCATCGCCAGCCGTTTTCTCGCGATGTTGCGGGGGCGCGTTTCTCCGGTCCGAGCAATGCGGCCGGTCGAACGACGATGCGGTACTCGGTGCGCAGGATTCCGTGGCGGATCGGCTTCCCGGCGGCAGGTGCAACTTCGATGCGCGCGCGCGCCGACACAGGTGCCAAAGTCTCCGAAAGGGCGCGAGCGAGAAACTCCTCCACACAGCGCCGTCCTCGTCGCGGTGCTACGAACGTCGGGAACTCCCAGAAGCCCGCGTTGTGCTCGCCGTCCTTCCGCTCGCGCAACAGGTAGCGCCCGCGATGCTCGAGCACGAACGCCCAGAGCTCGACCTTCGTGACCGGAGCCTCGTGCCTCGCTTCCGGAAACTCCTCCTGCGTGCCGAGTGAACGAGCTTTGCACGCGCGTGCGACCGGACAGACCTCGCAGCGCGGAGAGCGCGGCAGGCAGACGGTGGCGCCGAGCTCCATGAGGCCCTGGTTGAACGCGGATGGATCGCTCGCGGGAACGAGGGCCGTCGCGAGCTCCCAGAGCCCCGCCTCCCACGCACTCCTCTCGCGCGACGACGGCCCGCCAGGAATCGCGAACAGCCGCGAGAGCACGCGCGCCACGTTTCCGTCGACGATTGGTGCGGGCTTCCCGAACGCGATCGAACGGAGCGCGCCCGCCGTGTAGCGACCGACGCCCGGCAACGACCGAAGCGACGCCTCGTCCTCGGGAATGCGTCCCGCGTGTTCGCGCACGACGCTCTCGGCCGCGGCCTTGAGCTGTCGCGCGCGGCGGTAGTAGCCGAGCCCCGCCCACTGAGCGAGCACATCGTCCATCGGCGCGCGGGCGAGCGATTGCACGGTGGGATAGCGGGAGAGGAAGCGCTCGTAGAACGGCACGACCACGTCGACGCGCGTCTGCTGGAGCATCACTTCGGAAACCCAGATCGCGTACGGATCCTTCGTCCGCCGCCAGGGGAGGTCGCGCCTTTGCGCATGGAACCAGCGCACGATCGAACGGGCGAGAGATGCGGAGAGGGTGGCGTTCTTCACGATCGGCATCCTAGCATTCAACGGCTTTTCGGCGTCGGCTCGACCGCGACGCCCGCTCCGTGCTAGAAAGGCGTCGCGTTCGAACCTGCACTGCCATTCCGCCTGCCTTCGGAGGTTCCTTGTCGCGCCCCCGGCCCCTGGCCGCCGCCATCGTTCTTTACCGCCGCGTTCCTGCACTCGAGATCTACTGGGTGCGCCGCAGCGACGGGCTTGCGTTCCTCGGCGGCTTCCACGCGTTTCCGGGGGGAAGGCTCGTGGAAGAGGATCGCGAGGCGGGCGCCGATCCGCTCGTCGCGTGCGCCGTGCGCGAGACCTTCGAGGAAACCGGCGTGCTGCTCGCGCGCGGAGCGCGCCGCGTACCTCGCGAGCGCCGCGACGAAGCGCGGAAGGAGATGCTCGAAGACCGCCTGCGTCTCCCCGCTTTCCTGGCCGCCGAGAGTCTCGTCCTCGAAGCACAGGACTTCACTCCCGCCGGCCGCTGGATCGCGCCGCCGTTCTCGCCGGGCGGATTCGACACGCAGTTCTTCCTGGCCGAGCTTCCCGACAGCGAGTCTCCGGACGTCTGGCCGGGAGAGCTTGCCGAAGGCGAATGGATTACTCCCGCCGAAGGGCTCGCACGCTGGCGCGCGAATCGCGCGATGCTCGCTGCCCCCGCGCTCTATCTCCTGCGCGAGCTCTCGGCCCGCCCGGACGCGAGTGCCAAAGAGTGGGGGGAGGCGCTCGCGCGTCCGGAGGAAGCGCGCGGCGGCTACGTGCCGCGGATCGAAGTGCATCCGGGCTTCGTTCTCGTGCCGGTGCGCACGCCGACGCTCGCACCCGCGACCCACACGAACTGTCTCCTCATCGGAGGTTCGGAGATCCTGATCGTCGATCCCGGGAGTCCCTATCCCGACGAGCAGGATGCGCTCGACGCCGCGATCGATCGGCTCACCGAAGGCGAGGGCCGAAGCGTGCGCGGGATCTTCGTCACACACCATCACGCGGATCACTGGGGCGGCGTGGACCGGCTGCGCGCGCGTCTCGGCGTGCCGGTGCTCGCGCACGCGTACACCGCACCGTTCTGTCGCGCGGACGAGATCCTCGAGGGCGGTGAGACGATCGCGCTCGCGCCCGCCCCCGTCGACCGGCCATGGAATCTCGAAGTGCTGTTCACCCCTGGGCACACGCCGGGACATCTCGCGCTCTTTGACCGGATCTCCGGAACGATCGTCGCGGGCGATCTTGTCTCGGGCCTTTCGACGATCGTGATCGATCCGCCCGAAGGTGACATGGCGCAATACGTCGCCTCGCTCGCGCGGCTCCTCGACCTTCCCGCAACGCTCATTCTACCGGGACACGGACCGCCGATCGGCGCCCCCGGCCATCGACTGCGCGCGTTAATCGCGCATCGCGAGTGGCGCGAAGGCCGCGTGCTCGAAGCGCTCGCCGCCGGGCCGAGCACCATTGAAGACATGTTGCCGTCCGTGTACGCAGATACGCCGGCCGATCGACACGGACTCGCCGCGCGTTCGGCGCTCGCGCACCTGCTCAAGCTTCAGAAGGAAAATCGCGTTCGGGAAGGCGCGGAGGGACGCTGGCAGCTCAGTTGACGTCCGGGCGGACGGCGAGCTCCTCGAGCCAGTGGGCGAAGCGCTTGACGAGCGCGGAGCGCGGGACGATCCGATCGGCTCCGACTGCTTCGGCACGCTCGCGCACCGCCGTATCCGTGTGAGCGTAGAACGCGAGCACCTGCGGAGTGAACCTCCCGTTCGTACGCAACGTGCGAACGGTCTCCAGGATCTCGAAGGCCTGTCCGCCGGGTGCGTTCAGGTCGACGATGACCAGGAACGGGACCATGGTGGGAGGCGTGGTGGCGAGCATCTCCGCCGTGACCTCGAGCCCTTCGACCACATGGCCCGCCTGTCCGAACAACCAGATCGGCTGCTGGCTTGCCTTCGCGAGCTCCTGGATCCGGGTCCCGAGCATGAGATCGGGCACGAACACCCAGATCGGATGAATGCGCGGCTCTTGACTCAAACTTTGCTCCCAACGAAAGTGGTGCTGAGTACGATCCAACGAACTGGCGGGGCCCATCCGCCGGGAACGACCGACGCGCCGGCTGCGATCGTGCTCCCACGCCGGCGCATCTCTTTCCGTGCGAGGCTCCCATGATGCCACGTTTCCCTCGTGCCCGCGGGGTCGGAATGCGGTCGATCGGACGGGCAACCTTCACCCCTCCTGCACTCCAAACGTTTTCCGTCGGAGTCTGTATTTCGTTAGGGGCACTCCTGCTCGCGACCGCCTTGCCGTCACGCGCGGCGGAAGCCCCCCGTCTCGATCCGACGGCGATGGCGCTGGCCGACTCCGTGATGCGCGGCATGGGGGGACAGGAGGCCTGGGACCGGACCATGTATCTCGCGTTCGACTTCGCCGTTTCGCGCAACGACACGGTGCTCGTGCGTCGCACGACGCGATGGGAGAAGGGCTCGAATCGCATTCGCATCTCGGGAACCGACGGGAAGGGTCGTCCGTTCGTCGTGCTCACCGATCTCGGGAAGCGAAACCCCCGAGCCTGGGTCGCGGGCGAGCCTCAGGACTCCGCGGCGCTCGGTGCGCTCGCGGATCGCGCGTATGCGATCTGGGTCAACGACACGTACTGGCTTCTCATGCCGTACAAGCTGCGCGACCCGGGAGTGTCGCTCACGGACGCGGGCGTCGACTCGACGGGGACGTTCCGCAAGCTTCATCTCGAGTTCAACAAGGTCGGACTGACGCCCAAGGATCAGTACTGGGTTTACGTGGACGGCACAGGACACGTGCGGCGCTGGGATATGCTCTTGCAGGGCAGCAAGGATGGCCGCCCCCGGCCCGCCATTTGGAGCGAATGGAAAAAGCACGGGGAGATCGAGCTCGCCGAGCTTCGGGATCTCCCGGAGGACGGAGTCGAGATTCGCTTCGAGAACATCGTGGCCGCGCGGACGACGCCCACGGGTGCGTTCGATCCCTAGGGCATTCGTAGACTGACCGGGAGGGCACCTTGTCGAGACGCAACCTTCTCCTCATTGCCGGTGTCGTTGTCGTCGTGGTGGCGGGAGCGCTCATTCTGCGTTCCCGTTCGGCGCAGGGTGAGCGCTATCGCGCGATGCCGGCGGAGCGCGGCACGATCGAGATGACCGTCTCCGCGACGGGAACGGTGCAGCCGGTCGAGAAGGTTGCGGTGGGCTCGCAAGTCTCGGGCACGATCGCCCGGCTCGGGGCCGACTACAACGACCGCGTCAGGAAGGGGCAGGTGCTCGCGCAGCTCGAGCCCTCGCTGTTTCGCACCGCGGTGCTTCAGGCCGAGGCGAACGTGAGCCGTGCCAATGCGGCGCTCGCGGATGCGCGCCGGCAGTTCGATCGCTCGAAAGAGCTCCGGGCCCGGAACGTCGTCGCGCAGATCGATCTGGACGCGGCGGAGGCGGCGTACGATCAGCGCGCGGCCGAGGTCAAGCAGGCGCGGGCGTCGCTCGACCGGGCGCGTGTCGATCTGAGCCACACGACGATCCAGTCTCCGATCAACGGCATCGTGATCGCGCGCTCGGTCGACATCGGCCAGACCGTCGCTGCTTCGCTCAGCGCGCCCCAGCTCTTCCAGATCGCCGGCGATCTCAAAAACATGCAGGTCGAGACCCGCATCGACGAGGCCGACATCGGCCGCGTCCGCCCGGGACTCCCCGCACGCTTCACGGTCGACGCGTTTCCGAACGACACGTTCGAGGGAACGGTTCGCCAGGTCCGGCTCGAGCCGCTCGTGGAACAGAACGTGGTCACGTATACGACCGTGATCGACGTCTCGAATCCCGAAGAAAAACTGAAGCCCGGCATGACGGCGAACGTCACGATACGGATCGAGAAGAAGGACGACGTGCTGCGCGTGCCGAACGCCGCACTCCGCTTCAAGCCTGCGGAAGGTGCCGGTGGCGCGGGTGGCGCGGGCGGGGCTGGAGCGCGCGCCGCGCAGGCGGGTCAGGGAGCGCAAGGCGGACAAGGCGGCGGGGCCGGCGGCGGCCAGCGCTCGGGAGACGGCGCCATGGCGGCCCAGCGC
>JBOHUC010000086.1:0-4465 GCA_050733935.1 Candidatus Eiseniibacteriota bacterium | reverse complement strand
CAGCCTACCCAGGCTTGTCTCCTCCTCGCTTCTTGCCTGGAGCGATTTCAGGCTCCGGCGCAACGACGAGGGGTTTTCAGACTGAGCCTAATTGCCGGGGGACCCGCGACGGGCGAAGCACCCGTCGGACCGAGGAGGGGCCATGCCGAAGAAGACCGCCGCGGAACCGGGCGGCGAGAAGCTCTATCGCTCGATCAGCGAAGTCTCGGAGCTGCTCGACGTCAAGCCGCACGTGCTTCGCTACTGGGAGACCCAGTTCTCGATGCTGCGCCCGCGCAAGAACCGCGCGGGGAATCGCATGTACCGGCCGGAGGAGGTGAAGCTCCTCTACACGATCAAGGATCTCCTGTACGGCCGTCGCTACACGATCGCCGGGGCGAAGAAGAGTCTCTCGGGCGAGAAGAAGACACCGAGCGGGCAGCTCGAGATCGGTTACCGCGACGCGGAAAAGAAGGTGCTGCTCGAGGAAGTGCGAAGCGAGCTCGCGCGCATTGCCGAGCAGCTTCGTCAGCCGCCCCCGAAGCGCCGCGTGCTCAAGACGTAGCGTCTTCCGGGCCCTGCGGCTCCGGATTTCGGCTTGTTCGGAGGCCCGGTTCCGGGGTAGTTTCCGGAGGTCCCGCCGCGCGATGCGCGGCCGAGGTCGGGGCGTGGCGCAGCCCGGTAGCGCACCTGCATGGGGGGCAGGGGGTCGGAGGTTCAAATCCTCTCGCCCCGACCAGTTTCGTCTCTTCCCGACGCCGGGGGCCGCATCCTGGGGCCTCCGTTTTCGTTTGCCCCTTCGTTCGCCCCCAAGCACCCGCTCGGGCGCGAAGTCCGGCCCTCCACCGCAGAGTCCCGTTCGCTCGTATGCGCATCCTCTATCCCGTCGCCGCCTGGCTCGCCGCCCGTCTGTCGCGCGCATGCGCAGTCGCGCTTGCCCGCACGCTTGCGTCCGTGGTCTGGGCACTGTCCCCCGAACGCCGCCGCGCGGTCGCCGCGAATCTCGCGCGCGTGCGCCCGGAATCCGATCGCCGCGCGCTCACGGCCGCGACACGGCGCACGTTTGCGAACTTCGCCGAGACCCTGGTCGACGCGTGGCGCGCGGACGCGCGCGGAACGACGATCGAAGGGGGGGAAGCGCTGCGCGAACTCCTCGCGCGCGGCGAAGGCGTGCTCCTGTGGAGCGCGCACCTCGGGAACTGGGAGCTCGCGGCCGCCGCGCTTGCGCGCGCGGGCTTCGACGTCGCCGCGCTGGCGCGCGCGCACGCGGATCCCGGAGTCGAGCGCTTCTTCGAACGCCGTCGCGCCCGCGCCGGTGTCCGGATCGTGGGACGCTGTCCCGGCGCGCGTGACGCGCGCCGCCTCCTCCAGGGCCACGGACTCCTCGCCCTCCTCGGAGATCGCACGTTCGGCGAAGGCGGACGCTCCGTGACGCTGTTCGGGCGCCCCGCGACGTTGCCCGCCGCACCGCTTGCGCTCGCGCGCCGCACGGGAGCGCGCCTCGTTCCGGGATTCGTGCTGCGAACCGGTCCGGGACGGTACCGCATCCGCTTCGAGCCCGCGCTTCCGACCGCCCCCGAGCTCGCACTGCCGCTCCTCGCGCGATCGCTCGAGCGCTGGATCCGCACCGATCCCGAGCAGTGGTTCGTGTTCGAGCCGGTGTGGAGCGAGCGCGCGGCGGACCGCCCGTGACACCCGCCGCAGTGACACACCCCGCGGTGACGCGCGCGGCGGTCCTCGTTCCCGCCTACAACGCTGCCGGCCAGCTCGGCGACGTGCTCGCGCGCCTCGCGCGCGTCCATCCGCGCGAGCGCACGTGGGTCGTGAACGACGGCTCGACCGACTCGACGGCCCCGGTCGCCGAAGCCGCGGGCGTCCACGTGCTCACGCATCCGACCAATCGCGGAAAGGGGGCCGCCCTCCTCACCGGTTTTCACGCGCTCGCGCGCGCAGGGGCCGATGCGATCGTCACGATCGACGCCGATGGCCAGCACCGGCCGGAGGATCTTCCGCGTCTCCTCGCCGCTCTCGCGGACTCCGACCTCGTGGTCGGCGCGCGCGTGCGCGGCCCGGCCATGCCGCCGCATCGCCGCCTTGGAAACGCGCTCTCGGCCGGCTTCCTCACCTGGCTTGCGGGCACCCCGCTGCCCGACGTCCAGTCCGGCTATCGCGCGCACCGTGTCAACGTGCTCGAAGCGCTCGGTCTCGACGGCGGTGCCGCGCACGAGCCGCCGCCGCCCGCGTTCCGCTCGACCGGCTACGGGTTCGAGTCGGAGATCCTGATCGCCGCGGCACGGCTCGGCTTCGTGATCGCGAACGTTCCGATCGAAGCGGTCTACGAAGGGGCGCCCAGCCACTTTCGCCCGCACCGGGAGGTGCCGCGCTTCGTCACGCTCTACTGCCGCCTCCTGACCGACGCCGGTCGCTGGAGCGCGCACCGGCGCGCGCGCGAGGCCGCAGGCGTCGGTCGAGACTCGACGGCGGCGGCCGCCAGCCGATGAACATCCTGGTCACGAACGACGACGGGATCACGGCGTCGGCCCTCTACGCGCTGCGCGAGCAGCTCTCGGATCTCGGGCGTGTGTTCATCGTGGCACCGGATCGCGACCAGAGTGCGACGAGCCACAGCCTCACGCTCTACCGCCCGATGCGGATCGAGCAGCCGGAGAAGGATGTGTACGCGATCGACGGCACGCCGACTGATTGCGTGCTGATCTCGAACAACGGGCTCCTGCCCGAGGCGCCCGATCTCGTCGTCTCGGGGGTGAACCGCGGTCCGAACATGGGCGACGACGTCTTCTACTCGGGTACGGTCGCGGCCGCGATCGAGGGCGCGCTCCAGGGTCTCCCCGCGCTCGCCGTTTCGCTCGTGGCCTCCGGGCTCGCCGATTTCACGTACAGCGCCGAGCTCACGAGGAGGCTCGTGGGCGAAGTGCTCGCGCGCGGACTTCCGCCCAAGACGATCCTCAACGTCAACGTGCCGAGTCGTCCGCGGGCGGAGATCGCCGGCGTCAAGATCACGCGGCTCGGCAAGCGCGTCTATCAGGACACACTGATCGAGCGGCTCGATCCGCGCGGGCGGAAGTACTACTGGATCGGCGGCGACGCGCCGATCTGGGAGCCCGAGCCCGGGAGCGATTTCCTCGCCGTCGATCAGGGGTACGTGAGCGTCACACCGCTTCATCTCAACCTGACCGACGATCCGCTTCGCGCGGGACTGGAGGAGTGGCAGCTCTCCCCCTGAGGCGCCCCGCGCGGTCTTGGCAGTCCAGGGGCCGTGTGCTAGAGTGCGCCCGATGCTGCTCCGGGACCCGGAGTTCCGGGTCCCGTTTCTTTGTCGGGGCGTAGCGCAGCCCGGTAGCGCACCTGGTTCGGGACCAGGGGGTCGGAGGTTCAAATCCTCTCGCCCCGACTCGTCGTCGAAAGCCCTTCGGCCTCGTGCCGGAGGGTTTTCTGTTTGGTACGATGGCCGCGCAATGCGCGCGCTGTGTGCCGTCGTCCGCGGAAGAGTGCAGGGAGTCGGCTTTCGAGTGTTCGTGCTCCATGCGGCGCGCGATCTCGGGCTCGTGGGCCACGTCGCGAACCGGGCGGACGGATCCGTCGAGGTCTACGCGGAGGGCACGCCCGACGCGCTCGAGCAATTGCTCGAGGAGCTCGCGACCGGGCCGCCGGGAAGCCGCGTCGCGGGGGTCGAGAGCCGGTTCGCGGAAGCGGAGCGCGGCGTCGCTCGCTTCGAGATCCGGTGAAAGGAATCGGGAGGAAGGCGTGAAATCGGTCGCAGGGGCAGGATACGAGGCGATGCTCGCGGAGGCGCTCGAGCGTGCCCGCGCGCGCCGCAGGCTATCCGCCGACGAGGTCGAGATCCTCCTCGCCACGCCCGGTTTCGACCCCGCGCGCTTCGCCACGTTCTGCGAGCAGGCGCGCGCCGAAGGCCTCGTGCTCGAAGGCATCGAGGAGGACTTCGACGTCCAGGCCCTCGCCGCGATCGCGGGCGACGCACGGCGCGCCCGCCGCAAGGAAGGCCCCGGCATTTCGGACGATCCCGAAAACCAGATCTTGAACCGCTACCTCGAGGACATCGGACGCTACCCGGTGCTCCCGCTCGAGGAGGAGCTCGCACTCGCGCGCGAACGGCGCGCCGGGAGCGAGGGCGCGCGCAAGCGGCTCATCCTCTCGAACCTCCGGCTCGTCGTGTATCTCGCGCGGCGCTACCGAAACCGCGGGCTCTCCTATCTCGACCTCATCGAAGAGGGGAACATCGGCCTCATCCTCGCCGCCGACCGTTTCGATCCGGGGCGCGGCTTCCGCTTCGGAACGTACGCGTCGTGGTGGATCCGCCAGGCCATGCAGCGCGGACTCGCCGAGCAGTCGAACGCGGTGCGCATTCCTCTGCGCGTGCTGCGGCAGGTCCAGCGCTACGTCGCCGGCGAGCGTCTGCTGCGCCATCGCCTCGTAGAGCCGCCTCAACCCGGCAAAGGTCTTCTCC
>JBOHUC010000085.1:0-7989 GCA_050733935.1 Candidatus Eiseniibacteriota bacterium | reverse complement strand
CCTGGCTCTACAACTTCCGACGGCTGGTCGTGCGCTACGAGCATAACTTCCTGAACTTCCGCGGCTTCGTGCACCTCGGTTGCATCGTCATTCTGCTTCGCCGGTATTTATGAGACTGCTTCTAGTCTTCTACGCCGACCACGCCTGCGCGCGCCGCCCCAGCATGAGCCGTTCCTGCGACATCGCGATGAACTGGCAGAGGAGCGTCGCCCGGTCGAGATCCGCCTGACCGAACAGCGAGCCGTCGCGTTTGTTCGACAGGTTCAGGACGCCGAACAGCACGTTGTTGTGCACGACCGGCACGGAGAGGAACGAATCGGAGTTGTAGTTGTCCTGGTGCGTGTGCGGCATGCCGGATTCGCCGACGGCGCGCACGAGGAGCGGCTTCCGGTTGTGCGCGACCCACCCGGCGATGCCCTGCCCGATGCGCACGTGCACGCGTTCGGCGATCGAAGCGGCGATCCCGCGCGAGAGCGCGATCTGGAGCGTCTCGTTCCGGTTGTCGGGCGCCATGTACGAGAAGCGCTCGATGCCGAACGTCTCCGTGAACCATGAGATGAGAAGCGCCGGCAGGTCCTGCTCGCTGTGCTCCTGCGCGAGGACGTCGCACACGCCGCGGATGAACGACACCGTGCCCTGGAGCTCGCCGAGCTGGTTGGTCGCATTCGTGAGCTCGGCGTAGGCGTCCGCCAGGTACTCGGTCGCGACCGAGGACTGCTCCTCGAGCGCGAACAGCGCGTTCTTCACCCGATCGAGCTCGGCGCGGTACTGGTCGCCGCCCTGGTCCATCTGGCCCAGGTTCTCGACCAACTCGCCGATCATGCGTGCCTGCTCTTCGTTCGCCGTCTGGAGCGCGACGCGCTCCTCCCCGAGGCGCTGCAGCTTGTCCTGGAATTCGGTCTGGACGCGCGTCTGCACGTCCTTCACCTGCTCTTCGAGCCGGCCCTTCTCGCTCCGGTAGAGATGCTGCGCGAGCGCCATGGCGGCCACCGACTTGACCGGCAGGAGCTCGCCCACCGTCTTCGACGGGAACGCATTGCGCTTCGCGGAGACGATCGTGAGCATCGCGATCACGTCCTCGGAGTCCGCGAGCGGCACGCACAGGCACGACTCCCAGTTGTTGAGAGCCGTGATCGGGGCGAGGGCCTGGGCCTCGTTTTTCTCCGCCCGGTAGAACGGCGAGTTCTGGAAGACGAGCGAGAGGACCGTGCGCTTCTGAAAGCCCTGGAAATAGGCGCTGTGGTGAAAGAACTTTCGGACGAGCTTGGGAGGGAGGTTATCCACCGACAAATCCAGATCCGCCGACATCAGCTTGCTGTTCTCGATCGAATAGATCGAGACGAGGCGATCAGTCGAGCACTCGTAAAACGCCAGGGTCGGTTTCCAATCCCGGCGGAGCGCCTGCAAGTAGCTGAGGAAAGACGAGATGACCTGTGTCGAGTCCTTCGACCCGGACAGCTTCTCCGAGATGTCCCGGAGGTCATATCTGGACATGGGATCCCTCCTGAGGTCGTCCATGACCGGCCCTGGGCAGCAAGTCCTGTGCCCGCGGAGACCCGGGAGGGTTCCGGAACCGATCGGCGCCGGGCGCAGGACGCCGGCAAACTTGAGAGCCTGACGGGGGCTTTGCTAAACTAAACGCATTGGATCACTTACGGAGGCGACCTTGCCCTTCTGCCCTGAATGCCGAGCGGCCTACCCCGAGGAGGTCGTTCTTTGCCGGAACTGTCGCGCGAGCCTCGTGGACGAGCTTGAGCCAGGGGGGGTGGCCGCGCGCCTGACGGCCGGCTTGAAGGGAGCCGACGTGGAATGGATCGAGCTGGCCGAAGTGCGGCCGGTCCCGAATGCGGTCATAGGGGCCCTGTGGAAGGGCGCGCTCGAGAGCCAGGGGCTCCATCCGGTCGTCCGCTCGTACGCGATCCCCGCGTACGGAGACGTGCTGCGCGACTGGACGACCAGGTCGTGGGGCACGTTGCTCGTGCCGCACGAGGAGCTCGAAGAGGCGCAGTCGGTGCTCGACGATTTCCTCGCGACCGCGGACGCAGGCGGACTGCGCCTCGAGGACGACGCGGATCCGGAGGCAAACGCGGACTGACGTCGTGCCCGGGCGCAACACGCCGAATGCGGCTTCGAATTCACTCCTTGATCGTCGAATCCGGGCCGAACAGTCGGGCGAGCGTCTCGTCCGGGGGAACCAGGCCGGTGTCAGCATCTGCCGCGGCACGGTGAAAGCGAAACCCCTCGAGCCGCTGCACATAGTTCTCTGGTCCGAGCGTCACCCGCAGCGAATCCCATTGTGCCCTCCGGTCTGCATCGAGCCCCGCTTCCCAGCGCGCGTAGTCGATCAGCTTCTTTCCCGACAGAACGACGGCGCCGAAGTATCGGAGCTGCGTCGCGGTGTCGGGCACGGCCCACATGGCGTTCCGTATGAACGGAAGCTCACCGGTGTCCCCGAGCGAGCTTTCCCACTCCACGAGCCGGGCGGCATAGTGCCGGGTTCCGTTCGTCTCGACAGGGTCCACGGGAAGCTCGAGAACACAGCGGACGTCGCCCCACTCGACCGGTGACTCGGCCGAAGAGTCGCCCGCCTCTGCGTCTTCCCAGACCTCGTCTCCGGGAGCGAAGAGCGAGAGGAGTTCAGAGCGCTCGAAATCGGGGTCCGTTCGCCTCCACCGCGCAAGTACGGGACGGCACTCGGGCGATCTTTGCGCGAACCGCTCGAGCGCGGCGAGGTGAGTCCTCTGATTGAGGAGCCTCGCGATCGAGTCGGCGATTGTCGCGTAGCCACTCGACCGAAGCCTTGCTCGGACGTACCCCGCGAACACGTCTTCCGAGTCCTCTTCGTCCCATTCGCTCGGGTCGTCAACGTCCTTGCCCAGCAGGAACTCTTCGTGTTCCACGTACCCGCGCTCGAGCACATACTGGGCGATGCGTTCCTCGTAGTCCGAATAGTCGGTCGTGGATGCGACGGCGAAATAGAGGACCAGATTGCGCATGTCCTCACGGAGGCCGACCCGGAGAGAATCGGCCCACGACGGCAACCGTGCCGGGGAGCCGAGCCGGAATCGCGTCCATCCCATGAGCAAGCGGACCGAGCGATCTACGCTTGCGAGCGCCCACTCGAGGTAGGGCAGCGGCCGGTCGTTGCCCTGCGTCCGCTCGATGAAGCTCCATCCCGTTCCCAGATCCGTCCGCAGGCTTGCGAACGAGCCCCAGCCTCCGAGATCGCGCGGCGGCGCGACCGCGAACGTGTCCGTGAACGTGTGCTCGAGCCCGTGCTGCTCTTCTCGTCCCTTTGCGTAGGACGCTCGCAGATGAGCAAGCGTCGTTGCCGGCACGGAATCGAGGACCGCTTGACCGAGACTGTCCCGCTTGCCCGTCGGGGACGAGCACGTGAGGCGTCGTTCCATTCCATCCGGCACGGGTCGCAGCTCGACGAGATAATGCATTTTCGAGCCGCGGCAGTTCGGGAGCGAGACGATGAGGAACAGCAGGCCGAGGAGGGACCATCGAGCCCGGAGATTCGGATGTCCTGACGAGGACGAACGCATGTGACCCTCGACGCGAAGTTCGGGACCGACGCCGTCGAAAGCGCGGGGGGAGCGACGAGGGGAGAGGAAGGCGCCGCGGGGAGAGAGGGGAGAGCGCACAAACTCCACAACCGCGAACGCCGGCTGTCAAGCTCCGAGTCGCCTTGCCCCGCCCGCACGGCGTTGTTAGTCTCCGGCCATGCATCCGCACAAAGGCAAGCCAACCGGCATTCAGGGCGGGCAGAAGAACCACGGCTACCTGTCCGGGGCCCGCATCGATCCCACGCCGATCGAGGGTCCGATGACCGTCCAGGCGCTCGTGGACGGTACGTTCCAGGCCTACAACGCCGCGCGGCTGCGCGAGGCCTGCCACCTGTTCACGAAGAAGATGCTCGAGCCCGACGTGACAGTCGGCCTCTCGATCACAGGCGCCCTCACGCCGGCGGGTCTCGGCATGAGCGCGCTCATTCCGCTCCTCAAGAACGGCTTCGTGGACTGGATCATCTCGACCGGTGCGAACCTCTACCACGACACGCACTACGGCATCGGCCTCTCGATGCACCGCGGAAATCCGCAGACGTCGGACGTGGTGCTGCGCGATCATGGAGTCGTTCGGATCTACGACATCTTTTTCGATTACGACGTGCTGCTCTCGACGGACGCATTCTTCCGCGAAATCATCACGGCCCCCGAGTTCCAGAGCCCGATGTCGACCGCCGAGTTCCACTACAAGGTCGGCCGCTACGTGCACAAGCGCGAGGAGGTGCTCGGCCAGGGGCGGAAGTCGCTGCTCGCGGCCGCATACGAATACGCCGTTCCGATCTATACCTCGTCGCCCGGGGACTCCTCGATCGGCATGAACGTCGCGGCGAAGGCCCTCGACGGCAACCGGCTCGCGTTCGACGTTTCACGAGATGTCAACGAAACCGCGGCCCTCGTGCTCGGCGCGAAGCGCTCGGGTGGGAAGAGCGCGGTCTTCATCCTGGGGGGCGGTTCGCCCAAGAACTTCATGCTCCAGACCGAGCCGCAAATTCAGGAGGTTTTGGGCATCGAAGAGAAGGGCCACGACTACTTCATGCAGTTCACGGACGCCCGGCCGGACACGGGCGGACTGTCGGGGGCGACGGCGAGCGAAGCCGTGTCCTGGGGCAAGGTGGATCCCGACAAATTGCCCGACGCAATCGCGTGCTACGTGGATTCGACGATTGCGCTGCCGCTCCTCACCGCGTACGCGATCGAGTCGCACGCGCCGCGGCCGCTCAAGCGGTTGTACGACCGGCGCGAGGCGCTCCTCGCCGCCCTCCTCGACGAATACCGAAAGAGCGGACGTGCGTCGGGCTCGCCGGCCGAATCGACCGCCGGCGATCGTTGATCGTCGCTTGCGGGTGGCTCGATCGCTCGCTGATCGCCGGTCGCGCATCGCACAAACGCCAGGAGACTTGAGTTCATGCACCAGGTGCTGATCCTCGGTTCGGGTGCGGCGGGCCTTACGGCCGCGATCTACGCCGCCCGGGCGAATCTGAAGCCCGTGCTCGTGCACGGCCACCAGCGCGGCGGCCAGCTCACGATCACGACCGAGGTCGAGAACTACCCGGGTTTCCGGAACGGCATCATGGGTCCCGAGCTCATGGAGGAGATGGAGGCTCAGGCGCGGCGGTTCGGCACGCAGTTCATCGAGGGCACCGTTTCGCGCGCGGACCTCAAGGGGCCGCCGTTCAAGGTCTGGATCGACGAGCAGCGCACCGAGGAGACGGAGGCTCTGATCGTCGCGACCGGAGCCTCCGCAAAGCTTCTCGGGCTTCCCTCGGAGCAGCACTTCATGGGCTTCGGCGTGTCGGCATGCGCCACCTGCGACGGATTCTTCTTCAAGAACCAGGACGTCCTCGTCGTGGGCGGTGGTGATACGGCGATGGAGGAGGCGAACTACCTCACGCGCTTCTGCGGCCGCGTGACGATCGTTCACCGGCGCGAGGAGTTCCGGGCGTCGAAGATCATGCTCGAGCGCGCGCGCAAGAACCCCAAGATCGACTGGATCCTTAACGCGGAAGTCGTCGACGTGGTCGGCACGGGTGACGGAACGGCCCGCAAGGTCACCGGCGCCGTGATTCAGGACACGAAGACGGGCGAGCGCCGGACGGTGCCCGCGCACGGCATCTTCGTCGCGATCGGGCACCAGCCGAACTCCGAGCCGTTCAAGGGCTGGCTCGACATGGACGAGACCGGCTACATCAAGACGAAAACCGGCACGCGCACGAGCGTCGAGGGAGTGTTCGCGTGCGGGGACGTGCAGGACAAGATCTACCGCCAGGCCGTGACCGCGGCCGGCACCGGATGCATGGCCGCGATCGACGCCGAGCGCTGGCTCGAAGCGCGGCACCACGCGCAGGCCGAGAGCGGCGAGCGCGACGAGCACGCCGGAAAGAAGCCGGCCCCGGCCCCGGCCCCGGCCCCCGCCCCGGCTCCGGCCTCAGGACCTTCCCAGTGACCGAACGCGAAACCCTCGAAGTCGACGTCCTGTTCGTCGGTGCCGGTCCGGCGTGTCTCGCGGGCGCGTATCACCTCGGCAACCTCATCGCCCGTCACAATGAAGCGGTGGCGGCGGGAACGCATCCCGGGCCCGCGCTCGGAGAAGTGCAGCTCGCGGTGATCGAGAAGAGCGCCGAGCTCGGCGATCACAGCCTCTCGGGGGCCGTGCTCGATCCGATCGCGCTCCGCGAGCTCATGCCTGACTTCGAAGCGCAGGGCTGTCCGATCGAGAGTCCGGTCACCGGCGAAGACGTCTACTTCCTCTCGCGGACCGGAAAGACGCGGCTTCCGCTCACACCGCCGCCGCTCAAGAACCACGGCAACTACGTGATCGCGCTCGGCGACTTCGTGCGCTGGCTGGGGAGCAAGGTCGAGGAGCAGGGCACGTACTTGCTCATGTCGACGCCGGCCGCACAGGTCGTGTTCACGGACGGTCGCATCGCGGGTGTGATCACGGGCGACAAGGGCATCGACAAGAAGGGCGAGAAGAGGGCGAACTTCGAGCCGGGCAGCGCGCTCCACGCGAAGGTCACGGTCTTCGGCGAAGGTCCGCGCGGCACGCTCCAGAAGCAGCTCGGGGCGAGGCTCGGCCTCGACCGTCGCGATTTCCCGCAGGTCTACGGCACCGGCATCAAAGAAGTGTGGGAGCTGCCTGCGGGGCGCTTTCCGAAGGGCCATGTCGTCCACACGATGGGATTCCCGCTCGATACGCACACGTACGGCGGCTCGTGGGCCTACGGCATGGACGGGAACCTTCTCTCGCTCGGTCTCGTGGTCGGGCTCGACTATCGGAGACCCACGCTCGATCTTCAGGAGGAGCTCCAGAAGTTCAAAGCGCATCCGTGGCTCGTCTCGCTTCTCGAAGGCGGCAAAGTCGTCGCGTACGGAGCCAAGGCCGTGCCGCTCGGCGGCTATCGCGCGATGCCGGAGCCCGTCACCGATGGTGCGATCTTCATCGGCGACTGCGCCGGGCACGTGAACGCGGCGCGCTTGAAGGGCATTCATCTTGCGATGAAGTCGGGGATGGTCGCGGCCGAGACGATCTTCGACGGGCTTTTGCACAGTGACCTGTCGCGTGCACGGCTCGAGGCGTACAACACCCGCTGGCAGGCGTCATGGGCACGCCGCGAGCTGTGGGGGACGCGCAATTTCCACGAGGGCTTCGACGGCGGGCTGTGGGCGGGAATGCTCTCCGCGGGCATCCAGACGCTGACCGGCGGCTGGGCTCCGTCGGACGGCAAGCCGTGGAAGGCGGGACACGAACGTCTGCGGAAGCTCGCGGAGGAACCCGCTTCGGTGCAGGCGGGCGCGCGCGTCGGTGAGCCGACCGTGCAGAAGAAGTTCGCGCTCACGGATCAGCTCGAGAAGCTCTCGGATCTCTATCACTCGGGCACGATCCACGAAGAGGACCAGCCCGCGCATTTGCTCGTCGCGGACTACGACATCTGCAACAACCGCTGCAAAGTCGAGTACGGCAATCCGTGCCAGCACTTCTGCCCGGCGAACGTGTACGAGATGGTGATGGACTCGGCTTCGGGCGGCACGAAGCTCAGGCTCAACGCGTCGAACTGCGTGCACTGCAAGACCTGCGACATCATGGATCCCTACCAGATCATCACCTGGGTCCCGCCCGAAGGCGGGGGCGGGCCACGCTACCGGAAGTGCTGAGCCCGCTGCGGGTCAACTGGTTTCAAAACCAGTTGAGCCAACTTGCCCTAGGGCAACTTGCCCCACCTGCCGTGCGGCAGGTGCCCCGGGCACACCTTCACTTGCTGTGTCTATGAAGACGGATTGTC
Organism: Candidatus Eiseniibacteriota bacterium; assembly: GCA_050733935.1. Classification (GTDB taxonomy): domain Bacteria; phylum Eisenbacteria; class RBG-16-71-46; order RBG-16-71-46; family DASYSL01; genus JBOHUC01. The sequence continues at coordinate 137 of JBOHUC010000085.1, read as the reverse complement.
AAGGTCGACTGGGTGTCCTCTTCCCACGGCCGCCGCTCACCACGCGTCTATTCGGGGTCTGGATCGCCCCAGGTTTCGCTACGGAGAGCGGGGTCCCATACGCGGCAACGGGCTCGGAGCCTAGACAGCAAGCCGGG
>JBOHUC010000084.1:0-24371 GCA_050733935.1 Candidatus Eiseniibacteriota bacterium | reverse complement strand
CGCTTCGCTTGGGCGGACGGGGGGCAGGCTACCGGTTCGGCGAACTCGCCCCGGCGAAGCCCCCGACAGGGGTGGTCTACTTTTCAGTCATCGGGTTGGTCTACTTTTCCCTAATCGTTCACAGCTGCCGTTCGAGGTCTGCCAGCATGTCGTCGACGGTCGGTTTCGGACCAGGTTCGGGGACAGTGAGCCCGGTATCCTTCGCCCTTTCCGCTAGGAGGCGACCTTCTTCCCACAGCTTGAGTCGCGACCTAAGAGTGGCCTCGGCCTTTCTACGCCGTTTCGCGTCAGAGCGGAGTTCGTCCACGTAGGCCGAAGGATCGTCCACCATTTGGGCGAAGATGACTGCCCGCGCCGCCGCCAATGGCCGCCGCGCCCACCAGAGGTGTAGGGTGCTCGGGTGCCCATGCCGGATGGACTTCTCCCGCGCGGAGGCAGTGTTGATGGCCTCGAGTGGAAGCGCGACCTCAATGAGCTTTTTCTTGACTGGGGTCATCGCTACTCCGGGAGTCGGGGCCATCGCCCGCGGCGGAGGAATTAGGAGGGCTGGGACGACCGCGCCAGCAGCTCCGCGAAGTTGTAGTTGACGCTCGTCACGCCGAAGTCGGGCTCGCGCCCGAAGGGGCGACGCAGGTAGTGAACCTTGTGTGCGTCGCCGTCCAGGAACTCGACCATCGCCAGGATGAAGTCGTCGGGCTTGTTGAGCGAGTAGAGGATCTCGTTCCGGGTGACAGTGATCGTGTCCATGCCGCTGACGCGACCTTTGACCTCGATGAAACGCAGGCGACCCTCATCCGGAACGCGACTTTCGACATCATACCCCAGCTTCTCCGTTTCACGGTCCGTTGGTTCAAACCCGAGGTCGCGCTCCACCTCCATGACGATCGCCCGCGCTCGGGCTGCGGATTCTTGCGTGTTCCGGAGGACGCTTGGCGTCGGACTCCCCGCAGGAGCCAGCTTCGCGAGGAGTCCCGCTGGCACGACGAGAACCCCTCCGAGCGCGACCGGGGGTAGGGGGGAGAGTTGAGCCTCCTTACGAATCTCCTCGAGCCTCCGCTGCAGCCGTTCCTGAAGGCCGTCGGCGCGCTTCCGCGCCTCATTCGAGTTGAGACGAGCGTTCGGCTTGCCGGCCTGCTCCTGGAGCTTGAGGTCCTCCGCCCGCCGGTCCCAGTAGTTGATCTCCTTCGTCAGCCGCTCTTTCACAGCCGTCTCAGTCTTGGATAGCAACGCCACGCGACGAGAGCGCACTTCTTCTAAATGAGCCGGTACGACCTGGGCGATAGCGTACGCCTGAACCTTCTGCTCCAAGTCACGAGCCACCCAGGAGCATTCAGGTCGAGCCAGAAGCGCCTCGGTGGTGGGCTCGCCTTCCTTGAGCGGTCGGTAATCGAGATAGGGCGCGTATTGGATGTGCCGCGTGCCGCCGGCTGCATCGATCTCGAGGTACAGCATGCGCTTCGACACAACCCGACGGTCGCCGGAGCGCGTCAGGCTGGCATCCTGAATTGCGTGCTCGAGGTAGAACAGCATTCGGGGTGAGTCGCCAGGATCCCGTTCGTCAACCAACACGGCACCGCGTCGCAAGAGGTCGCGATGGCGTTCGAGGATCAGGTCGAGCGTCGAATCAAGCAGAGGATGGCCGGGGCAGACGAACTCGGCTAGCGCCTGCCCTTGGGGCGCAACGAGCGCCTTCTCGAAAGCGATACGCTCGTAACGCTCGCCTATGGTGGCGCCGATTCCAATGAGACGGTCGCGGTTCTTGACGACCCCGGGGACGCGGGAGATTTCGTACCGTCTCGTCTCCCGCTGGCGGATCTGCCCGCCCAGCATTTTGAACGCCTCGAGGAAGAAGGATTCGATGTAGTGCGGCTGAAGTCGCCTCGCTTCTGCGCGCTCCATCTCCTCTCGTATTCGGTATACCCGGCTCGCGTCCATCGAATCATGGGCGAGCGCTCGCTCCTCGATGAGGTTCTGGAGCTGGGATCGGTCGAACGCATTCGCCACGACTTGGTTCAGGCGGGCCTTGATGTCGGGCTGGTCTCCGTAGCGCACGGCCTCAATCAGCAAGTCCTTTAGAGTGCGATCCCCGAAGATGACCTTGCCGAGGATGTCGAAGACCTTCCCGCCGAGGGCCGCTCGAGCCTCTTCGAGTTTCTCGAGCAGCGTCTCGTAGACTTCTCCCTCCCGGGTGTCCTTCGCCACCAAGTTCCAGAGATGGCAGACTTCAGTCTGACCGATGCGGTGAATCCGCCCGAATCGCTGCTCGAGGCGATTCGGGTTCCAAGGCAGGTCATAGTTGACCATGAGATGGGCGCGCTGAAGGTTGATCCCCTCGCCGGCAGCATCCGTGGCAACTAGGACCTGGACCTCGGGATCGTTCCGGAACGCGCTCTGCATCTTCCGTCGTTCCTCGCGCCCCATCCCGCCGTGGATGCTCACCACGGCCTCACGCCGTCCGAGAAGTGTCGATATCTTGCGATCGAGGTAGGTGAGCGTGTCGCGATGCTCGGTAAAGATGACGATCTTTTGCTGACGAGATGGCGTGGGAGCTGGGCTTCCGTCTTCCGGCGGCCACTTGGCGTCGGCCACGTTGCCTTGGAGAGACGCTGACGTGAGCACGTCGCGAAAGATGTTTGCCAGCTCGACCCATTTCCGGTCTTCACCACTCTGGCGCACGGCCTGTGCCAACGCCTCGAGGTTCTCAAGCGTCGCTATCTCGGCTTTCAACTCGGCGATGGTCCCCGCGGCCGTTGCCTGATCGAGGACTTTCTCTTCGGCGGCCTCGACTTCCTCGTCTGGCGCGTCGTCCAGATCCTCAAGATCGTCGGCGTCTAATGCAGGGCCGGTGTAGGCCACGGGTGCCGACTCGCCTCCGGCTCGGTGCATCAGCTCCGCCTCGCGAAGTTTGGCCGCCAGGCGCTCCTTCCGCCGTCGGATGGACTGAAAGATCGCCTCCGGCGACGACGCCATGCGCCGCTGGAGGATCACGAGCGCAAAACCCACCGTGCCGGCGCGCTTCTTGTTTTCCAGCGCCTCGGCTCGGTTGAACTCGTCCCTTACGTATTCGGTGACTGCCTTGTAAAGCTGCTCTTCCTTCGGTGAAAGCTGGTAGGGAACCGTGTACGCCCGCCGCTCGGGAAAGAGCGGCTTCGCGTCAAACTTGAGCAGGCCCTCTTTCACCATACGGCGCATCAGGTCCGACACGTCGGCGGAGTGCACGCCATCGCGGAACTTGCCCTCGAAGCGGTCGCCGTCGAGGAGAGCCATGAACAGCTGGAAGTCCTCCTCCTTGCCATTGTGCGGCGTGGCGGTCATGAGGGGGAAGTTCCGCGTCAGCGTTGCGAGTAGCTGCCCCAACTTGTACCGCTTCGTGTACTTCGTTTCGCCGCCGAAGTAGGTGGCTGACAGCTTGTGCGCCTCGTCGCAGACGACCAGATCCCAGCGGCAGTCGGGAACCGCCAGCTTGGCCTGAACGTCTTCGTTGCGGCTCAACTTGTCGAGGCGAGCGATGACAAGGTCATGCTCGAGGAACCAGTTTCCAGTCCGCGCGGCCTCGAGCCCCTCATTGGTGAGGATCTCGAACGGCAGGTGAAACTTACTGCCCAACTCGTCTTGCCACTGCTCCGCAAGGCTCCCTGGGCAAACGACGAGACAGCGCTGGAGGTCCCCGCGGGCAATCAGTTCCTTCATCAAGAGACCGGCCATGATCGTCTTGCCCGCGCCCGGGTCGTCGGCCAGCAGGAAGCGCAGCGGCTGGCGGGGGAGCATCTTCTCGTAGACCGCGGTTATCTGGTGCGGGAGAGGATCGACTTCCGAGGTATGAACGGCGAGGACTGGATCGAACAAGTGGGCCAAGCGTATGCGCTGGGCCTCCGAGACCAATCGGAATAGGTGACCGTCTCCGTCAAGGCTCCAAGGGCGGCCCTCGACGACGATCTCGATGCGGGCTTCGTCGTCCCGATAGAGAAGCTGGTTGGCAATCTTACCGGATGGGTCCTTGTAGGTCAGCTCGAGGGCTTCGGAGCCGAACCAATCAACGCTAACTACGCTAACGAGGATATCCGGAAGGATGCCACGAAGGGAAGCACCGGGACGAATGTCTTCAAGCGTATTCATGACCACCGAATACATGTGAGGCGGAGGGCCTCGAGGCAGTGCTCGGGCGCCCGGCACCCTCGGGCATGCCGAAGACCGTCAATCCTAGTTCTCGACATCCACGGGACGTTTATGAAGCACTCGGCCGGACTGGCCTGGGTATCCTCAAGTTTGAAGTACGTTGCCATCGCGCTTCTTCCAGAGTCGGACCACGAATCGAGTCTCTTCCTCGACCAAGTCAGGCTCCGTACCATTGTGCGTATGCATCGACTGAATGATCCGATTTCGCACGCCCATTCCGAGATGCTCTACATAGCCGTAATCGCGTAGGATCTCCTTCAATAACTCGTTTCTCGCAGCGCGCAAGCCATCTCTCATCTTCTCAACCGTGACCCCATTCGGAAGGCGCCCAGGCGAGATGATCTCCACGCGATCCGAATAGAGGGACACTTCAATATCAGTTGCAGACAATGAATAGTCTCGATGTGCAACCGCATTTACGACAGCCTCACGAACCGCATCGAGCGGGAAAGCACGTTTCCGGCGCCTACGGCCACTCTCCAGCCATGCCGCCGTCCCCATGTTGCGAGCAACGAAGTCGACCGTGCGATCTATTACTCCCTTCTCTACAACGCGCCCTCGTTTCGTGAGGAGGGATACAAGCGGCCCTCGGATGACTTCCTCGTCGACTGTCCCGTAGTCCTTTTCAGTTCCAGGAAAGGCTGCCGCAGTGACTCCAGCCTGAGGAAGACGACGATTGGGTGTCACACCGAAGAGCAGTAGGCCCGAAGCGGTAGCAACGACGCCTTCTCCTAGCGGCGCAAGAATGTCAGTGTTGACAAGAAGCTGTTCCCACGCGTCTTCGTTTGTACTGGGTGGAGTCTCACGTTTGAGAACATCGCGGAAGTAATTCTGGACGCGTTGAAAGTCAAGACCAGTAACACTGGTATCGGCAATGGGCATGATATCGAAGCGCACCATGCGCGACGCCTGATATAAGCGCGCTTCTTCCTCGCGAGTGGCCTCACGAGAGCTACTGCCAACTCGAACGAATGTGATCCAGGCAGACCCGCGCTTTGCTTTGTACGGCTTGCTAGGGCCATCGGCTGGAAGGCCGATCACACCAACGATACGGCCGTCATCGAAGTCGACGGGCTGCCAGGTAGGAATGATTGCTGGCTGAATGCTCTGACGCGCGATGTTCATGATCCATAGTTCCGCGTCCCCCCGCGACCGCGATAGCCCCGAAATCTGACCGTCGTCTTCCACCCCAAGGAGCAGATGGCCGCCTTCGAGATTGAGGAGTGCGGAGAGTTCCTTGGCGATGGAGTCTGGGTGCTCGTCATCGCGCTTGAACTCGACGAGCGAACTCTCCCCATTCCGAATGAGCTCAGCTAGTGCAGTCCTATTCATTGGAGCCATTAGAAGCCATACTTCAGGCGCCGCATTTCGAAGGCAGTCTTGCCGCCTTCCAGAATCTCCTCGACAAGCTCGCGGACAGTCTGGGAATCGATTGAGCCCATGTGTTCAGGAGCGATGCGTGCACGGCCTTGCTCCCCTTCCCCGGTGGCACTTAGACCGAGAATGAGTTCCGCATCCCCGAGAACTGGGATGTTGGCGTTGTGAGTCGAAAAGATGAACTGCCGCCGACGCTTCTCCTCGCGCATGCGCGGAACAACGCCCTCGGTGATAAAGCGGTTGTCCAAGTCATCCTCGGGTTGGTCAACAATTAGGGGAGCATCCGACTCGAGGAGGAGAAGGAGCAGCACGGCAGTTGCCTTTTGACCTGTCGAAAGTTCTTCGAGCGCCTGCCACACGGGAGGCTCCCCCTGAGGCGCTGTATTGAGCCGAACGACCGTTGTCGATGGAAGCTCGACCTCCTCTATGCGAAGCAGGACTTCGGGTGGTGCTTTTGCGAGCCGATCCGCCTGTGTTGGCGTGACCCCGAAAGCTTTCTGGAGTGCATCGACTCCGGACCGACAAGACTCCACAAACAATGGAAGGGAAAAGTCCTTCACTCTCGAGAGCGCATCAATCGTCTCGGAGAGTCGACCTCCAATGTCGTCCCTGAGAAGTCGGAACAGGGGCTCCCGGTCGCCCGCCGACGTGACCTCGACCTGGACACGATCTCTCAATTTGCGGCTGACTTTTCTCGCAGCACGGTCAAGCAAGCGGAAGTCTTTTGCCTTGAGATCTTCCCACTCAGCCAGAAGCATGCGGCGCTGTTCAAAGTGCTCCTTCTCCGCTCGACGCAGCAACTCTTGGCGCTCACGAAGGGGCCGGAGGTCTTCAACTTGGCGACGTAGGCGGATAAATTCGGTGGCATCGACAGCCGACTTCTGAAGTTCTCGCAGGATCCTTTCGTAGGCTGTCTGTACAACTTGCTTTCGCTCTTCCCAGCGGCGACGAACTTCTGCAACGCCATCCGTGGCCCGCTGTAGTGCAAGCTCGAGGTTGCGCGTAATCTCGGTGACTTCCTGACTCAGGCGCTCCAGGACCTGATTAGTGTCAGCAATAATGTCTTTGCCCGGGAGGTCGTCAAGTGCCTTCAAAGACAAGAACGTGCGGTCGATTGGAAGCTCTCGGCGTAGGTTGTCCAAGCAGGCCCGCAGCGGCTGAAGGCGATCCGGGATTGAATTGAGGATGCGTTCCTCTCGAACCAGCAGGCTCTGGTCCTTCAGCCGTTCCTCGAGACCCGCTTCGTGAAAGCGTTTCAGAGTTTCTTCGAGTGCAGGAAGGGCGGCCAGGCGCTCGTTAACTTGCTGGAGTTCGGCGCGAACGTCGAGCAACGCGCGCCGGGTCTTGTCAAGTTCGCGGCGCAGCGCCGCCTTGCGCTGGCCCAAGGATTCGTCATGCTCAACGAAACGATCGAGCAATCGTGTGAGCTTCTCGCGGCTCTTGGTGAGTTCCGAGATCTCGTGCTGACCGTAAACCTCGACTCGAGGAAACAGCTCCGACGGCTGAAGAGTGGACACGTGGCCGCTGTCGTCACGAACAACTGGAGGATTTGGGATTGTGCGCTCGATCCGATACTCCCGAGTGGCGGGTCTGCACAATTGCACGACGAGAGACACCTTCGTGCCTCCCCGCAACACATGACCGACGATTCCCTCGTGTGCCTTACGTGCTTCGTCCCCGATTGGTGATAGTCCGAGGACATATCGCAGGCTCTCGACTACAGTGGACTTGCCGGTGCCGCGTCCACCGACCAAGACATTGAGATTGGAGTTGAAGTGAATGCCGACGCCATCCAGGAAGCCACCTTCCCAAGTGAGTGCTACTAGTTCGGAGTGTTCATCAGGCACCGGGTCGCCATGCAGGCGAATACGAGATTCGGGATCGAGGAAGGCCTGGCGCAGTCCCTCGACGCTCACTTCGGACATTTTGATCCAGCAGGTTGCTCCAGGCGTCTCGAGCTGACTGGGATCACTCACATCCTGGGCGTTCAGCACAGCAATGGGGCGGTCGCGGCGGTAGTCCGGATTTGTGTTTGCGATAATCGGACGAATCTCGTCCGGCGCGTCGTCAACGGGGCCGGGCAGGGAGCAAGCAAGCAGCTCGTTCGTTCGCCAAGCCCGGATGCGCGACTGCCCGGAGAGCTTTCGGAGAAGCCCACCTTCGGACGCGACGTGAGCGGCAATGCAGATGGCGCGCCATTTGCGCGACTCCGAGAGAAATTCAAGGGTATCGTACTTGCCGATTGGTGAGCCCCCATGATCCTCATGGATGCCGCAGTCCCCCAGAATCCGCTCCAAGCTGTTGAGGTCTGCACCAGGATTGAATAAACAGAGAAGGTGGACACCATCCTTGGTTACGGCTTCGAATCCAGGAAAGGCGTGGATGCCAGCTTCTTGCGCACGCGCAATGAGAGTTGAGGCGGTCTTGACGCGGTAATGGTCCGTGACGGCAATGACGGAGATGTTGAGACGCAGGCAAGTAGCGACGATGGCTGTATTGTATTCGTCGGCGTTTGTGAACGCAGTCTGCTTACCGTGAGTCGCTAGATACTCAAATGGATTCACCTGGAGAGCACATCGCAGGAACCGTGCTCCCGACGGCAGCTCACGGGTAACGGTGATGGGATCGGATTGCCCCACCGTGGCGGAGGCGAGAGTCCTCGCAGCGGTACTCATTCAGCCACTCCTCCGAAGGTTAGGCGTTACGCCCCCACTGTGGGAACACCGCGACCACGACGCTCGCAGGGGGATGGCTGGTTGGCGGGCGGCAGTTTGGCTGCGAGTCGTGCAACCAGCGATCGTGAATCCCACGACCTCTTCAGCAGGGACCGCCGATTCGCAGATGGCTACGTGTCGGTCAGGCGTTTTACCGCACACCGAACGGCAAGCCGAGACAATAGCCGCCGCCTGTGCCCGTTTTGTGCCAGAACCACGCGTCAGGTAGGGAGACTAACGGTCCGAATCGGTTCCTTCAACCTCAGATAAAGGCTTGGATTCATTGCGGTTCGGGGGATTGGGGTCCGATGGTGCTTCGGCATGGCTCGCGTACAACTTCCAGTGGGCTTGGAGTACCGGCTGGGTTGCGGGGAGAAGTGCTGCAAGGTCCGCGGCGCGTCGTGTCACTCGCCGATCGAGCTGAACGCCGCCCAGTAGAAGGGATGGGTCGTGCGGTGCTCCGCCCGCCGCCGAGTGAGCACGGCGCGCGACGCCTCGCTGGTCGCGGCGGCGGCGTGTGCGCCGCGACCACGCGCCGCGTAGAGCTCGGACATCCACTCACGCGTGGATTCGTCGGCCACCGCCCAACGGCTCGCGATCACCGAAGCCGCGCCCGCGAGATGGAATGCGCGGCGCATGCCGAGCACGCCTTCGCGCGCCCAGGCCTGCCCGTATCCCGAGTGGCAGGCCGAGAGCACGACCCAGTCCGTACCGCGCAGGTCGAGTGTAACGACCTCCTCTGCGGTGAGCAGGCCCTCGTTCTCGTCGCCCGAGCTGTCCAACGGCCGGTTCGCGCCGACGAGCGCGAGCCAGACCTGGCGCTCGAGCCACGGCTGTTCGAGCGTCGGTCGTGAGGGCGCTGGCGAAGCGGAGGGGCGACTCCGCTTGCCCTTCTTGGGCTTCGTCTCCCCGGGGAACACATCGAGGGCGCCCACGCCGCGCGTGTCAAGCGTCGCGGCGATGCGACAGGTGTCCTGCACCATGATCCCGTGCGTGGCAAGGTGGAGCACCGCCTTCGCCGGCGCTTCATGCTTGAACCGAGACTCGTCGGCCTCCTCGCCGAGCAACACGCGTGCGCCACCCTCCGACCACGATCGGGCGATCCCTTCCGCCTCGGCACGTGCAGCGGGCAGAGCGCGGAGCTCCCATCCTTTCGAGCCAATGCAAGGTGAAGGAGGGGCGCGCAGCCCGGGCGCGAGGGCCGGGGCCGCGGTGCTGTCGAAGTGGGGGGCACGATCGAACGCCGGATCGCCGACCGCGAGCAGGCCGCTCGTCTTTGGCGCCGCAGCGAGGGGAGGAACGACGTCACGCTCGCTCCACAACACGCGCACGCGGACCGGCGATTCGGCGAGGTAGCTTCGGCCGGACGTGGGAAGGGCGAGCCACGGCAGATCGATGACCGGCCCCTCGGGCACGATGAGGATCTCCCGCGCGCCGCCCACTGCACGCGCGATCGGATCCCAGGTCCGATCGCGCACGCGAGCGCCCAGGTCGCGACACGTCCGTTCCGCGCTCCCTGAGTCGTCATTGTTGGCCGGCGGGCGGCCGAGGCAGTCAACCCACGGGCGGAGCGCGGCATCGAGGGCGCGGGCCGTTCCGATCGGGACCCACTGAACGCGCTTCGAACCCGCGATCGCGACGAACGCTCCGAGCGTCGTCTCGCCCGAGCCGTCACTTCCGAACGCGAAGGAGACGAGCGCCTGATCGGAGGTGAGGCCCGCGCGCACCCGCTCGAGCCCGACCGCCGAATCCGGGGCAACGCGGCCGCGGGCCGCGAGGACGTACGAGGCCTCGGCGGCGTCCGCCGTCCCGCGTGCCGAGAGGTAGCGCGCCGCGCTCCCTGTGTCTCCGGGATGGGCGGCGCCGCTCACGACGAGCTGCGCGAGCAGGCGCTGAGAGGCAATCCAATGCCCGTAGGCCGACGCGAGGACCGTGTCCGTGGATGCCGCGATGGGCGCGCGCCGCCGCGCAACTTCGCGACCGACGATGCCACGCTGGCGCACGACGCGATCCCACGCGGTCTCGAGCTCGCCCGCGTGGTCCGGACGTGCGAGCCCAACGACAAGGTCGGACACGCCGCCGGAACTGCGGGCGAGCTGGAGGCCCCGCAGGTCCGAAAGCGCCTCCATCTGATACGCCAGGCGTTCGCGGGTCATGCGTTCGGCTTCGAGCGCGTGCGCCCAGGCCGAGTCGCGCAGGCCGACGCGTGCCTCCGCCGCGGCGCGAGACTGGGCCAGAAGGTGCCAGTCTGCACTCACCGGGGCGAGCGTACTGTCGCGCAGGCGGTCGATCGTGGACACGGCTCGGTCGAGAGATTCCCGGTCCTCGGGCCCGCGCACGTGGTCAAGGTAGCCCGCGAGCAGTCCGGTCTCGCGGGCGCCGAACGGGTCGTACCGTAGCCGCTCGGAATCGATCGCAAGTTGGATCGAGTCGCGCGCCGCCGCGTGGTTGCCACGCAGTCCCTCGAGATCGCCGGAGAGCGCCAGCCAGTAGACCCAGTTGCTGTTCGTCCTTCGATCCTGGAGCGCGACCACGGGCCGGGCCGCGGCGAGTTCGCGTGCGACCCCCGCCGTATCGCCGAGCGCGACGAGCGACTTGATGTACGACATTCGGGCGTTGATCGTGTGCGGATGATTCGGTCCGAGCGACTTCTCGAACCCCGGGAGGATTTCGCGCAGGAGCAGCGCCGCACCGGACGGGTCCCCGCACTCCTGCAGCCGGTAGGCCACGACCGTGCGTGCGCGCAGCGCCTGGATGCTCGATTCCCCGCGGAGCCGGGACACCTCGTAGGCCTGCCGCGCAAGCGCGAGCGACTCGCCGATGTTCCCGACTCGATTCTCGAACGACGAGAGCCGTCCAAGCGAGTTCTCGAGATAGTCGGAGGTGCTGCTCGTGAAGCGCTTGGAGATCTCCACCGCACGCTGAAGCAGCGCGCGCGCCCTGTCGATCTCGCCTGCGCGCGACAGTGCTCCGCCATAGTCGGCCAGGATGGGCACAAGGAGGATGCCTTCGCCACGATCGGCCTGCTCACGGAGTCGAAGCGCCACCTCGAAGTGCGGGCGCGCCTCGGCGTCGAGCCCGAGCGCGATGAGCGACGTGGCGAGCCCGAGATGAGCCTGCGCGAGCATCGAGGTGTCGGTGGGCGACATCGACTCGAGCAGCTGCAGCCCGATCTCGCCGTGCGTGCGCGCCGAATCGGGATGCCCTGCCTCGGAGTAGATCGTCGCCGCTTTCACGTGCCCCCAGATGAGGAGCGGATCCGTCGGCTTCATCCGGCGCGCGCGGATATTCATCGCCTGCGCCAACGACGCGAACGCACGCCCGTCGGCGTACTGGCGCCGCAGGAGGCGCGCATTCGCGTAGTGAAAGAGCGCTCGCGCGAGCGCCAACGAATCGACCGGCGACGCGGACTCGAGCGTGCGCACGAGCGCGGCCGACACCGAATCGGAGACCGCCCATCGCCCAGCGCGCTCGTACCGGGCGAGCGAGTCCCACGGCGTGCCGCCGGGCCGGCTTTCCGGCGGCGTCGGGACGTAGAGGATCGGGGACACTCCTCGTGTCAGCTCGGCCGGCAGGGGCGGGAGCGTCGCGCCAGGCGCGGCTGACACCGTGGCCGTCGATCCCGGCGGGGCGGCCAACGCGAGCCAGCGCGTCGCGCACGCAAGGGCTAGCGCAAGAGCCGGAGCCAAAGTGAGGTGGGCACGAGTCATCGAGGTCGCTTTGGTGGTGGAGGTCGGGGGGAGTTGCGCGGGAAGCCTAGCACGACACGCGGGGGACCGGTACGTCCGCCTCGAGCCGGAAATTCTCCAAGAGATGCCAGTTGACCACGCGTGCGGTCGCGCTCGGTCGGTGGGCTTGGTGCCGGACCTCACGCGGTCGACCTCGCAGAGGACGGACGCGTAGCGAGAGGTGTCTGGTTCGTCCGGCTCACCCAGGGGCCGAACGAGGCCGTGGTGCGGGCGATCGTCTTGGACTGAGCTAGCCCCGCCGCGCAGCCTCGATCGTGGCGATGTCGATCTTCTTCATCGTCATCATCGCGTCGAAGGCACGCTTTGCCTCGGCGCCACCCGCCGCCATCGCATCGGTGAGCGCGCGCGGAGTGATCTGCCAGGAGAGGCCCCACCGGTCCTTGCACCAGCCGCACGCACTTTCCTGGCCGCCATTGCCGACGATCGCGTTCCAGTAGCGGTCCGACTCTTCCTGGTTGTCGGTGGCGATCTGAAAGGAAAACGCCTCGCTGTGCTTGAACGTCGGGCCGCCGTTGAGGCCGATACAGGGAATCCCCACGACGGTGAACTCCACCGTCAGTTCATCGCCCGCCTTGCCGCCCGGATAGTCACCCGGCGCCTTGTGAACGGCGGTTACTTTGGAATCCGGAAACGTGGCGGCGTAGAAGCGCGCGGCATCATGCGCGTTGTTGTCGAACCAGAGACAGATCGTGTTCTTTGGCTTCATGTTCCTGTGCTCCCTTTCCGGTCTTCAAGGGGCCGGCGACCTTGTAAGCACTGAGGATGACGCCGGACGGCATGGCTTGCGTGCTGACGAGCTCGAGTGTACGGGCCGGGGTTCCCTCCGCAAAGAAGCGCTTCCCCGTGCCCAACAGGACCGGATAGACGACCAGCAGGACTTCATCCACAAGCCCATGTTCGAGCAGCGTCGATGTCAGCGTGGTGCTGCCCGAGAGGATAAGGTCCAGGCCGTCCTGCGACTTGAGGCGTCGAATGCTGTCCACGATCTCCGGTCCAAGGTCCTCGAACGGCCCCCATTCAAGACTCTCCGGATGGTGGGTCGCGATGAACTTCTTTGCCGTATTCAGGCGATCCGCCATCGGACTGCTCGGCGCCTTTGGCCAGAAGCCCGACCAGCTATCGTAGGTGCGACGGCCAAGCAGCAAATCGAAGCGCTCACCATGCGCGGCGAGCATTGCGTCCCGGCCAGCGGGGGTCCGATAGGGCGCTGTCCAGTCGCTGTAGGGGAAATCGTCGTCATCGGCAGAGTGCTGGATCACGCCGTCCAGTGAGATGTGTTCGATGATCTTGAGCTTCCTCATTCTCGTCTCCAGTCCTAACCGTGCGCTGCCGACGGGCTCGGTTCAGCAAGCACTGCGTCGAGTTGGGGCATTGCAGCGCGCAGCCCTTCTTCCATGCCCACACTCGATTCCTCCATTGCTTCGACGCTCTCGAACCGCGTGACGCCGGTGAAGCGCGATCCCGTCGCCGTGGTCTCGAAGGTGAACTTCATCGACGCCGGCATGTTCGGGTCCTCGGCGTTGTCGTCGCCGTCGCGGGCTTCGATCGAGCTGATGGGGTTCACCGCGGTGAACTTCCAGGAGCCGCTCCACTTTCCTCCATCCGGCAAGGCGAGGAAGTACTCGGCGCGGCCGCCAACTCTCAGGTCATACCGAGTGAAGGTGGCCGGAGCGAAGGGCGGTCCCCAGAAGCGCTCGAGCTGGCGCGGGTCGGCAAAGGCGTCCCAAAGGCGTTGTTGCGGAACAGGATAGTCGCCCACCACGGTGAGGGTGAGCTTTGCGGTGTCCCTGGTGACAGAGGTCAGCGGCATGGTCATTCTCCTTTCGGTAGAAGCACGTCGTCGAGCTGCGCCATGCGCTGGCGCCAGATGGATTCGAAGTATTCGAGGAGCTCGCCCGCGCGCTGGAGCCGTGCCCGGTTGGTGGAGACCAGTTGCTCGCGGCCGCTTGCACGCTTCTGAATGAGACCCGCGCGCTCGAGCACGGCGACGTGCTTTTGCACGGCGGCGAAGCTCATCTCGTACCGCGCAGCAAGAGTGGACACCGACGGCGTTTCCGTGAGCGACCGCGCGAGGATGTCCCGTCGCGTGCCATCGGCCAGGGCACGGAAAAGCTGGTTGAGCGCCTCTTCACTCATCTTACGACGTATAACCATATGGTTGTACGTTAGCATCGCCCGATTGCTCTTGCAAGGCGTATTTGCAGGGGGTCAGAGCGCCGGAATCGCCCGGGAATCAAGCGGGCCAGCGACGAAAGTGCGCTATCGTCGGTCCATGACTGCGAGCCGAGTCATCCGTGTCGTCGTCATCCTGCTGTCCTCTCAAGTTTTCCCTGTATCCGGTGCCCTCGCCAGGTCCACGGCGGATCGCTACGAGATGCGCGTGGTTTTGGATCCCGCTCAGGCGCGAATCGCGGTCTCCGGCGTCGTGATGTTCCCGACACCCCTGCCGGCCTCCGGAACCCCACTCCGATTGGGCCTCGGGCGTGGGATGGCATCGCCATCGCTCGAGCTCATCGTCGCGGGTTCGCCGACGGCGCCCCGCGCGGCATGGAGCGTGGTGGACAGCACCGCAGATGACTTCATCTGGAGCGTTGCGTCGTCGGGGCCGGGAACGATCTCGGGGGTGCATTTCAGCTACGACGTGTCGGCGCCCGAGCCGCGGTTCCTGTTCTACGTCGGACATGAGTTCGCGTTTGCGGAAGCGAATTCGCACTCCTGGTACCCGCGCCGATTGGACACGCGCGCCCGTGGTGAGATCGAGTACGAAGCTCCGCCCGGATGGACCATCGTGTCGACGGGCGTCCGCACCGGCTCCCCGGGCGACGAATCGCGCGGACGCTTCCGGTTCAGTGCGTCGTTCGCGTCGGAGCTCTGGTTCGCGGCGGCACGGTTCTCGTCGTATCGGCTCGACGGTTCCATTCCCGTGACGGTGTACAGCGTGAGCCCGGACATCCGGGCTTCGCTTCTCTCGCGGAGAACGTCCCAGACGCTGGACGCCCTCTGCCAGATGTTCGGCAAGTTCCCGTATCCGGGGCTGAGCCTGGTCGAGGTCCCGAGCGAGGTCGCGGAGAAGGCCGGCGGATTCAACGGCGTCGCAGCGTCGGGAGCAATCGTCTTCGGGACGTCCTTCCTTCAACCGTTCAACCTCGCGCATGTCGCGCACGAGCTGGGCCACCTGTGGTGGGGACAGTCGCTGTCGCGCAGCCTCGGCAGCACGGGGGGTGACTACATGCTCGACGAGGCCATGACCGAGTATGGCGCCCTGAGGGTCGTCGAGGTTCTCGAGGGCGTGGCCGTGGCGGAGGAATATCGGCGTCGCGATGTGCCTCGCGCCGCAGGCGGCGGCAATTACGGTGCGCTGGAATACCTGAAACTCGCGGCCGCCGGCTACGACACGACGTTGTGTTGCCTGCCGGACCGCTCCACGTCGTATCGCCTCGCGCGAAGCAAGGGCGCGCGGGCGTGGTACGCCCTCGGGCAGACCCTCAGACCCTGGGTCCCGAGCGATTCGATCGTGCGCTCGCCCGAATCCTGGCACGCCGGGCGTACGAAAACGTGACCTGGACCGGGTTCCTGTCGGACCTGGAGAAGGAACTCGGCGCGGACACGGGGCCCCTCTGCCGCGAATGGTTCGAGCGTGAAGGCGCGCCGCGTTGGGACATGTCCTGGCGGCAAGAGCAAGGCCGGCTCACGGTCGAGATCGCTCAACCTCCTCCCGCTTATCACGTGAACCTCGAGCTCGAGATCGTCACCGTGAAGGGAAGGCACTCACGCACGATTCGGCTGACGGATCCCGTGACGCGATCCGTATTCGCGGAAGCGGACTCGCTGATCGACGTACGCCTCGATCCGCATTATCGGATCCTTCATTGGACGCCCGAGTACGCTGCCGAGGCTGCCGCGCTCGTGCCCGACACGCGAGCCAGGCTGATGCTTCAGGAGGGTCGCACCGCGGAAGTGGAATCGTTGCTGGTGCGCGCGCTCGCCGGAGTGAAGGAGCCGGACGTGTACGGCGCCACGTTCATGATGGCAAACACCCTCGCCCGTCTCGCCGAAGACCGGAAGGACTGGAAATCGGCGGCCGCCCTGGCGGAGCAGGCCGTCGCTTCACCCATCCGCAGGCCCGACATTCTGCCGTTCACGTACCTGCGACTCGCGCGCGTGTCCCAGCAACTCGATCGATGGGAGCGAGTCGCCTTCGCGGCTCGAGCGGCTCTCACCGCCGACGCCGCGGCAGGCTCGCGGGCGGGGATCTCTGCGGAGTGTGAGCGCTTACTGTCCGAGGCGCGGCGACACGGCGTGCAGTGACCCGTTGTCGGCGCCCACATTGAGTCCGGAAACTTTTCGACCCGTGCAGGCTCCTTCAGGAAGGAAGACCATTCCGGAGGAGCGCATGAAAAGGATCCCTTGGGGAAACCTCGCGCTGTGGGTTGTGTCGGCTTTCCTCGTGTATGTCTTTGTGCCGCAGGGCCTGGCGAAGTTCTCGGACTCGAGCGGGTGGGCTCGGGCGTTCGCCGGATGGCACTACCCGGTCTGGTTCCGCATACTGATCGGCATCATTGAGACGGGGGCGGCGCTCCTGCTCCTCACGAGACGCACCGCGTCGATCGGGGCCGCGATGATCGCCGTCGTGATGCTTGGCGGGATGGGCACACACCTCTACTGGGGTCAGGCGCGTTACATGACGAGCGAGGTCGTTCCTCTCACAGCGTCGCTCGTGGTGCTCGTCGGACGCTGGCGGCACTTCACGAAATGGGCACTCCGTCCGCGGGATCCAGAGGCTCCATGACTCGAAACGTCGAGTTCCGAATCGCGGATTTGGTGCGGTGCGCATGTGATTCGCGAGCCTCGATTCGTGAGCAGCACGCCGCGTTTGCGATGCTGGTCGAGCGCTTCGAGGAGATGGCATTCGCGACCGCGCTCGGAGCCTGCGAAGATGTGGAGACGGCTCGCGATGCGTGTCAGGAAGCGTTCCTCGTCGCGTGGCGTAAGCTCCCCGCTTTGCGGGATCCGGCGGCGTTCGGCGGCTGGCTCAAGCGTCTCGTGCGAACCCAATGTGTGCGCGCGCGCCATCGCGATGCCTCGGCCGAATCCCGAGGCTGGGTTCTCCCTGAGACCCTTGAGCACTCGTGCGACACCGCCGAATTCGTCGACCGCCGGGAGGTGCAGGCACTCGTTCGCAGCGCCGTGATGAGCTTGCCGCCGGCCGAGCGCGAGGCCGTCATTCTCTTCTACTTTCTCGGGGAGTCGCTGCGCGACGTGGCTCGCGCGCTGGGTGTGACGGTCGGCAGCGCGGGAAAGCGTATCTACAATGCGCGACTGCGCCTGCGCCGCGGCCTGCCGCGGAGCGTCACGGCGAGTTTCTGGATGCGTGCGCCGACAGCCTCGTTCGCGCGGCGCGTCCGCGCCGGCCTGTTCGACGAGCTGGTCGGCGAGTACCGATTCGACGAACGCCCGGGTCACCGCGTCGTTGTCCGGCGGGAGGGCGACGTCCTCGCGAGCTATGCCGGCGGGCAGCGAAACGTGCTGACGTCGAGAGGGCCCGACACGCTCGCGCCGGCCGAATACGACGGGGAAGCCCGAATCCGTAGAGGTCCCGGCGGGCGGGTCAGCCACTTCATCTATTACGAGTCCGGCCGCAGACTCGGCGTCGCCCGCAAGCTCAGAGGCGCCACGTGACTTCGGGCTGAGGCGCGAGAGCGGCCTGCGGCCGCGTCCGCCATTCCTTCTGTGTCATGACGATCGCGAGAGCGAGAGGCGCCGCGTAACCTCCAGCCCGCTCGATCCATTCCCACACGGGCGCCCCGGCCGTGACGAAGAGGAATTCGGTTCCCATCTTCCACGCGGCGACGACCAGCAAAAGAGCGGATGTCGGTCGGAGCGCGACGGCCGCAGCGAGGGCGAGCTCGAGCCAGCCCAGCATAAGGAGAAGGCCTGGCGTCCTGGCCCCGGCAACCGACGCCAGATTGAACACGAATTGAGGCTTGCCCTGGATCGAGAGGGCACCATGCCCGACGAGGAGGAGCACGATCGTGATCGTGAGAATGGCGCGCACGCGACGGCACGAGTCCGGTGTCGGTTCGAGGAAGGTGGCCGGTGCGAACAGCGCGCGCCACGAGGTCCACGGGGACATGCGAAGGAAGAGGGCCATGGGCACGCCGTAGTTTCCGGCCCGCTCGAGCGCCTCCCAGACGGGCTCTCCGGCGAGCGGCCGAAGGAGCGCCGTCCATGTGGCCCAGCCCACCATCCATAGCGTGATCGCCGGGCGCGGTGCGACGAGCACGAGACACCCGACCAGGATGTCCCATGCGCCGACAATGGGCATCCACGCGAACGCGGCCTCGCTCCCGATCCCGACGACGCCGAAGTAAGGCACCCAGGCGTCCTTCGTCATCACGCCGAACGCGCCGTGACCGACGAAGCACAGGAAGGCACCGACCCGAAGGGTCCAGTTGACGGTCTGATCGGTGAGGAGCCAGGAACGAACGTGTCCCGCGGTCAAGGTGAACCCTCCCCCGGAAGACAAAGCGGGCTCGAGGATACTCTGGCGGGGTGCCTCGATTGTCAGGCCCGGGCAAGAACACGCACGGGCTCGAGCCGCGACCTGCTGCTATAGTGCGCCCCATGTCATTGGCCGCGGGCGCTCGACTGGGCTCCTATGAGGTCGTTGCGCTGCTCGGTGTGGGCGGTATGGGCGAGGTCTATCTCGCGCGCGATACGCGGCTTGCGCGCGAAGTCGCCCTCAAGGTCCTGCCGCCTCACCTCGCCGACACGCCCGAGGCGCGGGCACGCTTCGAGCGCGAAGCCCGCGCCGTCTCCTCGCTCAATCATCCGCACATCTGCGCGCTGTACGACGTCGGGAGTGAGAACGGCGTCGACTTCCTGGTGCTCGAGAAGATCGAGGGCGAGACGCTGGCGGCGCGCCTGGCGCGCGGGCCGCTCCCCACGGATCAGGTGCTCAAACTCGGAATCCAGATCGTAGACGGACTCGATCGGGCGCATCGGAGCGGGCTCGTACATCGCGACCTGAAGCCGGGCAATGTCATGCTTGCGAAGAGCGGTGCGAAGCTGATGGACTTCGGTCTCGCGATCCTGACCTCCCGCGCTGCGGAAGACCCGTCCCTCGTGCACACCCTCTCACCTTCCGAGGCGCATCCGGTCACTGCGAAAGGCAGCGTGGTCGGGACGTCCCAGTACATGGCGCCCGAGCTGCTCGAGGGCAAGGCTGCGGATTCCCGGAGCGATCTCTGGGCCATGGGCTGTGTGCTCTACGAGATGGCGACCGGGCGGCGAGCGTTCGAAGGCAAGAGCCAGGCGAGCCTCATCTCCGCGATCATGTCGAGTGAGCCACCGCGCGTGTCGCAGCTCGCGCCGCTGGCTCCGCCCTCCCTCGATCGTTTGGTTCAGGCGTGCCTGGCCAAGGACCCGGACGAACGGATCCAGAGCGCTCACGATGTGAAGCTCCAGCTCCAGTGGATCGCCGAAGGCGGCGCGTCGTCGAGCGCGTCGGCTTCGACGCGGCCGGCCTGGCGCACAATGGTTGGCCTGGCCGCTGCCGGGGCGGCTCTCGTCGGTCTTTCGATTCTGGGCACGCTCGGACTTCACCGCGTGCCGGAAGACCGCGCGCCCGTGCGCTTCCTGATGGGCGTCCCGTCGGGGCAGGTTTCCGCGGGCGGACCCCGCATGTCTCCGGATGGAAGCATGCTTGCGTTCGTGGCGACCGACTCCTCGGGAGAATGGCGGATCTGGCTGAGGCCGATGGGCTCGCTCGAGTCGCACCCCATTCCGGGTACGGAGAACGCTTTCCCTCCGTTCTGGTCTCCCGACCACAAGAGTCTCGCGTTCATCGCGAATGGAAAGCTCCAAAGGGTCCCGGTCGCCGGCGGCGCCGTGGTGACCGTCGCCGACGTGAGCGACGGGCGAGGAGACGGATCCTGGAGTACCTCGGGCCAGATCCTGTTGGATGGCAGCAAGGGTGACTCGCTGATCGTGATTCCTGCGGCGGGAGGTCCCGCGCAACCCGCGAGTCGCCTCGATCGGTCTCGCGGCGACCAGAATCATGCGTCGCCCCGATTCCTTCCCGATGGCCGGCACTTCATCTTCATGGCCTACCGCCTGCGCCATGGTCAGTTCACGCCCGCGATCATGCTCGGCAAGCTGGGCTCACTCGAAGCCAAAGAGCTCGGTCCGTGCAATGGTGACGTCGACTTTGTTCCTCCCAACTACGTCCTCTACACGACCGGGTCGTCTCTCGTCGCCCAGACGCTCGACATCGGGCGGGGGGCATTCAACGGTGATCCCGTTCCGGTCGCGGAGGGACTTCCGCCGGACACTCCCTGGCTCTTCAGCGCCGGTGGAGGCTCGCTGGCGGTCACCAACGCGTCCGGGACGACGAGCGAACTGGTGTGGCTGGATCGCGCCGGCCATCTGCTGAGCCGGGTGGGCGAGCCCAATCGCTACCGGGATCTCGCGCTATCACCCGATGCGCGCTCCGTTGCTGTGGCGATTGCGGACGCCGTCAGCGGGTTGGACGATGTATGGGTGAGAGATCTCGAACGTGGCGTCTCGACGCGCCTGACGTTCGATCGAACCCAGGAAACCGGCCCGGTCTGGTCGGCCGACGGCACGCGCGTCTTCTATTCCTCGGACCGGCAAGGCGGGAACTATCTCATCTACTCCGTCGCGGCATCGGGGGCCGGATCCGAAGACACGCTCAGCTTCGGCAATTCAGGACAGGAGGGACCGATGTGCGTCTCGAGCGACGGGAAGTCGCTCGTGACCATTGCGTCGAAGGGCACGACCTGGGACTGGGACATCATGATTCGCGACGTCGACGGGAAGGAGGCCCCGCGTCCGTTCTGCGTGTCGCGGAGCCTGGAATTCGCCCCGGTGCTCTCCCCGGACGGTCGCTGGCTCGCTTACAGCTCCGATGAGACGGGACGGCCGGAGGTGTACGTCCGATCCTTCCCGGATGGTCTTCGCAAGTGGCGGGTTTCGAGCAACGGAGGAGGGGCTTCGGCCTGGAGCAAGAACGGCCGCGAACTCATCTACGAGAATCCCACCAGGGATCTGATTGCGGTTCCGGTGGGGCCGGGTGCCGACTTCCAGCCGGGCAAGCCGGTTCTGCTGTTCCACGCGGACATCACGCAATTCGGATGGAGCGTGCACCGCTGGGCCGTGACGTCCGACGGGCAGCGGTTCCTGGTCAATCAGTCGCTCAAGAACCCGCTGCGCGGCATCACGGTCACGAAGAACTGGCAGTCGGCCATCGCGTCCGGGCGGGGGCTGTAGGCCCGGGCGGCCGGCGGCAGACGAAGACGGCGGGGTACTCGGTCTTCTCGTCGAGCGGGCAGCGCATCAGCCCGGCCTCGAACCCCGCGGTTCCGAGCAGGGCGAGCCAGCGATCCTCCGCGAACAGCCCCTGCGCGTGACGATCATGGACGGCGCGGATCGTCCCGTTCTCGCGCAGCAGAAACGCGAAGTCGACGACGTACGTCCCGTCGTCCGGATCCGGATCCCAGTGCCATTCGAGACAGCGCAGCGAGAGCGGGCCGTCGTTGCCCGAGATCACGCCGGACTTCTCGCGGAAGGTCTCGCGCACACAGTCGGGCGCGAAGAGCGCGGCGCCGCCCGGGCGCGTGTGGGCATGGGCGGTGCGGATCGCCGCGACCAGGTCCTCTTCGTTCGTCATATAGGTCACCGCGTCGTGGACGAACACGACGTCGAACGTCCGGCCGAGCCTGAGCGTACGCATGTCCCCGAGCACGTGCTCGCACTCGGGGTTACGCACGCGGCTCAGGGCGAGCATGTCCTCGGACAGGTCCGTGAGTGTGCAGCGGAAGCGTTTCTTGAGGAAGGACGCGTTGTTCCCCGCGCCGCAGCCCAGCTCGAGCAGCGTGACCGGCGAAGGGGTGGCAGCGCGCTCGAGGACCGTGCCGTAGAACTCCGCCTCTTCGCGGTGATCCTCGACGGGGTCGAGCAGGTGGTACCAGAGAACGAGGTCCCGGTAGAGCAGGGGTTCCATGCGCCGAGTCTGGCATAGATCGCGTGACGGCTCAGGCTCGATCAGCTCGGCGAGCCGAACCGCGGCCGGTCGGGCGTGTATACTGCGCCCGACGCCATGCCACGCCACGACACCGCCGGGCCCGCCTCGCTCGACCTCGAGCGCCTTCGCCGCCTCGCACCAGGCCGCGACCGGTGGCAGCTCGTCGTCGTGCACGGGCCGGAGTGGATCGTGCCCACGCAACCGGGTGCGGAACCGGAACTGCCTCTGATCTCGCTGTGCCGAAGCGAACGGACCGGCGAACTCGCCATGGGCGCCCCCGGGATGCCGAGCCGGGCGGGCGACCCGGTTGGCCCTCTGGCGCTCAGCGCGCTCGCCGACCTCGCAGGGAGCCCCGACGGGGGCGGTAAGCTGGGTCTCCCGGCCGTCATCGAAGTGACGGACAAGGCTCTCCACCACGAGCTCGAAGCGCCGCTCGCCGAGCTCGGCATCGTGGTCACGCTCGTCGATTCCATGCCTGCCCTCGACGAAGTCATCGCCGCCATGCGCCACGACCTGGGCGGACCCCAGGCCACCGTCCAGTGCCTCGAGGCGGACATCCCGGTCGATGCGATCACTTCGTTCGCCGAGGCCGCAATGGCCTTCTACGATGCCGCTCCGTGGAACCATCTCACCGATCAGGATCTTCTTCGTGTCGGAACGCGTGGCGCACCGGCCGACATGCGACACTTCGTCGTGATGGGCGCGGCGTCGATCGAGCACGGCATCCGCTTCTTCAGCAGCGTGGAGGAGTTCGATCTCCTTTGCAGTACGCCTCCCGATCGGCTTTCGGCGCAGCTTCGCGCGAGCGTGCTCTGGTCGTTGACGTTCGATCGCGCCTGGGAGATCCCGGTCTCGCAATACGAACTCTGGGAGCGCCATCGCCTGCCGCGCACCCGCGACGAGCGCTTTCCTCTGCTGCTCGGCTTGAGCGGCGGCAGAGTGCTCCTGCAGGTCGACGCATCGCGGCTTCGTTTCGTCGAGGGTCTCCTCCGGGCGGTGACGGCGACGGCGGAGGTCGATCTCGACGCGGGACGCTGGTCCCGCCGGGTCGTCGTGGCGGGGAAGGAGCGCACGGTCGCGCTCTCGATTCCCGCGATTCTCGCCGACGAGAAACTTCCCGGCATCGCGAGGACGATGCGCGATCCGCAGGTGCCCTTCGATCCGCGGATCATGGAGCGGGAGATGGCGAAGGTGACGCGAATGCTCCACGAGGAAGGCCTGTCGGTCGATGCGTTGAACTTGCGTCTCGCGCAGACCCGGGGCGATCTGCCCGAGCCCGACCCGAGGAACGATCGCGAGCGGGCGCAGGCGCTCTACTACGATGCGCTCGAGGCGGAGGGACGACTCCGCGTCAAACGCGCGCGCGAAGCTCTTCGGCTGTGGCCGGATTGCGCGGACGCGCTCGTCCTTCTCGGTGAAGCGACGCCCGACGTGACGCACGCCCGCGCGTACTTCGAGCAGGCGCTGGCAGCCGCCGAACGCGAACTCGGGCCCGATGCGCTGACCGCCCATCGGGGGCACTTCTGGGGCCTGCTCGAGACGCGGCCCTACATGCGCGCACGCCGCGCCCTGGCGGACCTCCAGTGGAACCAGGGCGAGTTCGACTCCGCGATCGCGCACTGGACCGTCATGCTCGAGCTCAATCCCAACGACAATCAGGGCGTGCGATTGCTGCTCATTCCACGGCTGCTCGAGCTCGGTCGGATTGCGGAAGCCCGCGAGGTGATCGGGCGCTTTCCCGAGGACGGAGGCACGGTGATGCGTCACGCCGGCGCGCTCGCCACGTTCCGGCTCCGCGGGGCGGGGGACGAGGCGACGAGCGCCCTGGCCCTGGCCGTCCGCGGGAATCCTCACGTCGTCAAGTACCTGCTCGATCCTTCGCGGCTGCCGGAGTCGTTGCCCTCGTCCTATCGCCTCGGCAGCGAGGAAGAAGCGATCATCGCCGCGGACCTGCTCGTGGACGCCTGGCGCGCCGCACCCGAAGCCATCGAGTGGCTCAAAGCGTGGCGGCGCGACACCAAGAAGGTGCGGGAGAAGACGCGAAAGAATCGGCGCTGACGCTCCCCGCGGGATGCACGAACACCATATCATCTCCATCCATTCCGGGCCGGTCCACCCGACCACGTCGTGGGCCGTCTCGGCATCGCGCTCGCCGACGCGCTCGCGCGGGCGCGACTGGATCCGCCGCGTGCGCGGCAGCCGCGGCCTGCGCCTCACCGCCTCGGGTCGCAGCGGGCTGCGGCGCGTGTTGGGCGTGACGCTGGACGGCGAGGTCGCGTGACCCGCGAAGCGGACCTCAATGCGCTCCAC
>JBOHUC010000083.1:0-3320 GCA_050733935.1 Candidatus Eiseniibacteriota bacterium | reverse complement strand
CCCCATGCGAGAAGTGAAAACCGCGGCCCGCGCCCTGGCAGTCGATGATGCACGCAGACGGCCCGTTCTCGCTCCGCACCACGATTGTCCGCGTCTGCAGAGGTGGTAGTCCCGCACCGAAGTCGAGATCTCGGTTTCCCGGACCGACGTACGTGCCGTTACGCACCAGGTGTCAAGGATCGCCCGGATTGAGCCATCGAGTGTCGAGTTATCTGAGCCACCCTTTGATCTCGCGATGGATCCCCGTCCTCCTGGGAAATGCGTCATGACCTACGTACGCTGTTGAGCCCCTGGGGGGAGTCGCGCCGAGCTGAGCCGTCAGGCGGAGCTCGGGCGAGGCGCGCCGATCCGGGGGGCGGGAGCCCCCCGGGAGGAGGGGGCCGCGGGGGAGGAGACCAACAAGTTGTGAAAAACTCGGTCATGAGTTCACGGATGCTTCAGGATTCGCGCGTTTCGCTATCTTCGTTCTCGCCGCTCGACGGCTTCTGCGGCTTGTCGGGCTTCTCCGCTTTGGATCGCGTCCTCGGTCTCGGTCCCTTCGCGCGGTACGAGTCTCCGGTGATCGTGATCTGAGTGGCGCCGTGCGCCATGCGATCGAGCGCGGCGGAAGCGAGCACGGGCTGGTCGAAGAGCTCCGGCCATTCGGTGAAGTCGCGGTTCGTAGTCAGAAGAGTCGGCGCACGTTGATACCTCCCGTCAATGACGTCGTAGATGTCCTCGGTCGCCGGCGGTCGCATCGGCTTGAGGCCGAAGTCGTCCAGGATCAGGACGTCGGGCCGTAGGTACGTGAGGAGCCGCCGATCGTACGAGCCGTCGGCTCTTCCCGCGTACAGGCTTGCGAGCATGACGGACGTGCGGACGAAGAGCACGTCGTAGCCGCGGCGCACGGCTTCGTGACCGAGCGCCTGTGCGAGATGGCTCTTCCCCACACCTGCAGGGCCGATCAGCCACACTCCTTCGGCGCGCTCGACGAACGCGCAGGTCGCGATATCGAAGATTTGCTTTCGGTTGACGGACGCGTTGAACGAGAAGTCGAACGCCTCGAGCGTCTTCGCCGGATCGAGTCCGCTTCGACGAAGGCGCAGGGCGAGCTGCTTCTGGCCGCGGCGCTCGACCTCGTCCTCGAGCAGCCGCGCGAGGAACTCGATGTAGCTCACTTGCTCCTCGACGGCCTGGCGGTTTCGAAGCTCGAGGGTCTCGAGGATTCCCGAAAGCCGAAGCTGTTTCAGCTTGGGGAGGAGGTGACTCACGACGTCCATCGTGCACCTCCTTGCGCCAGGCGCATCGCAGCGGCGACTTCTGCAATCGGCCGTGCGTGGATCGAGGTCCGAGGGACGGGACCGGGACGGTCGAGGTCGTCTCGGATCGGCTCGATGTCGAGCCCCTTCTCGAGGATCGACCGGATCGTGTGGGCCTTCACGTCGCCGAACCGAAGGGCGCGGCGGCACGCGGCGTCGACACGGCCGTTGCCGTATCGCTTGGCGTAGCGAACGACAGCCATCGCGCCGCGGATGCGATCCATCGGTTTGTCGCCGAACAGCGCGTCGACGAACTTAAGCGCGAACGGGCCGATCGCTTCGGCCTGCATACGAACGACCATCCGCTCAGGCTGAAGCCCCTCAAGCTTCCATGGCGGGAGATGATCGCGATGCGTGCGGAACGTCCCGCGCTTGGTTGCGCGCTCGTGCGACGCGATCCGCTCGTGGTCGTGGAAGAGCACGATCGACCGATCCGTCGCCCGTACCCACAGGGTTTTCCCGACGAGCCGGTGCGGCGCACTGTAATAGGAGTAGTCAAAGACGACGTGGCTGTCGCTGTGCACCTTCGCTTGCTTCCAGACGAGCACCTCGAACCGGGTGGGCGGCAGCGGACGAAGCGCGGGCCTCTCCCGTTCGAAACGATCGAGCGGGGGCTCGTGGGTCGTGCCGTGATCGCGAACGCCGGCGACCTCGAGGATCCAGCGGCGAAGGTGCGCGTTGGCGGCAACGACGTCAAGGTCACGGCCGGCCAGAGCGTTTCGGTTGACGTAGTGGACGCCCGACTCGACCTTCCCCTTGTGCCGCGGAGTGCGCGGGCGACACGGTGCGATCAGGAATCCGTAGTGCTCCGCAAGGTCGCGGTACGCACGCTGCGCCTCCGGATCATACAGCGCCGCCTTCACGATCCCCGCCTTCAAGTTGTCCAGCACGATCCGCGACGGAACGGCCTGGAACCATTCGAACGCGTGAACGTGAAGCGCGATCCACGTCGGCACGCTCTGATCGAACACGACCTCGGCGTACTGGTGGCGGCTGAACGAAAGCGTCATCACGAACGCCCACGCCTTGCGGCGCTCCCCGGTCCTTGGGTCGACGATCCTACCGACGTACCCGAAGTCGACCTGCGCCTCGTCACCGGGCTTGGTCTCGATCCGCAGGAACGCCTCGCGCGGGCGATCGCCTTCCATGCGCCTCACGTACTTCACGAGCGCAGAGTAGCTGCCGTCGTAGCCGCGCTCGTGAAGAAGCCCGAGGATCGCACGGATCTCGACGCCGTCGTCGCGCTTCTCCTTGATGAGCTCCCGGTACGCCTCCGCCTTGGACGCCGGTCCCGAACACTCGGCCACCTCGGGCGGGATCAGCCGAGACTCCAGCACACCCGGCTCAGGAAGATCCGCGGCGTCCAGGAATCCTTCGGTCCGCGCCCAAGCTCGGTACTTCGAAGCGGTGTTGCGGGCCACACCCAGGTCCCGCGCCACCCGGCGATCCGTATCGCCAAGACGAAACCGACGAACCATCTCTCGAATGTCGAGCACTGAGGTCCTCCATCCGCCCATGTCCGCCTCCCATCTGTAGTTGGCTGCGGAACATGGACCAAATACGGAGGACGGGGACCAGCTCACGAGAAGCGTCCACCCCGGAGTGGCTCAAATAACCCGATCCTGAGGTGGCTCAGGTAACCCGATCCCGACCGGCTCACGAAACCCGAGAACCGGTGGCTCAAGTAACCCGATCCTACGTGGCTCACGAAACCCGATCGCGGGTGGCTCAGTATAGGGAGATCCGTGACACACCAGGACCGTATCGCCGGAGATCGCGGCGCTGATCGCCTCTTGGATCGCATCGAACGGGTGCTTCCCGCTGCCGTTCTCGAGCGGATCGCTCACGCCCGGATCGCCCGGGCCGGGGTCAAACAGGGCATCGTCATCAACCACGATTGTGCGCGGCGTGCCGCCGAGCAGGATGCTCGGCATGATGAGGAGGAACGAGCCGGCGAGGACGATCGTGTGGCAGGGGTTCATGCGGCAACATCTATCACGCCATCACGGACCTGTGCAAACC
>JBOHUC010000082.1:0-22291 GCA_050733935.1 Candidatus Eiseniibacteriota bacterium | reverse complement strand
CCGGGCTCCGGCGGGCGTTTACTACGCCGCACTCGTCGGTCCGGACGGCCGGCGCCAGAGCCGCGCCATCACGCTGCTCGCGAACTAACGAAAAGCAGGACGGGGCGGGGGCGAGAGCCTCCGCCCCGGGTCGTTTTCGTGCGTAAGGCTCGAGGTGTCCCCGGCTCGAGTGCCGTTTCCGCCACTGTCGGTCAGGGAGATGCCATGAACGATTCCGGGTCGATCGGCTCCACCGTTCGCGTGACACGCGCCAGCGCCATCACCGTCCTTCTGTCGGTCGCCGTCGCGACGATCGGACTCGCCCTTCTCCCCCGGGACGCGTGGGCTCAGCTTCCCGTCCTCTACCATGACTTCGAGAACAACACGACGCGCACGATCTTCGAGAACGCGGTCGAGCTCGCGATCAACGCGGGAAGCGGTCCGATCTCGCGCGCTGGCGGAAGCTCGACCGTCTCGGGCGTGGCCGGCGCCGGGATCTTCAACGGCGGCGCTGCGAACGGCCAGGCCGCGACCGGAAGCGCGTGGAGCTCGGTGACCGCGGACCCCGGAACGGCCGCGACCGACTACTACCAGTTCACCTGCAATACGACGGGGCTCTCGCAGATCTCGGTCACAGTCGACAACCAGGCTTCGGCGACCGGGCCGGCCGTCGTCGGTCTCCTCTACAGCACGAACGGCGTGACGTTCTCTCCGACGACGGTCGGACCGACCGGAAACGCCGCGTTCCTCGCCGGTGGCAGCTCGTTCGACTTGAGCGGGATTCCGGCGGTCGACAACCAGCCGACCGTCACGTTCCGCTTGTACGCCTACGCGGGCGGCGCCGCGGATCGCGTCGGCCGGAGCGCGTTCGGTTCCGGCGGCACGTTCCGCATCGACAACCTCACGGTCCGCGCGATTCGGTTCACCCAAACGCTCACGCTCCTGAGCCCGTCCGCGGTGGGAGTCGGCATTCGCTCGGGCACAGCGTTCAACCCGACCTATGCGAACCTGACTGTGGACGGCGCCGGTGCGATCGTCGCGATGAACGGCGGCTCGGCGCTCACGCTGTCGGGAGCCACGCAGGTGTCGAACGGCACGTTCCGGCTCAACAACGTCTTCACGACCACCGGGAACGTGAACATCGCGTCGACCGGCATCCTCGACCTCAACAACCGGACCCTCAACTTTTCCGGCAGCACGATTACGAACGACGGGCTCTTGAACGGTCCCCTGTCGACTCAGCCCGCCGCCCGGCTTTCGTTCGTCAGCGCGGGACCGCAGACCTACACGGGGATCGGTGGCACGGGGACGGTCGCCGATCCCCTTGCGGGCGTTCTCATGAACAAGTCGTCCGGGGACGTGACGCTCGGCGTGGGATCTTCTCTGACGGTGAACGCGGCCATCCTGATTCGCGGCGGTACGTTCCTGAACAGCGGTGCCCTGACGATCGGAAACTCGGGAAGCGCTCTCTCGCTCGTCCAGGTCGCCCAGCCGCTCGGCTCGGCCCAGGGTGGATCGTTCGACAGCGCCCCGAACTTCAGCATTGGCGCGGGCGGCCTCGCGCTCTACTACGGGTCGGAGCCCGGGCTCCGGACGACCGGCTTCGAGATTCCCCCTGCGCGCGTCGTGCGCGACTTCACGAGCGACAACCCGAACGGCGTTTCGATCGCGGGCGGCGCGGTCACGGCGAGCAATTCGCTGAGCCTCTCGCGAGGGATCTTGGGCATCGGAACGGGCAACACGTTCACCATCGGCGCGGGCGGGACCCTGGCCCGGACCGTGCCCGGCGCGCTCGCGAGCGGTACGGCCGGAGGCACGGTCCATTTTGCGGGTGCAGGAACGGTGACCGGCACAGTCGGGTTCGAGAACTTGAGTCTCGGCACGGGCACGGTAGGCCTTGGGCCCGGCTCGAACGTGAACGGCACGCTCGACATGGCATCGGGCAGCCTCGCGACCGGGTTCCCGCCGACGTACGGACCTGCAGCCACCCTCCTCTACTCGGCGAGCAACGCGCTCGGCGAGGAGTGGAAGACCGGCACCGTTCAGCCCGGCGTGCCGCACGACGTGCGCCTCTCCGCCGGCACGGTCGCCTTCGATCCGTCCGCCTCGAGCTCGTCGCGCACCGTTGCCGGATCGCTCACGATCGACAACGGCGCCTCACTCGTGCTCGGGACGCTCGCGGGTGGCGATCTCGACGTGAAAGGCAGCATCCTCACGTCGACGACCGGCACGATGGACGCGAACAATCGCATGATCACGTTCTCGGGAGCGGGCGCGCAGACGGTCCAGAGCGGGATCTCGATCCTCAACTGGGGCACCGGACGCATGGCGAACAGCGGGCCCGGCGTGACGTTCGACGTGCCGATCGAGATGCTCTCGCTCGAGCTCGTGGGCACGAACATCCACACGGGACCGAACGTGCTCTACGTTCACAACAGCGTGCTGCGCACGTCCGGTTACGTGAACGGAAACCTCAGGCGCGACGCCACGGGACCGAGCGCGAGCCTCCCGTTCGACGTCGGCGACGCTGCGGGCTACGCGCCCGTGCTCGTGGACGTCAACGGCGTGACCACGAACGGCACGCTCGAGGCCCGGACGGACGCGGGGGACCACGGAAGCCTCGGCGGCTCCGGCCTCGATCCCACGAAGAGCGTGAATCGCAACTGGCGGGTTCTCAACGCCGGCACGGTGTTCAGCGGCGCCGACGTCACCTTCGAGTATCCCGCGAGCGAAGTGGACGGAGGCGCGAACCCGCTCAATTTCGCAGTCCGGAAGCGGGACGGCGGAGTGTGGTCCTCGACCGCGATCGGAGCCCGGACCGCGACCACCACGCAGGCGCTCGGCATCACGTCGTTCAGCGAGTTCGCGGTCGCCGAGCTCCTCACGTGGACGATCACAGCGACGGCTGGCCCCGGAGGCTCGATTGCTCCGCCGGCTGTCACGGTCGTGAACGACGGCGACACGCCGATGTACACGATCACGCCGAACGTGGACTTCGCGATCTCCGACGTGCAGGTCGACGGAGGCTCGGTCGGCGCGGTCTCGAACTATACGTTCGCGCCCGTGACCACGAATCACACGATCGACGCGTTCTTCGTCTCGACGGCGGCCCCGAATGCCGTGTCCGCGGTGTCGCCGGGCGGCTGTATCTCGACCGTGAATCCGTGCGCTTCGATTCCTGTCGTCATCAACCGCACGGACGTGTCCCACATCCGCGGCTACAGCGTCGAGTTCCAGCTCTCCGCTGACCTCGAGCTGTGCTCCACGCCGGCCGCGAGCGTCACGCAGGGCTCTTACCTGAGTGCGATCGGCCCCACGATCTTCCAGGTCATCGACAACGGCAGCGGCTCGTACACCGTGGACGCGGCCATCCTGGGCGTGCCGTGCGGACAGACGGCTGCGACCGGGACCCTGTTCAACGTGAGTGTCAAGAAGGCGACCGGCGGCTCGGATGGCACCGGAATGCTCACGGTCGGCACGGTCCTCGTGCGCGACTGCGCGAACGGCCCCCTCGTCGCGGGCAGCTCCGGTCCGCCCGCGTCGATCACGATCGACACCACCGCCCCGAGCGCGCTTGCCGGTCTCGCCACTTCGCAGGTCACGAGCGGCAACGACGGCGACGGGACGACGAAGATCTCGCTCGCCTGGCTGCCCGAGGATCCGGGCACGAGCGTCGAGGTCTATCGCGCGGGCTACGGTTTCTATCCCGAGTACGATGACGCGGGTGGATCCGTTCCGGCCGTGCCGAGCTATCCGCCCGGCGCGCCGTGGACGCTCACGAGTGTCACGGCGAGCGGCGGAACGGACGAAGTGGCCGCACCGCGCGACTTCTACTACTTCGTCGCGTTCGTGAAGGACGCCTGCGGCAACGTGTCGGCGGTCTCGAACCTGAGCGGCGGCACCCTCAACTACCACCTGGGCGACGTCTCGGACGGCTTCGTCGCCGGACAGGGCGACAACCAGGTCGGCACGGCGGACCTCTCGCTCCTCGGCGCGAACTACGGGCTCGCCGGGCCCGCGATCACGCCGGTCAACTATCTCGACGTCGGACCGACGACCGACTTCTCGATCAACGCGCGTCCGACGACGGACAACGTTCTCGACTTCGAGGACCTGATCCTGTTCGCAATCAACTACGCGACGGTCTCGGCACCCGGTGAGATCGCCGACGGCGGGGCGCCGTCCGCTTCGGGCAGCGACGAGCTCAGCGTCACCACGGACGGGCTCGTCACGCCGGGCGGAGTTCTCGGGGCGCGCCTCTCGCTCACGGGATCCGGGCGCGTGCAGGGTCTCTCGGTGCGCCTCTCGTGGAACCCCGCGATCGTCGAGCCGGTCGAGTTCGAATCCGGATCGCTCGCGGACGGCGGCGGAATCGCGCTCTCGCCGAAGCCCGGAACGGTCGACGCGGCACGGCTCGGCGTCCACGAGGCGGGGCTCGCGGGCGTGGTCGATCTCGGGACCGTGCGCTTCCGCGTCAAGCAGGCGGGCGACCCGGGCATCGGAGTCGCGTCCGTGATCGCGCGCGACGGGCAGAACCGTCCGGTGCCGCTCGCTTCGAGCACGGAGACGATCGCCGCGCGGCCGCAGGTCACTTCGCTCCTGCCCGCGCTTCCCAATCCCGCGTGCGGAGCGACGGTGCTCGCATTCGGTCTCGCGCGCGCTTCGTCGGTCGATCTCGCGATCTACTCGGTGGACGGAAGGCGCGTGCGCAATCTGTTCCAGGGAACCCGGGAGGCCGGATTCCATCAGCAGCCGTGGGACGGCACGGACGACGCCGGACGTCGCCTCGGAGCGGGCGTCTACTACGCCGCGCTCACGACGGGCGACGGCGTGCGTCAGAGCCGGACCGTGATCCTTCTGGATCGCTAAGGTTCGTCAGAAGAGCGGAGGCCGGCGGGCGGGGACGCGACCCCGCCCGCTTCCTGGCCGGCGGGAAGGAGGGTCCCGGACACAAACGGATTCGATTCCCCCCAGCGGTTTCACTCCCCCCTGAGTCAACCCGGGCACGGAACGAAGTCGCGTCCCGCCCCCAAGCACGGAGAGATGACATGAGGTGGGTGTTCCAGCATTCGAAAGATTCTCTAATCGCGACTCGGACACGGACGCTCGTCGCCACTTTCGCGATTCTCGCTTCGGCGTCCTTCGCCACGAACGCATCCGCCAACACGATCTCGGCGAACTCGCCCGCAAGCTGCCTCTCCATCACGAACACGTGCGTGACCGTTCCGGTCACGATCTCGCGCTCAGATGCGGTGCACGCACGCGCGTACAGCGTGACGATCCAGCTCTCCGCGGATCTCGAGCTGTGCGGCGCGACGAGCACGAGCATCACCCAGTCCACGTACCTCAACTCGATCGGGAGCACGTCGTTCCAGATCGTGAGCAACGGCGGCGGCTCCTACACGGTGGACTGCACCATCCTCGGATCTCCCTGCGGCGCGACCGCGGCGAGCGGCACGCTGTTCAACGTCCAGGTCAAGAAGGCCACCGGCGGCTCGGATGGCACCGGCACGGTCTCGATCGGAACGGTCCTCCTCCGCGACTGCCCGAACGCGGCCATGTCGGTCGCCGCCGGCGGATCGGCCTCGATCACGATCGACACGGTCGCGCCGACGGCGCTCGCGACGGTCGCGAGCTCGCAGGTGACGAGCGGCAACGACACGGACGGGACGACCAAGGTCACGGTGAACTGGGGCGCGCAGGAGCTTGGCTCGAGTGCGGCCGTCTATCGCAAGGGCTTCGGCAGCTATCCCGAGTACGACGATGCGGGCGGGGCCGTCCCGTCGGCTCCGGCGACTCCGGCGGCCGCGCTCGGCGACGGCTGGGTGCTCACCGGTGTCACGGGGAGCGGCGGGCTCGACGAGCCTTCGGCGCGCGACTTCTGGTATTACGTCGCGTTCCTCACGGACGCCTGCGGCAACGTGTCGGCGGTGTCGAACGTGAGCGGCGGATCGCTCAACTACCATCTGGGCGACGTCTCGAACGGCATTCTCGCGGGCGCGGGCGACAACGACGTCGGCTCGCTCGACATTTCCCTCCTGGGTGCCAACTACGGCCTTACGGGCGGCGCGGTGGCGGCGGTCAACTACCTCGACGTCGGCCCCACGACGAACTTCACGGCCTCCGCGCGTCCGACGACGGACAACGCGATCAACTTCGAGGACCTGGTTGTGTTCGCGCTCAACTACGGGCTCGTGTCGGCTCCGGGGATGATCGCGGAAGGACGGAGGCTCGGCACCGACGAGCTGTCGCTTTCGACCGAAGGCGCGCTCACGCCGGGGGCGGAGGTTTCCGTGCGCGTTGCGCTCTCGGGCTCGGGACGCGTTCAGGCGCTGTCCGCGCCGCTCCGCTGGAACGCGGGCATCGTCGAGCCGGTCGGCATGGACGCCGGCGCGGATCTCCTCGCGCAGGGCGGTGTCGCGCTCTCGCCGCGCGCGGGAACGGTCGACGCAGCACTGCTCGGCGTGCGCGAAGTCGGGCTCGCCGGTGAGGTCGAGCTCGCCACCGTGCGCTTCCGCGTGAAGCGCGCAGGCGATCCGGGCTTCGGCATCGGCGACGTGGTCGCACGCGACGCGCAGAACCAGCCGGTCTCGCTCGGCACGAGCGCCGGCTCTTCGGGACTTCGCGCGACGATCACGGGCTTCCACGGCGCGTCGCCGAATCCGTTTCGGACCGGCACTGCGCTCACGTACAGCCTGGTGGCTCCGGGCCGGGTCGAGCTCGCGATCTACACCGTGGGCGGCCGGCTCGCAAAGACGCTCGTGAGCGGCACCCGCGACGCGGGAATCCACACCGTCGCGTGGGACGGCACGGGCGATTCGGGCAGCCGGATGCCCTCGGGCGTCTACTACGCCGCGTTCTCGGGCGCCGGCAGCGCCCGCCAGAGCCGGACGGTCATTCTGCTGGATCGCTAGAAAGTCGGTTTGGGCGGGGCGGGGGGCGACCCCTGCCCCGCGCCGGCGCGTTCTATCCCTGGAGCGCGTTGTTGTCAGACATCGGGGCCCCCGACCCGGAAGCGCCGTCGCAGATCGAATCCGATCTCATGCGGCTTCCCTCCCCCGGCCCCGAGATCGGCGTCACCAGAGCCCAGGAGACGCCATGAAGCCCCGTCGTCGCCCGTCCGACATGCCCCCCTCCGCAGTCCCGACGCAACTCGCTTGTCTCCTTGCGCTTGTCCTTATCCTCACGATCCCGGCCGGCCGTGCGGCGGCCGACGAGCACGTCACGCTGTACGACTTCGAGGACAACGCAACCCGCTCGTTGTTCCAGAACCAGGTCGAGGTTTCGATGAACGGGGGGACCACCCCGCTCACGCGCGCGGGGAACACGACCGCAATCGGTTCGGGGCCCGGGTTCGGCAGCTCCCATCCCGGGCTTGCGATTACGGGGACGGACTGGCAGGTGAGTGCCGTCGATCCCGGCGTGGGCGCCACCGACTATTTCGAGTTCACGACCAGCACTGAGGGCTTCGGCAATATCGACGTTGCATTCAGTTTCGAGCAGTTTGCGGACGGTCCCAAGCTCATCGGGCTGGCCTACAGCACGAACGGGGGCGCGACGTTCACCGCGCCGGGTGCGATCGATGTTTCCGCGATGGGCGCGGTGAGTCCCCTCCTGTTCGACCTGTCCGGCGATCCCGCCGTGAACAATCAGTCGAGTCTGATCGTCCGCATCTATGCCTGCAGCGGATCGAACGGCTCGTTCACGAGCGCGGGCTCGCTCAAGATCGATAATCTCGCTCTGGTTGCGGGCGAGATGCTGCCGAATGCGGGTTCGCGGACACTCATTCCCGCAACCCACCTGTCCCGGTCCTACAACGGGCTGCTCGACACCGAAGCGTCCCCCTTCGTGCTGCTCTGGGGCGGCAGCTTCATCGTGAGAGGGCCCGGTTCCGTAGTCACGATCCAGGGCACGACCCTGGTGGACTTCACGTCGGGTCAGTTTGAAGTCGAGGGTGGCTCCACGGTCCGATTCACGTTTCACACCCAGCCGAATGGCGTCGCCACCGGCGGGAATGTGCGGGGGAACGAGTTCATCCTGCATTCGGGTGCCACGATCGAGATTGCGGACGCGGCCGGAATCACGCTTGCACCGGCCACGACCGGCAACGTCCGAACGAGCCTTCGCACGTTCGATTCTGATGCGAACTATGTGTACGCAAGAAAGGTCAGTGCGACTCAGGCAACGGGAACCGGGCTTCCGCCCACCCTGACCGGAACCCTGACGGTTCGCCGGGATTCGCTGTCGACCGATCCTCTCGTCGTGACGAACGGTGGCTCCTCGTTCCAGGACGTGCGTCTCGAGGCCGGATCGATCAATCCGGACTTCGGGGTCAACGGCACGCTTACGATGGCGGGCGGGTCGATTGCGGGAACTCCGGGTTACGACCCTTCGTCGACAGTGCTCCGTTACGAAACGCCGGGAACTACAGGACCCGAGTGGCCCAACGGGACGAACGTCCCCTATGTCTCCATCGCACCGGGCGCGGTGGTCGCCATTGCCGGCGACGCGTTGCCACGCACCGTCTCACGCGGCCTTTCGATCGAATCGGGCGGGAGCCTGACCCTCGGCGCCTCGGATCTCACGCTGCTCGGTGATCTGACGGTTGCCGGCGGGCTCAACCCCACAGCGCGCAACGTGTCTTTTCTCGGGAGCGTTCCTCAGGTCGTGACCGGAGCGACCAGCCTCGATGAGGTCACGATCAACAACGCTGCCGGAGTTTCGCTCGCCACCGGCAGCATGGGCGTGGCTGGCCCGCTCCATCTCCAGACCGGAGTCCTCTCCACCGGTTCGAATTGCGTCGTCCTCGGTCCTTCTGGCTTCGTCCTTCCCGGTGCGGGCTACATTGACGGTTGCGAGCGGATTGCCGCCGCCGCCGGCGGAGGGCTTTTCCACATCGGGTCCGGCGGCAGTTCCACGCCGGTCGCGGTGAACCTCCATAACGAGATTATCCCCGGATCCATGACGGCCCGCTCGACCGCTGGCGACCATCCGGACGCCGCCGCTTCCGGGATCAATCCTTCCCAGTCCGTCAATCACTGGTACTCCGTGACGAGCTCTGGAGCCGTCTTCGATTCGTACGACATTTCTCTCGGGTTCTCGCCTGGCAGTATCGATCCAGGGGCCGATCACGCAACGTTCGTCGTCATGAAGAAAGACGGCGGGGTCTGGTCGTCGACGACGACCGGGACCCGGTCCAACGTGCACACGCAGGCGACGGGGCTCACCACGTTCAGCGAGTTCGTGGTGGGAGAGCCGGCTGTCACCACGACGTGGACGATCACGGCGAGCGCGGGGGCCGGCGGAACGATCGCGCCCCTGGGACCGGTCGTGGTCGCGGACGGCGACGACCAGTCGTTCACGATCACGCCCAACAGCGGTTTCGCGATCGCAGACGTGGTCGTGGACCTGGTTTCGATCGGCCCGGTCACGAACTACACGTTCACGAACGTCACGGCCGACCACACGATCAGCGCGTCGTTCGTCGTCGCGCCGCGCACGCTGACCTGGGCGAGCACCTCGTCCATCGCCTGGGAGACGCCCGGCAACTGGTACGACGAGGTCGCCGGCGTGCCGGCGCTCACTGCGCCCACCAACATCGACTTCTGCACGGTGAACGGCAGCCGGGGCGCGACCGTGAGCCCCACGGTTACGGCAGGAGGCCAGGCCTGCGCGAGGCTCACAGTCGGATCCGGCTTCACGCTGCGCATCGCCGGGACCGCGTCGCCGGCGCTCACCGTCGGAAACGCCACAACCGGCGACAACGACATTACGATCCAGAGCGGCGGTGCGATCCGGCATGAGTCGGCTGCCGGCTCGGGAAACCCGTTTGCGCTCGCGAGTTCGACGCTCGACATGTTCCGGATCGACGACGGAGGCTACTACCTCCACAACACGCCGAGATCGTTCGCCACGCCGTTCCCGGTCGCGGCCTGCAGTTTTGCGAACAACAGCACGTTCGAGTACGGGCAGGCCTTCCCCGGCGCCATCGCCGCGGCGAACCGGACCTACGGAAACCTGCACCTGAGTGCCACGGGCCCGAAGATCTTCACGGCGACGTTCGGCGCCGCCTCGAGCTTCACCGTGAACGGGGAGTTCAATCTCACGTCGAGCTTCGTGACGATGAACTTCGCGCTCACGAGCTCGGCGATCTGCCGCATCACCAGGATCCGAAATCAGGGCGGCACGCTCAATTTCGGGACCTCGACGATGCCGCTCGTGATCATCGGGACCATCGTCAACAACGGGACGCTGACGACGAGCGCCACGCAGAGCATCACGTTCGACGGCTCGACCGACTACTCGGGGTCGGCCGTGTTCTGGAGCAACGGATTCACGGTGAGCGACGGGCGACTCCTTGCGGTCAACGGACCGATGGACTGGCCGGCGGGGACCGGGGTCGTGGCGGGAACGCTCGAGATCCGGTCGCTCGGGAGCGTGGGCACGGCGCCGACCTACGTGGGGTTCGGCCTGCTCGAACTCAACCCCGGCGGTCCGCGAAACGTGGGGCCGGAATGGAGCGTCGGAACCGTAAGCGATCCCTGGACCCCGAAGCGCGTCCACGTGCGCTCGGGAGCGAACGAGCTGCCCGCGGGCTCGCGCGCGGTCGAGCTCGATCTGCGGCTCCTCGGGGGGAGCCTCGGAATGCCGGCGGCGTCGAGCTCAGAGCTCCACGTGTCCGGCAACTGGACCGCGTCGGGTGGAACGTTCCTCCACCGCGAACAGACCGTTGTTTTCGACGGCACGACGCTCGGGCAGCAGATTCACCTCAGCACGCCACACTCCTTCGGAAAGGTGACAATCGCGCTGTCCGGGCCCGCCACGGTGACCTCCTTTGACGACGTGGTCGTCGAAGAGCTTCTGACCCTGACGAGCGGCCGAATCATCACGGCGTCGGGTGCCGTTTTCCTCCTGCCCGGCGCGTCCGTGATCCGGACGGCCGGGCACGTCGAGGGGAATCTCAGCCTGCCCGTCTCGAGCGGGCCGTCGATCTCCAAGCTCTACGACCTCGGCCTCGGAGGGACGTGGACGCCCGTCCTGGTCACGTTCGACAACGTCTCCGTGGACGGAGCGCTCCTCATCTCTTCCAATTTCGACGGGGACCATCCGTCGATCGGAACGTCGGGCATCGATGCCTCGAAGTCCGTCAACATGTACTGGTCTTTCACGAACTTCGGAGTGGAGTTC
The DNA here is from genome assembly GCA_050733935.1 of Candidatus Eiseniibacteriota bacterium. Lineage (GTDB taxonomy): Bacteria > Eisenbacteria > RBG-16-71-46 > RBG-16-71-46 > DASYSL01 > JBOHUC01. The sequence goes on along the minus strand of JBOHUC010000082.1, from coordinate 11,125 downwards.
GATCAGTACGACCTCTCGCTCCACTTTGCCCCCGTCGCCATTGACGCCGGCGCCGATCCGCTCGCGTTCGTGATTCGCAAGTTTGACGGGGGAACCTGGACGCGGCCGGAGGTGACTGGCCGCACCGCAACGAGCCTCCAGGCGGCGGACCTCACGTCGTTCAGCGACTTCATCCTCGGCGAAGCCGTGGACCACACCATCACGGCGAGCGCCGGACCGAACGGCTTGATCGCACCGTCGGGGGCCGTGCTCGTGGCCGACGGCGACGACCAGTCATTCGTGATCACGCCCGACGGGGGATACGTGGTCAGTGACCTGGTCGTGGATGCCGTCTCGCTGGGCCCCATGGCCGGCTACACGTTCAACGAGGTCATCACCGATCACACGATCAGTGTTTCGTTCGTGGCGGCGGCTTCCCCGAACACGATTGCGGCCGAATCGCCGTCCGGCTGCGTCTCGATCCCGAACCCGTGCCGGACCGTGCCGGTCACGATCACGCGCACCGACCTCACGGCCGTGCGGGCGTACAGCGTGACGATCCAGCTCTCTTCGGACCTCGAGCTGTGCAGCACGCCGTCCGCGAGCATCACGCAGGGCTCGTATCTCAACTCGATCGGCACGACGTCCTTCCTCGTGATCGCAAACGGCGGCGGCTCTTACACCGTCGACTGCGCGATCCTCGGCGCGCCGTGCGGAGCGACCGCGGCGAGCGGGACGCTCTTCAACGTGGCCGTGAAGAAGGCGACGGGCGGATCGGATGGCACGGGCACCGTCTCGATTGGTGCCGTCGTTCTGCGCGACTGTCCGAACTCGCCCCTTGCGGTCGCCGCCGGCGGCTCCGCTTCGGTGCCGATCGACACGTCGGCTCCGGCCGCGCTCGCGGATGTCACAAGCGCCCAGGTCACGAGCGGCAACGACGGGGACGGCACGACGAAAGTCACCGCGACGTGGTCGGGCGCCGAGGGCGGCTCGAGTGTCGCCGTCTACCGGAAGGGCTTCGGCAGCTATCCCGAGTACGACGACGCGGGCGGCGCCGTCCCGTCAGCCCCGGCGACGCCGGCGGCCGCGCTTGGTGACGGCTGGGCACTCACCGGACTCACGGCGAGCGGACAGCAGGATGAGCCACCCGCGCGCGACTTCTGGTATTACGTCGCATTCCTGACCGACGGCTGCGGCAACGTCTCTGCAGTCTCGAACGTGACGAGCGGCTCGCTCAACTACCATCTCGGAGACGTCTCGGACGGATTCACGCCGGGATCCGGAAACAACCTGGTCGGCTCGGAGGACCTCTCTCTTCTGGGCGCGAACTACGGAATCTCGGGAGGCTCGGTCGCGGCCGTTGCCTATCTCGACGTCGGGCCGACAACGGACTTCTCGACGAGCGCGCGTCCCACCACCGACAACGCGATCCAGTTCGAGGATCTGGTCGTGTTCGCGATCAACTTCGGCGAAGTGAGTGCGCCGGGCGTGATCGCCGACGCACCAACGTCCGTCCCGGGCGCGGGAACGGACGAGGTGTCGTTCGAAGCCGCGGGTGTTGCTGCTCCGGGTGCTGAGATTGCCGCGCGGATCCATCTCTCGGGATCGGGACGCGTGCAGGCGCTCTCAGTGCCGATGCGATGGAACGCGAACGTCGTCGAGCCCGTCGACGTGGAAGCCTCGGCCGGACTCACGGCCGCAGGCGGTGTCGCGTTCTCGCCCGCCGCAGGGACGGTGGATGCAGCGCTCCTCGGCGTGCGCGAAACCGGATTCGCCGGAGAGCTCGACCTCGCGACTGTCCGCTTCCGCGTCAAGCGCGCGGGGGATCCGGCGTTTGCGTTGGGCGAGGTCGTGGCGCGCGATGCGCGCAATCGGCCGATCGCTCTCGGAGTCGCTGCGGGCGCCCATGCTGTGCGCGCCTCACGCACGGCGCTCCTGGGGGCCGCTCCGAACCCGTTCCGCTCGGCGACGATGTTCACGTACGGGCTCGTCGTGTCGGGGCCGGTCGAGTTCTCGATCTACACGGTCGGCGGGCGGCTCGTGAAGACGCTCGTCTCCGGTCCGCGCGACGCCGGGATTCACACGGAGACGTGGGACGGCTCGGACGAGTCGGGTCGCCGCATGCCGGCGGGGGTCTATTACGCGGCCTTCAAGGGCGCGGGCGGCCCGCGCGAGAGCCGGACCGTGACCCTGATCGACCGTTGAGAAGGGAGGTCCGCCGGGGTGGGGGGTGCTCGCGCTCCCGCCCCGGCGGGGCCCGGAACGCCCGGTCCCGGGACGAGCAAAAGTCCAAAAGTGACCGATTTCACAGGGCCTTCTGGCCGTGCCGGCGTGTATAATAGGTCGCGCCCGTCGTTCCGGGCCCGCCTGGAATCCCCCCTGGCCAGATGTGATCGCAATTTCCATCCCCCCATTTGCACAGGAGAGTTCTCCATGCTCGCACGGACTACGCGCGCCATGACGGCGCTGTGGATGGGGTTGTGCCTGGCGACTTGCCTCGGCGGTGGAACGGGGACCGCCGCTCTCGCCGCGGGGATTCACGTGGGGCTCACGCCCGCGAGCTCCATGGTTCCCGAGGACACCGAGTTCGACCTCGATCTCTCGATTCTCGTCGCGGATGCGCACTTCAACGGCTACGACGCCGTGATCGAGTTCGACCCGGCGATGCTCACGTTCCTGCCCACGGTCCCGACATCCCTTCAGGAAGGCGCGCTCATGACCGGAGCGTGCGGCAACACGTTTCATCGCTTCAACGCGTCCGCTGATTCCATGGTGATCAACCACGTCCTGCTGTGCGCAGGCGTTGCGCTCACGGGCCCGGGCCAGCTCTACAAGCTGCGCTTCAAGGCCGGGTTCATCCATGGCGATACGCAGGTCAGGATCCGGCCGCTGCGCACCAAGTTCTACGACGCAGGGCTCTTCGTCTTCCCGGTCGAGACGTTCGACGCGAACGTGTACATCGGAAACCCCGTCGACGTCGGTCCGGCGCCCGACGGAGCTCCTGTCGGCGTGTCGCTGCGCGCGCAGCCGAATCCGAGCCGCACCGGCACGACGCTCCTCGTCTCTTCCGGTATCGCCGCACCCCAGACCGTCTCGATCCTCGATGCCAAGGGCCGCCGCGTTCGCGACTTCGGCGTCGTGGCGCAGGCCGCGGGGGAGACGCGGGTCACGTGGGACGGCCGCGACGATCGCGGACGCCCGGTCGCGGCCGGCGTGTATCAGGCCGTGCTCGGGGCCGGCGGGCGGCGCGCGGTCCAGCGGCTGACGATCGTTCCCTAGCGTGAGCACACAGGAGATCCGCATGCGCGCCTCGGGGAATGGACCTTCGGTCCGGGCCGCGCGTACGTCCGCGGCAGCGTCGGTGCCGGTCGTCGTGTCGGTGTCGTGGCGAACGGCGGCGCTCGCCTGGGCCGTGGCCGCGCTCCTCGGCATGGCGACCGCAGGAACCGCGCACGCGGTAAATGTCTGGATCTCGCCGAGTGACACGACCGTGAGCATCGGCGATCCGTTCCTGATTCGGGTGGAAGCGGACGCCTTCACGAACTTGAAGGGATACGACCTCATCTTCCAGTTCGACCCTGCCGTGCTCCAGCTTCTCGGGGCGTTTCCGGGCGACGTGCTCACCACGCCAGGAAATCCGTTCTTCGGTGCGCTCGTCCCCGAGTCCACCGCACCACAGGATTCGGCGTGGTACGACGCGGCGATGCTCGTCGGCGTGACGCAAACGCCCGGAGTGCTCGTCTACTTTCAGTTCAAGGGGATTGCGGTCGGCGAGAGCCTTCTCGAATGCCGGAGCGCGGACTTCCGCGATCCGGACAATGTTCAAACGTTGCCCGGGTGCACTGGCGGGCGCGTGGTCGTGACCTCGGTCGTGCCGGCGAGTCCGGCCACCTGGGGACGCATCAAGTCGCTCTATCACTGAAGCTCGATCGGTAACGCACTCTCAGGAGATTCGTCGCCATGATGGATCGGCCGTCGACTCGACTCCCCGGCGCGATCGTCCCCCGGCGCGCGGCCTTCGCCGTGATCCTCGCGAGCTTCGCGGGCCTTGTCGGCTCTGCAGCCCGCGCAGACGCAGCCGCGACCTACATCTGGGACGTCTCGTCCGGGGCGTGGACCGCGCCCGCGAGCTGGAGTCCCGCCCGCACGACACCGGCGACCGACGACATCCTCGTCTTCGACGGGTCGGTGACCGCGACGGCGTCCGTCTCGAGCGTGCCGCGCGAGACGATCGGCCAGCTCCACTTGACGAACGCCGTGTCGGTGACGTTCACCTCTGGCGTGGCGGTTCCGCGCACGGGTTCGATCTCGAAGGCGGGAGCGACCGTGACCGGATCGGGGACCCTGTTCCTGACCGAGCTCGAGCTCGGCGATGTCCTGTTCGGGAACACGACGCTCTCGAGCCACGAGGTGACCGCGATCGCGAGCAACACCTCGTGCAGCGTGACGAACGCGACCAACTTCGGCGGTCAGCCCTGGTCGATCTCGCCGCGGCTCATGCCGTCGGGCGGCCCGGGGGACGACTTCACGATCGGGGCGGGCTCGACGCTTTCGATCGCGACCGCGGGGCTCCCGTCGATTTCGATCGTGCTCCAGAGCGGTGCCACGGCGGCGATCTCGGGGAGCGTCATCTTCCAGGGGAACATCCATCGCCTGTTCGCGCTCGATGCCGACGCGGTGCACTTCAAGTCGGGAGGCTCGCTCTCCGTCGAGACCGGCTTCATCGGGAACGCGTTCACGGCGTCAGGTGCACCGGATGTCGTGGTCTTCGAATCGGGCTCGACGTACACGCACAAGGCCGGTGCGACTCCGTTCGGTCTTGTCCAGCCCGCGGCGAAAGTGACGTTCGAATCCGGAAGCCTGGTTCGGCAGCTCACGAACTTCGGCTTCAGCCTCGCCGGACGCACGTTCGGCGACCTCGAAGTCAATTTCGGAAGCTTGACGGTCGTCGTCCTCGGCGCCGGGCCGCCGACCGTGGTCGACAACCTGAGCGTTCAGTTCGGCGGCATCAATTTCATTCCCTCGAGCGCGACGAGCACGCTCGACGTGCGCGGCAGCATCACGGTCGGGTCGAACGGCTTCCTCGAGCTCGCACCCACGGGAACGGGTGTGGCCGTGCTCGACATGAACGGTTCGGGACTGCAGACGATTGCGAGCAACGGCGTGCTCACGCTCGAGAGCGGAAGCGACCTTCGGATCACGAACCCGGCCGGAGTCGTCCTCGGATCGCTCGTCCACAGTGACGGCGCCGTGAGCCTCACGGGCGGGAACGTGACGACGACATTCCCCGCCTCGCCGCTTTCGCTCGGGAGTGCGGCAACCCTGACCGGCCCGGGCTGGGTGAACGGGCCGCTCCTACGAACGATTCCCGGAGCGCTGGGCTCGGCGGTTCACGACTTCCGCGTGGGCGACGCCGTGCGTGCGGCGCCCGTGAGTGTGACGGTCGTCGATCCGACCGGCGGTATCATGGTGGCCTCCTCGACGGGAGGAGATCCGTGGACTCTGCTCGGGCTTCCGGCGAACGGCACGGGGCTCAGGCGGATCCGGAAGGTCGCGCGCACGTGGGACATTCAGGCGCCCGGTCTCTCGTTCACGAACGCAAGTGCGGTGTTCCACTACGATCCGGCCGAGCTCGACGCGGGTGCCAGTGCGCTCGATCTCGTCGTCGGAAAACTCGACGGAGCGATCCTGAGCCTTCCGCCCGTCGGCACGGTGACGGCGACGAGCGTCGAAGCGCTGAGCCTCGGCGGCTTCAGCCGCTTCCTGCTGGCCGAGCCGTGCGAACCGTTCGTGGTCGCGCCCGCGACGCTCCCGGATGGGAACCTCGGGACGCCGTACAGCCAGGCGCTCGATGGCGGCGGAGGCATTGCTCCTTACGGCAATTTCTCGGTGACGAGCGGCACGCTGCCGGCCGGGCTCTCCCTGTCGGCGGGCGGTGTCCTCTTCGGAACGCCGAGCAATCCGGGGACGTTCGCGTTCACGGTCTCGACGACCGACGATGCGGGCTGCCTGGGCAGCACGCCGTACTCGCTCACGATCACGGCGTTCGATTACCTGGCGGCCGAACCGGGGCCGGGCACGTGCATCTCGACTGCGACGCCGTGCGTCTCGGTGCCCGTGTTCTTCCACCGGGACGACCCGACGCCAATTCGCGGCTACAGCGTGCGGGTCGAGCTGAGCCCGAACCTGAGCCTGTGCGGCGCGCAGGCGACCTCCGCCGGCTATCTGCCGACCGGGGCCGATCCACCGGTCTTTCTCATCACCGCCCTCGGCAGCAGTCGCTACGTGATCGACGAAGCGACGCTCGGCGTTCCGTGCGGAGCGACCGGAAGCGCTGCGCTCTTCAACCTGCTCGTGACGAGCACCGATCCGGGCGGGAGCGGCACGATCAAGGTGTTCGCGGCGACCGCACGCGATTGCTCGAACGGTCCCGTGCCCGCGAACCCGGGCTTCATCGCCGAGGTGGACATCGACAACACGGCCCCGCCCGCGGTCACGGCCGAGGCCTCGCAGCAGCTCACAGGAAACGTGCAGCCGCCGAACGGGACGACCGACGTCATCGTGGACTGGACGGGGCAGGAAGGCGGCTCGTCCGTTGCCGTCTACCGGAAGGGATTCGGCGGGTATCCGCAGTACGACGAGAACGGCGGCGCCGTGCCGCTCGTTCCGGCGACTCCGGCGGCGGCGTTGAGCGATGGCTGGGCGCTCACGAGCGTCACGACCCCGGGCGGCGTGGATCGCACGGGCGCGCGCGACTTTTACTACTACGTGGCGTTCACGACCGACGGATGCGGCAACGTTTCGGCCGCTTCGGCGCTCACGGACGGCACGCTCAACTATCATCTGGGCGACGTTTCGGACGGTTTCACCGCCTGTGCCGGCAACGACGCCGTGGATACCGCGGACCTCTCGCTCCTCGGGTCGAGCTACGGCGTGGCGCTTCCGGTCAACGATCCGCTCGAGTGCATCGACGTCGGGCCGACGACCGATCTCAGTGTCAACGGACGGCCGACGACCGACAACTTGATCGACTTCGAGGATCTCATTCTCTACTCGATCAACTACAAGCTGGTGTCAGCGCCTTCGGTTTTGGACGACGGTGCGTCGACGGGCGGCCCGGTGGTGGCGGGCGGGCCCGGTGCCGTGGACGCGCTCGCGATCGAAGCGGAGGGCGCGGACGGCCGGCTCGTTCCAGGGGCGCGGCTCGAGCCGGGCTCGCTCGTGCGGGCGCGCCTCGTGCTCGAAGGCGCGGGTCGTATTCAGGGTCTCGCGACGAAGCTCGGATGGGATGTGTACGTGCTCGCTCCCGTTTCGGTCGAAGCGGGCCGGGACGTTGCGCGGGCGGGCGGCATTGCGCTCTCGCCGGGTCCGGGGGCGATCGACGCGGCGCTCCTCGGCGTGCGCGAGCGTGGCTTCATCGGTCGCGTCGAGCTCGGAGTGGTGACGTTCCGCGTGCTGCGCGACGGCGATCCGGGGCTCCAGGTCGCGGCCGCGAAGGCGCGCGATGCGAAGAACGCTCCGGTGGCACTCGAGGGTGTTTCGGGCGGCTCCGATGCGCCCGCGCCCGAAGCGAACGCGCTGCCTTCAGCGACCGCTCTCTTGCCCGTGTCGCCGAACCCCGCCCGGGGTGCGGCCACGCTGTCGTTTGCACTCGCGCGTCCGGCGCGGGTCGAGCTCTCGATCTACACGGTCGACGGGCGGCGCGTGCGCACGATCGCAAGCGGCGACCGCGAGGCCGGCGCGCATTCGGTCGCGTGGGACGGACGCGACGCGGCGTCGCGCTCGGTTCCGGCGGGCGTGTACTACGCGGCGTTCTCGACGCCCGAGGGACGGATGACCCGGACGTTCCTGATCGTTCGGTAGCAGAGTGGACACGGAATCCGGGTCGCCCCAGGTATGGAATTGCCCGCAGAATCTCTCTGAATTCAACTTCCAGTTCGCGTGGTCGTCGGGGACCGTCGCAGGGCGCGCTGCGATGCAGAAGTAGATCCGACGGGCCGGTTGAACTCGCTTCCAATGGTGTGGGGAGCAGTTCACCTTCGCTACGAGCCGTTGTACGTTTCGCAGCCCCAGGCCGTGGCCCATCTCATCGAAGAGCGGCGATGAGCCCTGACCGCCGAGTAATCGCTGTCATTTACCGCGCTGGCCCGAGGAACTCGGCGCCCCTCGGGCTTGTCGCGTTCTGCGAGGGGGCAAGGCGCCACGGCGGCGGGGACCCTCCATCTGTGGCTTGGCAAGAAAGACGAGTGCGGCCCGCTTCGCGTGATCAAGATGACTCATTCGTCGGCTCACCCTCGCCAGGAGCAGTGCCCCCTCGACCAGGGCAAGCGCCGCCGAAGCCATCTCGATCGCCGCCCGGTCGGGCCATCCGTCGAGTCGGAGTCGTGCCGCGAGAATGGCCTCCCATTCGGCGAAGCATCGGGCGGCGACGTCGCGTAGCCGAGGGCTGATGATCGGCGACTCGAGGGCGGTCGGCGCAATGGGACAGCCTGGGCAGTCATCGCCTGCCACGGGCTTTCGGGCGATGTCGAGGAACCGGCCAATGCCGACGCCGGCGCTGGGCGCTCCATCCAATGCGCGGCGGAGAGCGTCTGCGACGACGTGCCCCGACGCCTCCAGCGCCGCCTGCGCGAGTTCCTCCATCCCTCCTGGGAAGTGGTGGTAAAGCGACCCATTGGAAACGCCACTCTGGGCGAGCACCTCCGCGCGCCCCGTGGCGGCATATCCCTGTCCTCGGAGCAGTTGCGCCATGGCGTGGATGAGCGCTGCTCGAGAGTCCCGATCACGTTCGCGCGACATCCCTTGACTCTACCAGAGCGAATGGTCTAGAAATACTGGAGCGATCGCTCCAGCGCTTCGGGCGAGCCGACTCGCGTTCGACCCATCGACTTCGAGGTGCAGCATGAGCGCTGAGAAGAACGTTGCCATCGAGGCCAACAGAGCCATGGTTCTTGCGGGGATCACGGAGGTCTTCATCGATCGCAACCCCAGCGTCATGGTCGCAACGTGGGATGGGGGCCCAAGCCCATGGTCGCTGTCGATATCTTCCGAGTCGCCAACGGCAAGATCGTGGAGCATTGGGACGTTTCGCAGGAAGAGGTGCCGGCCGCACAGACAGCGAATGGCAACAGCATGCTCACGACCGCGAGAGGTTAGACGCGACAATGCGCACCATCGACGCAGGCACCTCTAGTCAGCAGGGGCGAGACATGTTCAAGACTACCAGTGCAATAACGGAGTTCCTCCAGGCGCGGGGCGAGACGTACGCGTATCGTCGAATCGGGAGCGCGAACGCTCACCCGCTCATCTGCCTCCAGCACTTCACAGGCACCCTGGACAACTGGGACCCGGCCGTGATCGACCCGCTTGCCGCGGGACGCGAGATCCTGCTGTTCGACAACGCAGGCATCGGACGTTCATCGGGCGAGGTTCCCGACACCATGGCGGGGATGGCGAAGCATGTGCTGGCTTTCCTCGACGGTCTCGGGCTCGCGAGTTGCGACATTCTGGGCTTCTCGCTCGGTGGTGCGATCGCCCAGGTCATCGCCCGAGAGCAACCTTCGCTCGTTCACAAGATGATCCTCGTCGGAACCGCGCCGCGTGGTGGGGAGGACGTGATGGACCTCGAGAAGCCGGCGCTCGCAAGGCACCTGGCCGATCCCGCGCTCCGCGGATACATGGTGCTGCAGAAAATCTTCTTCACGCCCTCGCAGGCGAGCCAGGTGGCAGGCGAAGCGTTCGTTGGCCGCATCATGGAGCGCCGAGAAGACCTCGATCCGCCGTCGAAGCACGACGTCGCGCAGGCACAGATAGCGTCCTTCCGGGAGTGGGACCGATACACCGGTGAGCGCTTCGCGGACTTGCGAGACATCCGTCAGCCGACGCTCGTGGTGAACGGCACGTCCGACGCGATGATTGCCGTCAGGAACTCGTATTGGCTGGTGGAGAACCTGCCGAACGCCGTGCTGCTGACCTATCCCGACGCGGGACACGGCTCGATCTTCCAGTATCCCGAGTCGTTCACGCGTCACGCGAGTGCGTTTCTGGACTCGGACTCGAATCTGGCTCCTTACTGAGGCCCCGGGTGCTCGTTCTCGCCATTGGTACGTTTACAGATCCCTCGAAGATCGGCCCGGACGCAATCGCCGAGATGGCCACCATCGAGGCCCACAAGGCCGCGGGCATCGTGGCGCACGCATATCGCCGGGCCGATGGAAAGGGCGTTGCCCTCGTGTGGAACGTGGGAAGCATGGAGGAGGCTCGCGAACGGGTCGATCTACTTCTGTTCTCGCAGCTCGGCCTCATGACCACAGAGCTCACAGAGGTCCTCGAGCTCTGAAGGAGGAAGTTCCTCGATGAATCAAACGACAGTCAAGAACGATGGCTTGAAGGGCCCCCAGTCGGAGCTCTTGCAGTGGGACGTGTTCGTGACTCCGGGCCTCCCAATCGCTCAGGCCGATCGGCCGGAAGGTATCAAGGAGACATTCTTCCAGGCGTCGGCGTCGACCCTCATCTTCGGCAAGAGTGACGCGGTCCTGGTAGACGCGTTCATGACAGATAGACAGGCGAACGCTCTTGCCGACTGGGTTGCGTCCAAGAACAAGAACCTGACGATCATCTACATCACGCATGGGCACGCCGATCATTGGTTCGGCCTCGGAACACTCCACAAGCGGTTCCCTGGCGCGAGGATGTTGGCGACAGCGAACACGATCCAGGTAATGCACGGAAACGCGTCACCGCAGGGGCTCGCGGCTTGGGGAGCGGCATTCCCTGGTCAGATTCCCCAGAACCTGGTGATGGCCGAGGAACTCAAGGGAGATGCGTTCGAACTGGAAGGGCGCGAACTGAGGGTCGTGGAGCTCGGTCACACGGACACGGATGCAACAACCTGCCTGCACGTGCCCTCGATCGGTTTAGTGGTGGCGGGCGACGCTGTTTACAACGACGTTCACCTGTATCTAGAAGTGGTTTCATAACCCGTTTTGCGCTTGCACGCCGCGATCGACGGGGCCATTCTCCTTCCGCCTCTTGCGGAGGAGGTGGTCGATGGTCCGGAAGAACGTACTGCTGAGCGATGCTCAGTGGAAGAAGATCGAGCCCCTGCTGCCGAAGTTGAAGGTGACCCGTCGCGGCGGCCGCCCTT